>NZ_JBFRCG010000007.1:0-415860 GCF_040965595.1 Paraburkholderia sp. EG287B
GCGCGAACGGCTCAAGCAGCTTGCCAACAAAAAACGGCCCGGGCGCTCTTGCGCCCGGGCCGTCAAGTCCAGACCTTTCCGCTACACCGTTCGGAACCTGAAACGGGACCTTAACTGAACGGCATTAGGGCCTAAGCCCGTCTTTCCGTGATGCGTTCGCGCTGCCCGACGCCGGCGCCAGGCCGCGCGTCAGATCGATCCCAGCTCGCGGCGCAGAAACTCGTGGAAGTGCTGCATGCCGTCTTCCATCGGGCTCTGATACGGGCCGACTTCGGAAACGCCGCGCTCGAACAGCGCCCGGCGGCCAGCGTCCATGCGCTCGGCGATCTCGTCGTCTTCGACGGCGGTTTCCATATAGGCGGCGCGCTCGGCCTCGACGAACTCGCGCTCGAACAGCGTGATTTCCTCGGGGTAATAGAACTCGACGATGTTGGTCGTTTTCTGCGTGCCCTGCGGGATGAGCCACGAGACCACGAGCACGTGCGGATACCACTCGATCATGAGATTCGGGTAGTACACCATCCAGATCGCGCCGAACTCGGGCGGCACGCCGTTGCGAAAGCGCAGGACTTCGTCGTGCCACTTGCGGTACGTCGGGCTGCCCGGCTTGCCGAGGTGCTTGTGCACGCCGACCGTCTGCACGCTATACCACTCGCCGAACTCCCACTGGAGGTCGTCGCACGAGACGAAGTTGCCGAGGCCCGGGTGGAACGGCACGACGTGATAGTCTTCCAGATAGACCTCGATGAAGGTCTTCCAGTTGTAGTTGCACTCGTGCACCTCGACGTGATCGAACAGGTAGTCCGTGAAGTCGAGGTGTTTCGCCGGCCCAAGGCGCGCGAGATCGCGCGCGACGTCGCGGCCCGCGGATTCGAACAGCAGCCCGTTCCACTTCTGGAGCGGCGAGCTGTTCAGGTTCAGACACGGCTTGTCCGCGAAGTGCGGTGCGCCGAGCAGTTCGCCCTTGAGGTCATAGGTCCAGCGATGCAGCGGACATACAATGTTGTCTGCCGTGCCGCGACCGTTTAGCATGATGGCCTGGCGATGCCGGCACACGTTCGAGAGCAGCTCGATTTCGTTGCTCTTGTTGCGAACGAGCACGCGGCCTTCTTTTTCGCCGGGCAACGCAAAATAGTTTCCCGCCTCGGGCACCATGAGTTCGTGCCCGACGTAGCGAGGACCTTTCTGGAAAAGCGTGTCGATTTCGCGCTTGAGTAGCGCTTCGTCAAAATAAGCGGTGACTGGCAGCTGGCTGTGGATAGACTTCAGCTGCAATGCATTGCTCAGATTGGACATTCCCACTCCCGATGAAGACGTGAAAGCAGTGAACAACCCAACCATCGAAGATTCGATTTAGGGAGCCGGCGATTATACCCGGTTACCCCGTCATGGGGTAGCTAAGTGACTGATTTTTGCCAAAATTACACCGGAAAGACGGCAGGAATTCAGGAAATATGAGACAAAGGCACGGGTAATCGGGCCTTCTGGAACCGATTTGTACTGGCCCCGAGCGTGTGGTCGAGAGGGTACACAAGCCGGGGAGCGGGTCGAAAGGGACCTTTTGCCGTAGAATGTCCGCCTTGTTTCATTCTGGCGACGACTCATGGCGAAATCCGCATCGAAAGACCGCGCTGGCGCGGGCGAAAGCGCAGCCGGGCTGGCCGAGGGCGAAGCCCTGCCCGAGAGCTACGAGGCGGCGCTGGCGGAGCTCGACGGGCTCGTTGCACGCATGGAAGGCGGCAGCCTGAGCCTGGAAGAATCGCTTGCAGCCTACCGCCGTGGCGCGGCGCTCGTGCGCTTTTGCCAGCAGCAGCTCGAAAAGGTTGAACAACAGGTGCGCGTGCTCGACGGCGAGACGCTGCGGCCCGTGCCCCTCAATACGACAGACTCCGCAGCGGGCGGAGACGACGATCTATGACATTTGACCAATGGACCCGGCAGGTACTCGACCGGGTCGAAAGCGCGCTCGATCACTATTTGCCGGCTGCCGACGTGCTGCCGGCGCCGCTGCATGACGCCATGCGTTATGCCGTGATGGGCGGCGGCAAGCGGGTGCGTCCGCTCCTGTGCCACGCGGCGGGCGAACTCACGAACGCCACGCCGGAAGCGCTCGACGCGGCGGCCTGCGCGCTCGAAATGATCCACGTCTACTCGCTCGTGCACGACGACATGCCGTGCATGGACGACGACGACATGCGTCGCGGCAAACCCACCGTACACGTCAAATATGACGAACCGACGGCGCTGCTGGTGGGCGATGCGCTGCAGTCGCAAGCCTTCGTCACGCTGACCTCGGAAGTGCTCGGTGCCCAGCACCAGGCATCGCTCGTGCGCGAACTCGCGCTGGCCAGCGGCTCGATCGGCATGGCCGGCGGCCAGGCCATCGACCTCGCGAGCGTCGGCCATTCGCTCACCCGCGAGCAGCTCGAAACGATGCACCGCCTGAAGACCGGCGCGCTTCTGCGCGCCGCGGTCCGCATGGGCGCGCTGGCGGGCGAGACGCCTTCGGCGCAAAGCCTTGCCGCGCTCGACAAATACGCGGCGGCCGTGGGTCTCGCTTTTCAGGTGGTGGACGACATTCTCGACGTCACCGCCGACTCCGCAACGCTCGGCAAGACCGCGGGCAAGGACGCGAAGGACGGCAAGCCGACCTACGTGTCGATTATCGGTCTTGATGCCTCGCGTGCGCTCGCGCAGCAGTTGCGCGCCGACGCGCACGCGGCGCTCGAACCGTTCGGCGCGCGCGCTCAGCGCCTCGCCGAACTCGCTGACCTGGTGGTGAACCGGGTGAGCTGACCGCGCAACCCGCCCACGCGCATGAAACGGAAGTAATGCGCAGAAAAAGTGCGGGAGCGCCAGTTTTCCTACAATGGAACGACGATGTACGACTTGCTGAAAACCATTGACGACCCGGCGGATTTGCGCCGCCTTGATCGCCGCCAGTTGCAACCGCTTGCCGACGAACTGCGTGCCTTCGTTCTCGAAAGCGTCTCGCAGACGGGCGGCCACCTGTCGTCCAACCTCGGTACGGTCGAACTGACGATCGCGCTGCACTACGTGTTCGACACGCCGCGCGACCGCATCGTCTGGGACGTGGGCCATCAGACCTATCCGCACAAGATCCTGACGGGCCGTCGCGACCAGATGTCGACGCTGCGCCAACTCGGCGGCATTTCGGGCTTCCCGAAACGCGACGAGTCGCCGTACGACACGTTCGGCACCGCGCACTCGAGCACGTCGATTTCGGCGGCGCTCGGCATGGCTGTGGCGAGCAAGCTCAAGGGCGACAACGCCATGGGCATCGCCGTGATCGGCGACGGCGCGATGACGGCCGGCATGGCCTTCGAGGCACTGAACAACGGCGGCGTGGAAGACGATGTGCCGCTGCTCGTCATCCTCAACGACAACGACATGTCGATTTCGCCGCCGGTGGGCGCGCTCAATCGCCATCTCGCGCGCCTCATGTCGGGCCGCTTCTACGCCGCCGCACGCGCGGGCGTGGAGCGCGTGCTGCGCCATGCGCCGCCGGTGCTGGACCTCGCGCGCAAGCTCGAAGAGCACGCGAAGGGCATGATCGTGCCGGCTACGCTGTTCGAGGAATTCGGCTTCAACTACATCGGGCCGATCGACGGCCACGATCTGGATTCGCTGATCCCGACGCTGCAGAACATCAAGGAACTGCGCGGCCCGCAATTCCTGCACGTCGTGACGAAGAAAGGCCAGGGCTACAAGCTCGCCGAAGCCGACCCGGTCCTGTATCACGGTCCCGGCAAGTTCAACCCGGCCGAAGGCATCAAGCCGTCGACTACGCCCGCCAAGAAGACCTACACGCAGGTGTTCGGCGAATGGCTGTGCGACGCGGCTGAACTCGATTCGCGCGTGATTGGCATTACGCCGGCCATGCGTGAAGGCTCGGGCCTCGTTGAGTTCGAAAAGCGCTTCCCGGATCGCTACTACGACGTCGGTATCGCCGAGCAGCACGCAGTCACGTTCGCGGGCGGCATCGCGGCAGAAGGCTTGAAGCCCGTGGTCGCAATCTATTCGACGTTCCTGCAGCGCGCGTATGACCAGCTGATTCACGACGTGGCGCTGCAGAACCTGCCGGTTGTGTTCGCGATCGACCGCGCGGGTCTCGTTGGCGCGGACGGCGCAACGCACGCGGGCGCGTACGATCTCGCGTTCATGCGCTGCATTCCGAACATGATGATCATGGCGGCGTCGGACGAAAACGAATGCCGCCAGATGCTCTACACGGCGCTCCAGCAGGACTGCCCGACGGCCGTGCGCTACCCGCGCGGTGCGGGCACGGGCGTGGCGACCGTCAAGCAGATGGCCGCGCTGCCGGTGGGCAAGGGCGAAGTCCGCCGCGAGAGCAAGGCGCCGGCAGGCAGCCGTATCGCGATCCTCGCGTTCGGCACAATGGTTGCGCCGTCGCTCAAGGCCGCCGAGGAACTGGACGCCACCGTGGCGAACATGCGCTTCGTGAAGCCGCTCGACGCGGACCTCGTGAAGCAGCTCGCCGAAACGCACGACTACCTCGTGACCGTCGAGGAAGGCTGCATCATGGGCGGCGCCGGTTCGGCCTGCGTGGAAGCCCTCCTTGAAAGTGGGGTTATCAAGCCCGTACTACAATTGGGCCTCCCCGACCGCTTCATCGACCACGGCGACCCGGCGAAGCTGCTGGCGGGCTGTGGGCTCGACGCAGCAGGCATCGCGAAATCGATTCGCGAGCGCTTTCTCGACAAGGCAGTGTCCGGCAAGTCGGTGATGCGCGTTGCCTGAGGTCGATTGAGATCGCGATAGTTTGATTGGTGCGTTGCCCTCGCGGCAGCCCAATTCACATTTGAACTGGCGGGCGGGTTTCCTACCCGGCTTTCCGCCAGCAAACGCCGGCTCATGCCGGCGTTTGTTATTTGCGCGCCGCCTATGGCGCGGCTTGAGGATAAGAACATGAATCAGATGAACCCGGCCTTCGTGATGCCGGACGTCCAAAGCTCCGTCGATACCCGTCAGATCGTGATCCAGCGCGTCGGCGTGAAGGCCGTGCGCCATCCGCTCACGGTGAAGACGGCCGCGGGCGACGTCCAGCCGAGCGTCGGCACGTGGAATCTCGACGTTCATCTGCCGGCCGACCAGAAGGGCACGCACATGTCGCGCTTCGTCGCGCTGCTCGAAGAGAACAAGGCGCCGCTCGAACCCGCCACGTTCCGCGCGATGCTGGCCGCGATGCTCGCGAAGCTCGAATCGCAGGCGGGCCGTATCGAAGTGACGTTCCCGTACTTCGTGAAGAAAGTGGCGCCGGTGTCGGGCGTGGAAAGTCTGCTGGACTACGAAGTGACGCTCACGGGCGACGTGCGCAACGGACAGACGCGCCTGTTCCTCAAGGTGCTCGTGCCCGTGACGAGCCTGTGCCCGTGCTCGAAGAAGATCTCGCAGTACGGCGCGCACAACCAGCGCTCGCACGTGACGATGAACGTCGAGTTCGAAGGCGACCTGCCGGTGGAAGACCTCGTTCGCATCGCCGAACAAGAGGCGTCGTGCGAGCTGTGGGGCCTGCTCAAGCGTCCGGACGAGAAGTTCGTGACCGAGCGCGCGTATGAGAACCCCAAGTTCGTCGAAGACCTCGTTCGCGACGTCGCCGTGCGGCTGAACGCCGATGCGCGCGTGATCGCCTATACGCTCGAAGCCGAAAACTTCGAGTCGATCCACAATCACAGCGCCTACGCCGTGATCGAGCACGACAAGCGCGCCGCGTAAAGCGGGCCGCACAGGTTGCGCCGTCAACAAAAAAGCCGCCCTTGGGCGGCTTCTTTGCTTCTGCGGCGGCAAACGGCTTACTGCTGCGCGAGCGAGGTCAGATCCCAGCGCGGCTTCACCGTGAACGCGTAGTCGCGCGTGGCCTGCTCGGGCCAGCGCGCGAGGCGCAGCGCACCCGCGAGCGCGATCATCGCGCCGTTGTCGGTGCACAGCGACAGGTCCGGGTAATGCACCTCGAAGCCGCGCTTTTGCGCCGCCGCCGAAAGCGTCTCGCGCAATTGCTTGTTGGCGCCCACGCCGCCCGCCACCACGAGGCGCTTCATCTTCGTACGCTTGAGCGCGGCGAGCGATTTCGCGGCCAGCACCTCGACGGCTGCATCGACGAAACCGCGCGCGATGTCGGCCTTGCCCTGCTCGCAGATGTTCGTGCCGAGTTTCTTCACTTGCGTGAGCACAGCCGTTTTGAGGCCGCTGAAGCTGAAGTCGAGATCGCCCGAATGCAGCATCGGACGCGGCAGTTCGACCGCGCCCGGCGTGCCGAACTCGGCGAGGCGCGAGACTTCCGGGCCGCCCGGATAGCCGAGGCCGAGCAGCTTGGCCGTTTTGTCGAAGGCTTCGCCGGCGGCGTCGTCGAGCGTCTCGCCGAGGGTTTCGTAGACGCCCACGTCGGTCACGCGCATGAGTTGCGTATGGCCGCCCGACACGAGCAGCGCGACGAACGGAAACGGCGGCGGCGCATCGACCAGCAGCGGCGAAAGCAGGTGCCCTTCGAGGTGGTGAATCCCCACGGTCGGCCGGTTCCAGGCCATGGCGAGCGCATTGGCGATGCTCGCGCCCACGAGCAGCGCGCCGGCGAGGCCGGGGCCTTGCGTGAAGGCGATGGCGTCGATGTCGCTTTTCGCCGCGCCGCTCTTCGCGAGCACTTCTTCGAGCAGCGGCAGCGCGCGGCGGATATGGTCGCGCGAGGCCAGCTCCGGCACGACGCCGCCGTACTCGCGGTGCATGGCGATCTGCGAGTGCAGCGCGTGCGCGAGCAGGCCGCGCTCGCTGTCGTAGAGCGCGAGGCCGGTTTCGTCGCAGGAGCTTTCGATGCCGAGAACGAGCATGATGTGGGGCAGGGCAACGGCATTGCGCGGCACGAGCCCGCCAAAAACCGTCGCTAAATCAAGAATTAACAGAACGTAAAAGTATAGCAGCGTGCGTCGAAGCCGGTTGAGGGCGGCAAGCGGCGCTCCCCGCGGACAAGCCCCGCCGCCGCGCAGGTAGAATGCGCGCCATGGAATCTTTCGACATCGCCGTGATCGGCGCAGGGGCGGCCGGCATGATGTGCGCGGCGGTGGCGGGCCAGCAGGGCCGCCGCGTGGCGTTGATCGACCACGCGCCGCGCCTCGCGGAAAAAATCCGCATCTCGGGTGGGGGGCGCTGCAACTTCACGAACCTGCAGGCGAGCCCGGCCAACTATCTCTCTCACAACCCGCATTTCTGCCGGTCGGCGCTCGCGCGCTACACGCCGCGCGACTTCCTCGCGCTGCTGCGCCAGCATCGCGTGACCTGGCACGAAAAGCACAAGGGCCAGCTTTTCTGCGACCAGTCGAGCGAGGCGATCATCGACGTCCTGCGCGCCGAGTGCGACGCGGGCCAGGTGGCGTGGCGCCGGCCGCTGCCGGTGGAAGCGGTGAGCCACGCCGACGGCGCGGGCTTCACGCTCGGCACGCCACAGGGCGAGATCCACGCGAAAGCGCTGGTGATCGCGACGGGCGGCCTGTCGATCCCGAAGATCGGCGCAACCGACTTCGCGTATCGCATCGCGAAGCAGTTCGGCCACAAGCTCATCGACACGCGCCCCGCGCTCGTGCCGCTCACGTTCGCGCAGGACGAGTGGGCGCCCTATGTGCCGCTCGCGGGCGTTTCGCTCGAAGTCCACGTGGCGACGGGCGAGCGCAAGACCGGCGGCGCGTTCGACGAGGACCTGCTCTTCACGCATCGCGGCCTTTCTGGTCCCGGCGTCTTGCAGATTTCGAGCTTCTGGCAGCCGGGCCAGCCGATCCGCGTGAACCTGCTGCCCGAGCACGATCCGGGGGCGGCGCTGATCGAAGCCAAGGGCGCGACGAAACGCCAGATCGCCAACCTGCTCGCCGAGTGGGTGCCGTCGCGCCTCGCACACGTGTGGCTGGAGGCGCATCAGGTGAAGGCCGACGCGCGGATCGCCGATCTGCCCGATAAAACGCTGCGCAAGATCGGCGAAGGGCTCGCCCAGTGGACGCTCACCCCCACGGGCACCGAAGGCTACAAGAAGGCCGAAGTCACGCGCGGCGGCGTGGACACGCGCGAACTCTCGTCGGCGACGATGATGAGCCAGCGCGTGCCGGGCCTCTATTTCATAGGCGAAGCCGTGGACGTGACGGGCTGGCTCGGCGGCTACAACTTCCAGTGGGCTTGGGCCTCGGGCGTCGCGGCCGGGGAAGCCGCCGCCGAATATTCGCTGGGCGCTGGCTGATTTTCTGACCGATACGCCGTGCCGAATCTCTCGCGGTTGACCCTTGTCATTGTTGGCTCGGCGTCCGAGGTTCACGCTTGAATGCCTGACCCACGAGGAAAAGGTACGAAACGTGAATCGAGAGGAACAGCAGCACAGCGTGCAAATGCGCGGGCCCCTGCGGCGAATCATGATTGCCGTGGACGATTCGAAGGCATCGACGCAGGCACTGCGTTTCGCGTCGCGCGTGGTGCCGCGCGACGCCCAGGTGCGTATCGTCTGCGCGGCCGAACAGCCGGATGCGTGGAATGCGGGCGGCGCTTACACCGCGGGCGATGCGTGGATGACGGGCGCGCTCAACGCGGCGCGCGACGAATATCTCCACGCCGCCGAGCGCACGCTCGAGCACGCGATGTCGGCGTTCAACGGACAAGTCGCGCTGGTCGAAGGGCAGGTGGTCGGTCTGTCCGCCGAAGCAGGCGCTGTCGTGCCTGCGCTCGCCAATGCGGCGCGCGACTGGCAGGCCGACATGCTGGTCGTCGGCACGCGGCACCAGGGGCGCATGAAGCGCTGGGTCGACGGATCGGTTTCGGGCGCGCTCGCGGTTTGCGCGCCTTGCCCGCTGCTGGTCGTGCCCGTGGAGTACGAAGAAACGAACGGTCACGCGCCGCTCGCCCGCATTCTGGTGGCGACGGACGGCAGCCCGGCCTCGGCGCAGGCGATCGACGCGGCGTTGTGGCTGGCCGAGCCGCAAGCCACGTTGCGCGCGGTTTATGTCGTCGATCGCAGCAGCGTGGCCGGCGACCCGGTGCCCGGTTCGGTGCTGGAAGATGCGCTCGCCGACCTCGGGCGCAAGGCGCTGGCCAGCGCACACACGCAGCTCGACGTGTCAGGCCGCGCCTATGAAACGGCGCTCGTGGCCACCGGGCGCATGCGCGACGACGTTGCCCACGCCGTGTTGCGCGAAGCGCGGGACTGGCAGGCCGATCTCGTCGCGCTCGGCACGCAGGGCCGGCGGGGTGTCGCGCGCTGGCTGCTCGGCAGCGTCGCCCAGCGCGCCATCGAGATCACGCATGTGCCGTTGCTGCTGGTCGGGCCGGGCGCTGCCTGATGCTGCGCAGCCCCGCCGGGGAAGGCTCTGCGGGCGGTCGGTGCGGCTGCCGGAATTGGGGTTTCCCCCCAAACCGGCACGCGATGCGCAAATCCGGAACTGCTATACTCAATCTTCTTTACCCCCGATCCGTTATTGGAAAATGACGACCATCCGCGTAAAAGAAAACGAACCCTTTGAAGTCGCCATGCGCCGCTTCAAGCGCACGATCGAGAAGAACGGTCTCCTGACCGAGCTTCGCGCGCGCGAGTTCTACGAGAAGCCCACGGCTGAACGCAAGCGCAAGAAGGCGGCGGCGGTGAAGCGCCACTTCAAGCGTCTGCGCAGCCAGATGTTGCCGAAGAAGCTGTACTGATTCCGGCGTAGCCGTGGCGCGTGGCCGCGCAGTTCCAGCGTGGGCCTCGCGTAGATTTTGCGGCAACGTGGACAGCCGGTCCGCGGCCTCTGATTTCATCGCGCAACGCGGCCGCCGCTGTCCTCTGGTGTGGTCGCAACCATGTCGAATTTGCGCCAACCCGCCTGGAAGCGTTTCCAGGCGGGTTTTTGCATTCCAGCAACCCCAACGTATTTCAGGTGAGTGATGAGTCTCAAAGACCAGATCAACGACGACATGAAAACCGCGATGCGTGCGCGCGAAAGCGAACGCCTCGCCACGATTCGTCTGCTGCTCGCCGCTATCAAGCAACGTGAAGTCGACGATCGTGTGACGCTCGACGACGCGGGCATCACGGCCGTCATCGACAAGATGATCAAGCAGCGCAAGGACTCGATCAGCCAGTTCGAGGCCGCGGGCCGCACCGATCTCGTCGAGAAGGAGGCCGCCGAGCTGGTCGTCCTGACCGCCTACATGCCCGCGCAGCTCTCGGACGCCGAGATCGCCGCCGAAGTGCAGGCCGCCGTCGCCCAGGTGGGCGCAGCCGGTCCGCAGGACATGGGCAAGGTGATGGGCGTGCTCAAGCCGAAGCTGGCCGGGCGCGCCGACATGACGGCCGTTTCCGGGCTCGTCAAAGCCGCGCTCTCGAAGTAAGCGCACCCGGCTCGCACGCGGCGCCGGCCCGGCCCAGGGCGACGCCGCGAGGCCCGTACGTCACGCGTATGTCACGTATAGGGCCGCGCGAGCCCCGGCTGCTCAAGCGCGCTCGCTTCGATGATTCCGCATTCGTTCCTGCAAGACCTGCTGAACCGCGTCGATATCGTCGACGTGGTGGGTCGCTACGTGCAGCTCAAGAAGGGCGGCGCGAACTTCATGGGCTTGTGTCCGTTCCACAACGAGAAGAGCCCTTCGTTCACGGTTAGTCCAACCAAGCAGTTCTATCACTGCTTCGGCTGTGGCGCGCACGGCACCGCCATCGGCTTCCTCATGGAGCACGCCGGACTGACTTTCCCTGAAGCCGTCGAGCAACTCGCCCAGTCGGTCGGCCTGACCGTGCCGCAAGAGCCTTCGCCCATGCGCGGCGGCGGCGGCGCGGGCGGCTATGCGCCGGCAGCCTCGAAGGCCGTCACCACCGCGCTCTCCGATGTCATGCAGACCGCCTGCGACTACTACCGCAAGCAGCTGCGCAGCGCGACCAACGCCATCCAGTACCTCAAGAAGCGCGGCCTCACGGGCGAAATCGCCGCGCGCTTCGGCCTCGGCTACGCGCCCGATGGATGGCAGAACCTCGAATCTGCGTTTGCCAATTATCGCGACGATGCGCTGGTCGAGGCGGGCCTCGTGATCGTCAGCGAAAAGCAGGACGCGCAAGGCCAGGCGCGCCGCTACGACCGCTTCCGCGACCGCGTGATGTTCCCGATCCGCAACGTGAAGGGTCAGGTCATCGGCTTTGGCGGCCGCGTGCTGGACGGCGGCGAGCCGAAGTATTTGAATTCCCCGGAAACGCCGCTATTTAACAAGGGCAGCGAACTGTACGGATTGTTCGAGGCGCGCCTCGCGATCCGGGAACAGCGCTATGTTCTGGTGGTCGAGGGGTATATGGATGTCGTCGCGCTCGCGCAGCTGGGTTTCCAGAACGCCGTGGCGACGCTCGGCACCGCGTGCACGCCGATCCACGTGCAGAAGCTCATGCGTCAGACCGACACGGTGATCTTCAGCTTCGACGGCGACTCGGCGGGCCGCCGCGCCGCGCGCCGTGCGCTCGACGCGTGCCTGCCGCACGCGGCCGATAACCGCACGATCCGCTTCCTGTTCCTGCCCCAGGAGCACGACCCCGACAGCTATGTGCGCGAATTCGGCGCCGAGGCGTTCTCGGAGCAGGTCGAGCGGGCCATGCCGCTGTCCCAGTTCATGCTCAACGAGGTGCTGGCGGACAAGGAACTGGACCAGCCGGAAGGGCGCGCCCGGGCGCTGTTCGACGCAAAGCCGCTGCTGCAGCAGCTGCCGGCGAACGCCCTGCGGGCGCAGATCATGCACATGTTCGCGGACCGCCTGGACGTGCCGTTCGAGGAAGTGGCCGCGCTGTGCGAAGTCGACGCGCGCATTGCCCAGGCGGCGCGCCAGGCGCCCGCACGCAAGGACCGGCACCTTGTGACCGGTATCGAGCGCAAGGCGCTGCGCAACCTCGTGATGCATCCGCGCATCGTGCTGCAACTGGAAGAAGAGGCCGAAAAAGCGCTGATTGGACTGACGCGCCACGGCGAGCTGTTCGAGGAAGTGACTACTCACGCGCGGGCGCTGGGCGACTCGGCGGAATTTCAGCTCCTTTCGGACCTGCTGAGAAATGGGGCCAATGCTCCAACCTTCGAGGAGATTTTTCGCGAAATTCTGGACTATGATGAAAACGTTCGGGATTTGCTGATGAAAAATCCGGAAGATGGCGCTGCAGTAGAGGAGCGCCGCGAGCAGGAGCGGCTCGTGAGCGAAGAATTGACGGCGGCAATCCTGAAAATGCGGTACGACGCCTGTTGCGATCGCCTGGACGCGCTTTCGCGGCAGTCGCGACATACGCCTGAGGAACTTGCCGAATTGATGTCACTGAATCAGACGCGGGCTGACATGAAACGTCAGCTCGGTTTGTAAGGGAAGGACCGCACAGGGGGATTATTGCCCTGCGTGCTAAAATAACAGGTTTTCAGCGGTTTGTTTTTGTTTTTTCCGGGTGGGCATAATGGGTTGGGGTAATCCGTGAATGTCCAGTTTTCCAGCAAGGGGCGGAATGGCAATGGCAAAGACTACAGGCGGAAAAAAGGCAACAGGCAAGGGCTCGACGGAGCCGACCAGCAAGGTCACAGAGGCCACAGTTGCCAGTTCTTCCGCCCGGTCGTCGGGCAGTGAGTCCACCAACCGTTCGGAACCGGCTACCCGGAAGAGGTCGATGACTGTTTCGGCTGCGCGAGCAGCGCCTGTCCGTGCGGCGAAAGCCGCTACGCAGCCGGCAACGAAGCGGTCCGGTTCGAGAAGTGCAAGGGAAGTGCCTGCCGTCGAGGACGATGCGGCAGAGCGCGAGGCTCAAGCATCCACGGTTCAAGAGGCTGTTGTCCAGCAGCCGCGAGTCGAGACACTAGCCGGTACGGCGAACTCCATGACGAAAAAGCTGAATGAAGTACCCGTCGATGACGACGCAAACCAGAGCGAAGACAGCACCCCCGCCGCGGGCAAGGTCGAAAAGACCACCCGCGCGCGCGACCGGCGAGCGAAGGAAAAGGCGCTGCTGAAAGACGCATTTGCGTCGTCGCAGCCCGGCACCGTCGAGGAGCTCGAGGAGCGCCGCACGAAGCTGCGTGCGCTCATCAAGCTCGGCAAGGAGCGCGGCTTCCTCACCTATGCGGAAATCAACGATCACCTTCCGGACAACTTCACGGAAACCGAGGCGATCGAAGGCATCATCAGCACGTTCAACGACATGGGCGTGGCCGTCTACGAGCAGGCGCCCGACGCCGAAACGCTGCTGCTCAACGACAACGCGCCCAACGCTTCCTCGGACGACGAAGTGGAAGAGGAAGCGGAAGTCGCGCTCTCCACCGTCGACTCCGAATTTGGCCGCACGACCGACCCGGTGCGCATGTACATGCGCGAAATGGGCACGGTCGAGCTCCTCACGCGCGAGGGCGAAATTGAAATCGCCAAGCGCATTGAAGACGGCCTCAAGCACATGGTCATGGCGATCTCCGCCTGCCCGACCACCATTGCCGACATCCTCGCCATGGCCGAACGCGTGGCGAACGACGAGATTCGCGTGGACGAGCTCGTCGACGGCCTGATCGATCCGAACGCCGAAGACACCGACGGCTTCAACGCCAAGGAAGCGGAAGAGATCGAGAACGAGGACGAAGAGGAAGAGGCCGAAGAGGAAGAAGAAGAGGAGGAGGAAGAGGACGACGGCGCGGCGCAGGCGACGGCCAATGCGGCGCAGCTCGAAGCCCTCAAGCGTGCCTCGCTCGAAAAGTTCGCGCTCATCAGCGAGTGGTTCGACAAGATGCGCCGCGCGTTCGAGAAGGAAGGCTACAAGTCGAAGTCTTACCTCAAGGCGCAGGAAACCATCCAGAACGAGCTGATGTCGATCCGCTTCACGGCGCGTACGGTCGAGCGCCTGTGCGACACGCTGCGTGCGCAGGTGGACGAAGTGCGCCAGGTCGAACGCCAGATTCTTCACACGGTCGTGGACAAGTGCGGCATGCCGCGCTCGGAGTTCATCGCGCGTTTCCCGGGCAATGAAACCGACCTCGAATGGTCGGAGAAGATCGTCGGCGAGAGCCATGTGTATAGCGGCATCCTTTCGCGCAACATTCCGGCCATCCGCGAACAGCAGCAGCGCCTGCTCGATCTGCAGGCGCGCGTGGTGCTGCCGCTCAAGGACCTGAAGGAAACTAACCGCCAGATGGCGGCCGGTGAACTCAAGGCGCGCCAGGCGAAGCGCGAGATGACCGAGGCGAACCTGCGTCTCGTGATCTCGATTGCGAAGAAGTACACGAACCGTGGCCTGCAGTTCCTCGACCTGATCCAGGAAGGCAACATCGGCCTGATGAAGGCGGTGGACAAGTTCGAATATCGTCGCGGCTACAAATTCTCGACCTACGCGACGTGGTGGATCCGTCAGGCCATCACGCGCTCGATCGCGGACCAGGCCCGCACGATCCGCATTCCGGTTCATATGATCGAAACGATCAACAAGATGAACCGCATTTCGCGGCAGATCCTGCAGGAAACCGGTCTCGAGCCGGATCCGGCAACGCTCGCAGAGAAGATGGAAATGCCGGAGGACAAGATCCGCAAGATCATGAAGATCGCGAAGGAGCCGATCTCCATGGAAACGCCGATCGGCGACGACGACGATTCGCATCTGGGCGACTTCATCGAGGACAACAACACGGTGGCGCCTGCCGACGCCGCGCTGCACGCCTCGATGCGCGATGTCGTCAAGGACGTGCTCGACTCGCTCACGCCGCGCGAGGCGAAGGTGCTGCGCATGCGCTTCGGTATCGAAATGAGCACCGATCACACGCTCGAAGAGGTGGGCAAGCAGTTCGACGTGACGCGCGAACGCATTCGCCAGATCGAAGCGAAGGCGCTGCGCAAGCTGCGCCACCCGAGCCGTTCGGACAAGCTCAAGTCGTTCCTTGAAGGGAATTGAGTTTGATTAGTTTTAATGCACAGAAGTCATGTGCAAGATGGCCAGGCCGACCCGCTTTCGTGTAGTATGTCGGCCTGTCGTCGAAAAGCCCGGCCTTTGGGTAGACCGGGCTTTTTTGTTGATACGTCATCGTTGTTTCGTTGTCGCTACGCCTCGTAGCTTCGTGGGCCGGACGCCGTGTTGGTTGCAGGCAGCGGACTCATAATCCGCCTCCGAAAGGACGTCGTGGGTTCGAACCCCACCCGGCCCACCAAGGGTTTCAGCGATCGCTGCCCTGACCGCCACCAGAGCTCTCTCATCTGGTCGGCCTGAACTTTTCCCCTCGCCTTTTCGCTCTTGCCTGATTGTCCCGGGCTCACCCCTTGCCGCCGATAAAAGCCGGCAGGGCGACGGCCGTTGGCCATCCATCACCAGGGACATTCCTGGTGCGGCTTTTTGGGTTCCAGCTTGACCTCGCGTATTCCTGTGTGTGAATATTCATTCACCGCAGTGAATTTTGTGCGTGCGCTCACGTTGAGCCAGAACGCAGGACATCCCCGTTCTCCACTGTCAGACACCACTTGGCAATTCAGCAATCGGCATCAATCAGTCAGTAGTACAGATCGAAATGGACACTCCTTCATCTCCAGCAGCTGGATCCCTGCACGGCCTGCGCGTCGTGGACCTGTCCCGTGTTCTCGGCGGCCCCTACTGTACGCAGATTCTCGCCGACCACGGCGCAGAAGTGATCAAGATCGAGCCGCCCGGCGGCGATGAAACGCGCGGCTGGGGGCCGCCGTTCGATGGCGAGACCGCTTCGTACTTCCAGGGCGTCAATCGCAACAAGCTGGGCGTCGTGCTGGATCTCACCCAGCCGGCGGAGCGCGAACGGCTGCTCGCGCTGCTCGAAACGGCGGACGTCCTCGTCGAGAACTTCAAGATCGGCACGCTCGAGCGCTGGGGGCTCGGTTACGACAGCGTGCTCGCCACGCGCTTTCCCCGGCTCGTCCATTGCCGCGTGTCCGGCTTCGGCGCGGACGGTCCGCTCGGCGCCTTGCCCGGCTACGACGCGGCGATCCAGGCGATGACCGGGCTCATGAGCGTCAACGGCGAGGCAGGCGGCGCGCCGCTGCGCGTCGGCGTGCCGATCGTCGATCTCGTGACGGGACTCAATGCGGCCCTCGGCGTCCTGATGGCGTTGCGCGAGCGCGAGGTAAGCGGGCGCGGCCAGTTCGTCGAATCCACGCTGTTCGATTGCGCGCTCTCGATCCTCCACCCGCACACGCCCAACTACTTCTATTCGGGCAAGGAGCCGCGGCGTACCGGCAACGCCCATCCGAACATTACGCCTTACGACATGTTCCACACCGGCAGCGGCGACATCTTCCTCGCGGTCGGCAACAACACGCAGTTCGCGGCGCTCTGCCGTCTGATCGACGTCGCGCACCTCGCCGACGATCCACGCTTCGCCGACAATCGCTCGCGCAGCCAGCACCGGAACGAACTGCGCGCGGAACTCGAACAACGTTTCGCCGGCTGGGATGGCCCACAGCTTGCCGACCTGCTCGTGCGCCACGGCGTGCCCTGTGCGCCGGTGCTCGGCGTGGGGGCGGCGCTCGCGCATCCGCACGTCGACCACTGCGCAATGAAGGTCGAGATGGGGACCTACCGCGGCATTGCCTCGCCGATCAAGCTGGGCCGCACGCCGGCCACTTACCGGAGCGCGCCGCCGGCACTCGACGAACACGCGGCGCAGGTCTTCGGCGAACGAACACGCGAGACCTAGCCCGCGCATCGACAGGCAGCCGGACATAACCACAACGGCGGCGCACGCAACGCCGCGCAGGAGACAGCAATGGCATCCACCCACGAGGCAAGCAGTCGTACGCACAGGGAGACCGGTTCATGCTCGCGCTAATTGGAACGCTCGCGATCATCGCCCTGTTCACGCTGATCATCACGAAGCGGCTCTCGCCGCTCGTCGCGCTGATCGCCGTGCCGATCGTCGCCGCACTCGCCGCGGGATTCGGGTTCTCCACCGCGAAATTCATCGTTCACGGGGTGCAGAACATCGGTCCGGTTGCGGGGATGTTCGTCTTTGCGATTCTTTTCTTCGGCATCCTGACGGATGCGGGCATGCTCGATCCGATCATCAACGGCGTGCTGCGCGTGGTGGGCTGCCATCCTCCGCGCATCGTCATGGGCTCCGCACTGCTGGCGCTGCTTATCCACCTCGATGGGTCGGGCGCCGTCACGTTCCTCGTCACGCTGCCCGCGATGATGCCGCTTTATACCCGCCTCGGTCTCGACCGCCGGATTCTCGCGTGCGTCGCCTCGATGGCCGCGGGCGTCAACTTCCTTCCCTGGGTCGGGCCCATGCTGCGCGCTTCCGCGGCCCTGCATATTCCGGGCACCGTGATCTTCTATCCGATGATTCCCGTGCAGATCGTCGGCCTGGTTTTCGTGTTCGGCACGGCGTACGTGCTCGGCAAGCGCGAGGAGAAGCGCCTTGGCCTCACACGCGAGCATGCCGCCGGCATTGCCGCCACCCCGCGCGTGCTCACGCCGGAGGAACTCGCGTTGCGCCGGCCCGAGCGCTTCTGGATCAATCTGGTGCTCACGCTGGTCGTGCTCGTGACACTCGTGTCGGGCGTCGTCGATCCCATGGTCATGTTCATGATCGGCACAGTGCTGGCGCTGGTGATCAACTATCCGGATGTGAACCAGCAGCGCGAACGCGTCGACGCGCATGCGAAGGCGGCCCTGATGATGGCGAGCGTGCTGCTTGCGGCGGGGGCGTTCACGGGCATCATGACCGGCACCGGCATGCTCAATGCCATGGCCGAAGTGGTCGTGCAGCATGTGCCCGCCGATCACGCGCGCCATATGCCGTTCGTGCTGGGACTCGTTTCGATGCCGCTCAGCCTGCTGTTCGACCCCGATTCGTTTTACTTCGGCATCCTGCCGGTTCTGGCAAAGAGCGGGGAAATGCTGGGCGTGCCGTCCGTGCAGATGGCGCAGGCGGCGCTCCTCGGTCAGATGACCACCGGCTTTCCCGTCAGCCCGCTCACGCCGGCGACCTTCCTGATCGTCGGCCTGACGGGCGTGGAACTCGCCGAGCATCAGAAGTTCACGATTCCATTCCTGTTCGCCGCCACGGTGCTGATGGTGTTCACCGCGGTGCTGGTGGGCGTATTCCCGCTGTAACACCGTATTCGTTTCTGCCTTGAGAGGAAGTCCGCATGAATTTCAACCTCAATGAAGACCAGCAGTCGATCGTCGCCGCAATCGAAAAGATCTGCGAGCGCTTCGACGACAGCTACTGGCTCGAACGCGACCGCGAAGGTGGCTTCCCGCACGACTTTCACCGCGCACTCGCCGATGCCGGCTGGCTTGGTATAGCGATGTCGCCAGAGTTCGGCGGCTCGGGGCTCGGCATGACCGAGGCGGCTCTGATGATGCGCACGATCAGCGCTTCCGGCGCGGGCCTTTCGGGCGCGTCGGCCGTGCATATGAACATCTTCGGGCTCAATCCGGTGCAGGTGTTCGGCAGCGAAGCACAGAAGCAGCGGTTTCTTCCGCCGCTCATTGAGGGCCGCGACAAGGCGTGTTTCGCTGTGACCGAGCCCGACGCCGGCCTCGACACGACACACCTGAAAACCCAGGCCGTGCGCGATGGCGATCACTACGTGCTCACCGGCCGCAAGATCTGGATCTCCACAGCGCAGGTCGCGAACAAGATGCTCATCATCGCGCGCACGACGCCGCTGGACCAGGTGGCGAAGCCGACCGATGGTCTGAGCCTTTTCTATACCGACCTCGACCGCACGCGCGTCGAAGTCCGCGAGATCGAGAAGATGGGCCGCAAGGCCGTCGATTCGAACATGCTTTTCATCGACGGCCTGCGCGTGCCGGTGGACGACCGCATCGGGGAGGAGGGCAAGGGCTTCCACTATCTGCTGCATGGCCTGAATCCGGAGCGCATCCTGATCGCCTCGGAAGCGGTCGGGCTCGGCCAGGCAGCGCTGCGCCACGCAACGCAGTATGCGAAGGACCGTGTCGTGTTCGGACGTCCCATCGGGCAGAACCAGGCGATCCAGCATCCGCTCGCGCAGGCGTGGATGGCGCTCGAGGCGGCGAACCTGATGGTGATGAAGGCCGCCACGCTGTACGACGCGGGCGAGCCGTGCGGCGCCGAAGCCAACGCCGGAAAATACCTCGCCGCCGAAGCCGCGTTCCAGGCGTGTCAGACGGCCATTGCCACGCTGGGCGGCATGGGTTACGCGAAGGAATACCACGTCGAACGCTATTTGCGGGAGTGTATGATTCCAAGGCTCGCGCCCGTCAGCCCGCAAATGATCATGTGCTTCATCGCGGAGAAGGTGCTCGGGCTGCCGAAGTCTTACTGAACCGTGCAAGGGGGATCGCGCCGCCTTGCGATCGAATGCCCGACCCAAGCCCGACCCAAGCCCGACCCACGCCCGATCCATGGACGTCAAACTCGTTGCCCGCACGCTCGACCTGTTCGAGCTCTTCGCCGCCGAACAGAGGCCGCTGGCGCTCGCCGAAATGGCGCGGCTTCTGGAGGTGCCGTCGTCGAGTTGCCTCGCGCTTGCCCGCACGCTCGTGAGCCGCGGCTATCTCTACGAAGTGCGCAAGCGGGGCGGCTACTATCCCACGCGGCGTCTGCAACTGCTCGCCAACGCGATCAATGCCGTCGATCCGGTGGTGCAAATGTTGCATCCCCGGCTTGTCGAGCTGCGCGACGCGACGGGAGAAACCATCGTGCTTGGCAAGATCCATGGCACGCAGGTCATCTATCTCGACGTGGTCGAATCGGAGAAGGCCGTACGCTATGCCTGCGCGCCCGGGTCACTGCGCCCGTTGCATGCGAACTCGATTGGCAAGGTGATTTGCGGCGAACTCGATGCGTCGACGCGCGAAGCACTCTGCGCGAAGCTCCATTTCGAGCGATTCACGGCTGCCACGGTCGCCGACTGTGCCACGTTCATCGATCAGGTCGGCGCTGCACATGAGCGAGGCTGGTACGCGAATATCGGCGAGAGCGCGCCCGAGCTTTCGGCGGTGGCCGTCGCTCTCGATTTCGGCGGCGACCTGTACGGTCTCTCGATTGGCGGCCCGACCGAAAGGATCCGTGACCAGCTGAGCGAGCACGTGGCGACGCTGATCACGGCGAAGCAGCAGATTCTTTTGACCTGGCAAAAAAGCGAGGCGGACTGAGCGTCAGCGTTGTGACGTTGACGCGCGGATCGAAATACCCGAGGAACCTGCGTTGCACCTGTGCGCTAACCGTGCGTGTCGACCCACGCCTTTGCCCAGGCGATTCCCGCGTCCTGCGCTTCTTCCTCCGAATCGAACAGGTCGAGGACGCCGGAAGTGCAGATGAGCTTGTTACCCTGGATGATGGTCCCGCCACCCGCGTAGCGCTCCGGCGTCAGCAGCTCTGCCTGTTGCGCGATGGCGTGACCCCACAAATCGTAGCCTTTGTATGTCTCTCGTTCCATCTTTCTGGTGCCCGAAGACGGGAGCCGTTGCCTATCTCGTTCTCATCTTAACTTCTCTCATCGACAAGGGCATACCGTCAAGCGCCGTGGCGGCAGCGTGCGCCGCCGAATCGCCGGCCAGGCAAGGCTTTCGACATGTCGGCGTTGTTTAAGCTCGATTTAAGTGACGCTACGTACTCTTCGAAAGAATCCTTGAGTGGACAACGACTCGAGGCATCCATAGATGCGAAGAGGTTCAAATGGTGTACCTGATTACCGACCTGACGATGGTCGAAAGCTACGGCCGCATCAAGGCTGACAGCGGCAAGGACGCGCTGGAAGCGTTTGCGCTCAGCAACGGCTTCGTCAACCTGATGGAGTTCGCCTCCGCCCGGCCCACGTTCGTCAACGACTTGATGGCTGTTCAACTGCAATAAGGAATACTGACGTGGCCATGACTTTGGGGCAGGCCCTCGTGCACGCTGAGCAGCTGGAAGTCTACGGGGTGATTTCCAGAACGGCGCAGGCGCTCATCCGGCTGAAGCAGGAGTACCGCGAGGTAGTCGGCGCGGAAAAATACGAGCAGATTATCGAGGAAGCGGGCCTGGCGCATCCGGACTCGCAGTGACCCCGGGGGGGCGCCGGTCGCTACTTTTGCGACTCGAGCATGTCGAGGTTGGCTTGCGCGGTCTCCTCGGGATGCATCGAGCAGTAAGCGTCGAAGAGGGTCGAGCATAGTTGCGCGAGTGCCGCGAGATTCACAGCCTGGCCCGCATGTTCAACTTCCCCGGCGTTGAGTATGTCGTCAACGACGGGGGCGAGACGGCGCAGTCGCCGGAAAGTCTCCGCATCGATTTCCATTGCACTTCTCGTGTTCAAGCGCCAGGGCGCACTCGACAAACCCTTACGGTAACACTTCAACGACGCGCCCGCAGAATGCGGCTTCGGCAAAAGCTGAATACCCGACGCTGATCTTACCCTTTGGGGCGATGTTGACGCGTTGCACAATCAAGACGCACGCCAGTCAGATTCGGCCGCAGCGTCAGCATGGCGCTGAAGTGTCGGACCATCCGATATGGCCCGATAACGGGCACAAGATCGGATCCATCCACACCGGGTAGTTTATTGTGCAATGCACAGAAACAACGCCTTTTCACCGGCCGACAAAGGGAATACCCTTAGAGAATTCCCCTATCGGAGGCTTGTGGTTGTGTCGACTCTTCTCGAGCAGGACGGGCTGGTAGCGACCTGGCGTCGGATGCACCCCAGCGCAGATTCCGGGGCGTGGGAATGCTGTGAACTCGATGGCCGCGGTGAAGCGGTGCCGCATCCTAAACCCTCGGCACGGCGGCAGATCGTTCTCACCGACGTGTACTGCCAGATCGCCGAGCAGATCGGTCACGTGGCGGCGATGTCGGTTGCCGTGGCGACGCCGTCATTTGGCATCCGCGTACCCGACGTCGTCTGGATGCCGCCTGAAAAGTGGGAAGGGTTTGACCGGGACGATCCCGTTCCGTTTGTGCCGGATCTGTGCGTCGAGGTGCTCCTCGACCGCAAGTATGCACATGACATCGGCGCGCGGGTCAGGGCGTACCTGGAGGGCGGCGCCCAGGAGGTCATCGTCGTCGGCCAGCGCGGAGAGCTGCAATTCTATGGCGCCAATGGACTGCGGCAAACTTCGCAGTTCGGCATCACGCTCACACTGGAGCGGATGTACTTCGAAGCGTTCGCTCCGTCTTCGCACTGATTCAAACGTGAGCGTCGGCCGACGCTCACCACTCCACCAGCAGTACTGACTAATCCAGCGCGAAATCCGCCGGGGCCTCCGGCTCCCTGGCGTAACGGAACACGTTCAAATCGTCGTGCTCGATAGCGGGCTTTCTACCTGAAATCAGGTCGGCGAGTAGCTGCGCCGAACCACACGACATGGTCCAGCCAAGCGTGCCATGGCCCGTGTTCAGGAAGAGGTTGGGCACGGCGGTGCGGCCGACAATGGGCGTGCCGTCCGGCGTCATCGGCCGCAGCCCGGTCCAGAACGTCGCCTTCGATGTATCGCCGCCGCCCGGGAACAGGTCGTTCACGCACATTTCGAGTGTCTCGCGGCGGGCCTCGCGCAGGCGCTTGTCGAACCCGACGATTTCGGCCATGCCGCCCACGCGAATGCGTTTATCGAAACGCGTGATGGCGATCTTGTAGGTCTCGTCGAGGACAGTCGAGACAGGGGCGCGTGCCTCGTCCACGATAGGCACCGTGATGGAATATCCCTTGAGCGGGTAGACCGGAATCTTCACGAGGCCTGACAGGAAGCTCGTCGAATACGAGCCAAACGCGACAACGAACGCGTCGGCGTGAATGAGCCTGGTTCCGTGACGCACGCCAACGACCTTGCAGTCTTCGACGACGAGCGTATCGACGGTCGTGTTGTAGCGGAACGTTACGCCGGCCTCCGCGGCGAGAGCGGCAAGCCGGGTCGTGAACAGTTGGCAGTCGCCTGTCTCGTCGCCGGGCAAGCGAAGACCGCCGGTCAATTTATGCGAGGCCGCGGCGAGGGCCGGCTCGGCCCGCGAGAGTTCGCTTGCAGTGAGCAACTCGTAGGGAACGTTCGCCTCTTTCAGTACGGCGATGTCCTTTGCCGCGCCGTCGTACTGCTGCTGCGTCCGGAAGACCTGCAGCGTGCCGCCGGTCCGTCCTTCGTACTGGATACCGGTTTCGGCGCGCAGCGCCATCAGGCAATCGCGGCTGTACTGCGCGAGCCGCACCATGCGGTTCTTGTTGATGGCGTAGCGCTCCGCCGTGCAGTTCTGCAGCATCTGCCACATCCACTGGAGCTGGAACTGCTTGTCCGCGTCATCCGGGCGGATGGCGAGCGGGGCATGCTTCTGGAACATCCATTTAACGGCTTTGAGCGGCACGCCAGGGGCCGCCCACGGCGCCGCGTATCCCGGAGAAATCTGCCCGGCGTTCGCGAAGCTCGTCTCTAACGCGGGACCTTGCTCGCGGTCGATGACAGTGACTTCATGACCGGCGCGCGCCAGATAGTACGCGCTCGTCACGCCGACGACCCCGCTACCCAATACCAGAACTCGCATATCCGTCGTCTCCCCAGCCAGGAGGCCGCACATATCTGACAAACGCTGCCGGTATTCGATCCGGCAGTCGATGTATGAATGCTAGCGACATGCGAGCAGTTTTCAATAATGTTTAGTTGGCCCTTTCTGGTTGAAATAGCCATGCCGACTGGAGGAGGCCGGATGTTTTCAAACCGGCACGCGGCCGGCGGCTTTGACGGCGAAAAGGCCGAAGCGATTCTGCAGGGCGGCGATGCCGATCTGGTTGCGTTCGGTCGTCACTTCATTGCGAATCCCGATCTTCCGGAGCGGCTCCGTCGCAAGCTGTCGCTCAACCCGTCGTAGGCACAAGCGATAGCCTGAACCAGGAGCCACCCAATTGCGCGAACTCGGCGCGATATTGGGCTCGTTTCGGGCAATTGGTTCAGCGCGTCTACGCCTACACTGTCTTTCATGGAGCGAGACGTTGGCTTCATCCCAGGATTCCCCTCCTGCGGTCGAGTTGGACCATACCGTGTACCCGTTGCAGAACAGCAGTCCGGCAGTTGTCGTCGTAGGTGGCAGAGTTGAGCGGTCAATGTCGAAGCACGACGCTGTCAAATCAATCAGGAGTGCAGGGCATCACGCAGTTGAAGTACCGCGTCATTCAGGCATCATGTGATTGCAAGTCCAGGCCGCTTACATCGGAACGGGTGTGAGCGGCCGCCGCGCATCGGCCGGGGGTGTCGTGTACCGAATGCCCGTTTCCGGCCGAACATTGATTCGCTGCGCCATTAGCGCTACCTTTACGTCTATCCTGGTCGTCGAGTTCCAATCAACGCGGGGAGAGTCGTTTCGTGAAGAGAGCGTGGGTTTTCCCTTGCGTCGTCGCCATGAGCGCGATCCTTGGCGGATGCGGCAAGGAGAGTTCGCGAAACGCCACCGAGGCGTCGGGCGCCTCCGCGAGCCAGGCGCCGGGTCAGCCAGCGCAGGGCGCAAGCGGTACTCCCGCCGCATCAGGCACGCAAGCGCCTGGCGCGCTAGGCACCATCACCAAGGCACAGTTGCCGGGCGAAGCGGCCGAGACACTGCGGCTGATCAAGGCGGGCGGCCCCTTTCCTTTCGCGGACGACGGCGTCCTGTTCCGTAACACGGCGCAATTGCTGCCGAAGCATCCGCGCGGCTACTACCACACATACACGGTGCGCACCCCGGGCATGACGGATCGCGGGCAGCGCAGGATCGTATGCGGCGGACCGCGCAAGCAGACCAGCGACTGCTATTACACCGACGACTACTACGTCAGTTTCAAACGCATTGCCGAATAAAGGCGAATCCTGATCCTCGTAGTTGACGACGCCTTGCGGCCTCTCGCCTCCGCCTGCCGCCAAGCCCCGCCTTGGCTTAACGAAACACTCAACACGTCGGCGTTTTAATTCAATAGCCTAAGTATTTACCCTGGTGTCGAATACTACTTCGTTGCTGCAGCAAACGCTGCGGCCAAACTGAAGTTAGAAGGGTAAGAACATGAACATCTCGATCAAAGCCGCTTTCGCCACCGCCGTCGCTCTGCTTCCCGCGCTCGCATTCGCGCAGTCGAACGAGCCGCTCACTCGCGAGCAGGTTCGCGCGCAACTCGTAGAACTCGAAAAGGCTGGCTACAATCCGCTCGCCGATTGCACGGGGGAATGCCCGGAAGGTCTGCTCCGTGCCGAGGCGCGCGTCGCGCAACAACGGGCCAATGCAAACGCGGGATATGGTCCCGGCTTGAATGGCACGGTCGAGTCCGGGAAATGAGCGGGTATCACGCTGATCGCAGCTTCACCGCCACGCCTTAACCCTACGCGCAAACGTCCGGAAAGATTCAAAGACTGGCTGGCGGTGATGCACCGGAAAAAATTCGGTTCCCTAAATAACTATGCGATGCATTCTCACTGTCTCAGGATTCATCCTGGGACGAACGTACGTGCGACGATTTGATTGAAGCCTATGGATAGGCACGCGTTCAGACTCCATCGCCATACGACATCCGCTCGCACAGCGCGAACTTTAACCGTTCACTCAAGCGCGACGCTTTTTTTCTCAATAGACCTGCAGCGGCGCGCTGGCAAAATTTCGTTGCGTTACAAAGAAACCTAAAAGCTGGCCCACACCGAGGCAGTGACTGATTTCAGTCTGCTGCCAAGGCGAATCGAGGCCCAATACAAGGAGACAGCAACGATCATGAAGTACACGACCGCAATATGTGCTTGCGCGGCGCTGATGAGCATTGCGCCGACGTGGGCACAAGCTGAAGACGAGAGCGCGGCCGAGAGTCAATCCATGGGTGCCAGCTCGGTCACCATGTACGGGTTGATCGATCAGGGGGTGGAGTACGTCAACAATGTGGCCCAGGGTAAGCACGCGACCACGCACGCCGTTCGCACGGGAGATGGGACGGCAACGTCCTACTTCGGGATTCACGGTATCGAGGACATCGGCGGAGGCACGAAGGCCATCTTCGATCTGCAGGGCGGCTTTCAGCCGAACAACGGCACTTCCCGGCAGGGCGGACGCCTGTTCGGACGCCAGTCGTATGTGGGTCTCGACGGGCCGTACGGTCGTCTGACGTTCGGTCGCCAGTACACGATGCGTTTTTTCGCCACCTCGTTCATCAATCCGTTCGGCACCGGTGCGCAAGGCCTGACCACGCTGGATAACGGCATCGCCAATGCGCGTGCCGACAATTCCGTGAGCTACCGCTTCTTCCTCGGCAGTCTGGAAGGCGGCGTGAACTACAGCTTCGGCCGCGATGCCGTGGCCGGTAACAGCAGTGCCGCCTCGAATTGCCCCGGCGAAACCACTCCTTCGAACGAATGCCGCGAATACTCGGCAATGCTCAAGTACGACGCTCACATCTGGGGCGTGGCAACTTCGTATGAGCGTAACTATGGAGGCACGTCCGCGACATGGGGCGGTCTCACGTCACCGAAACTCACGGATAGCCGCTTCACGTTGGGCGGTTACTTCAAGATCAAGGACGCGAAGTTCGGCGTGGGCTGGATCCGGCGCGATGACGAAGGCATCGCGACACCCAAGAGCAACCTGTTCTGGGTGACCGGCACCGTGCCCGTGACGCACTTCGTTTATGTCGACGGCATGGTGGCAGACCTCAAGTACGATCATTCGCACAACAGCGCGCTGGTGTTCGTCTTGCGCGGCGAATATTTCCTGTCGAAGCGGACGTTCCTCTACCTGACGGCCGAGCATATTCATAACGACGGCAACCTCGCGCTCGCGGCGACGACCATTACGCCCGTGCCCACGCCCCCGGTTGGCGGCTCGCAGATCTCCGTCATCGCCGGTATCCGGCACACGTTCTAACTCACAGAGCAGGTCACACGCAGAGCCGTTGCATCAAGTGAACCCCGAAGTCCGGATCGTCGATCCGGTCTTTGGGGCTTTTTTTAGGTTCATCGAGGATTACCGGGGAACTCAGGCGTGCAGTTGCGCGGCTGCATTGGCGGCCGACATGTCGGCCACGGCGTCGAACGGCTGTTTCTGCTGCAGGATGCCGAGACCGATGTACATGTCCTGCAGATAACCGATGTCGTCGCTCGTGAGCGTCAGGTCTTTCGAGTAGGGGCGCTGCGTCTCGTTGAACGTCCAGATCGCCTGGGCCGATGCCTTGTCGAACTTCTTCTGTGCGTGCTTGCGCGCTTCGAAGAGGGCATCGCGCGAGGCCGGCGACATCAGGAATTCGTAGAGCGCGCCGTAGGCCGCCATCACGGCGACCATGCCCTCATGCTTGTCGCGGATCGCGGAGTTCGAAGCATAGGCGGTCTGGAAAATGCATTGGGGTAGCGCTTGCCACATGTTGGCGTCGTCGAGTACCACGAGCCCGTCGCGATCGTTCAAATGCGAAATGCTCGAGCAGCAGGCGTCGACTTCGCCCTTGACGACGGCTTCATGGCACGCGTCGTTGCTGCCTTTATCCACGAAATTGACCTGCGTAGCGTCGATCCCTCTTTCTTTCATGAGCTGCAGCATCAGCGAATGCAACAATCCGCGAGCCGGGCCGACAGCAACCGTCTTGCCCTTCAGATCGGCGAGCGTATGGATGCCCTCGGGCTTCGCGAAGACCGTCAGTGCGCATTTCTTCATGCCTGCGCCGACGATCTTGACGTTCGCGCCGCGTGCAATGCGCGACAACACCAGGTTGTAGCCGGAGACCATGCAGAGGTCTCCGTCGCCGGCTGCGATGGTATTGAAGGGGCCCGTTGCGCCGGGGATCTCGACGATCAGCGCATTCACGCCGAATTGCCTGAAATAGCCCAGTTCGTCCATCAACGCATTGAGCGTGGCGTTCTCGAGCCCAGGGTTGCTGACGATGCGGAGCTGCGAGGAGGCGCCGCGCGCGATATTGGGCGCGGCGAGTCCGGCCGCTGCGATGCTCAGGCCGAGAACGCCGGCACTGCGCAAGAAGCCGCGTCGAGTGAGGGTTGTCATCAGGTGTCTCCCTATGCCGGTTGAGCCGGCTAGTCGTTGTGATGGATTCGACAGTCGCCGCGGGCGCGGCAAAAGACAGGGAATGCCGTATGCGCAATGACGCGCAGCGTGATCCTGCCTGCGAACCCGACCGTGCGGCAATTGAGTAAAATGGCCACAGGCTTAACCAGATCGTAAAACGGGAGAGGTACGCGACGTGTCGGCGCTTGACTGGTACTTGCAGATCAACCTGAAGGCACGGCATTTGCACCTTCTCGCGGCAATTGATACCTACCGCAACCTCACACAGGTGGCAGATGTTACCCATGTGACGGTGCCTGCTGTCTCGAAGGCGCTCGCCGAACTCGAGCGCGGGCTCGGTCTCACGCTGTTTTCTCGCACCGCGCAAGGCCTCGTGCCCACGCCCTATGGCGACTGCCTGATTCGCCACGCGCGGGAAATGCTGACCATCCTTCATCAGGCGCGCGACGAGTTAAAGGCGCTGAGTTCCGGCGCCGAGGGCAAGGTGCATATCGGCATGCTGCCGGCTTCGGCTTCTGTACTGTTGCCGCAGGCGCTGGGCCTGTTGAAGCAGCGTTCGCCCGGCACCAATGTGGTGGTGATCGAAGGCACGACGGCCTCGCTGCTGCCCGAACTCTGGCAGGGCAAGCTCGATCTGGTCGTGGGCCGTCTGCCGGCTCCCGATACGCTCGGCAGCTTCGAGGAGAAGGAACTGCTCGAGGACCCCGTGACGCTCGTGACGGGGCGCCACCATCCGTTGGCGCGCAAGAAGCACCTCAAGTGGGAGGACCTGCATCCGTATCCGTGGATCTTGCCGCCACCCGGCTCGATATTGCGTGACCCGCTGGAGCGCGCGCTCGAAGTGCATGGCGTGCCGCTCACGAGCAACTACATCGAAACGCTGTCGATTCACGTCGTGCGCGCGCATCTGCAGGTCTCCGATTTCATCGCGGTGATGGCCGACACACCCGCCAACGACCCCACCCAGCCGCTCCATACGCTGCCGTTGAGCCTGCCGCGGCTGCTGCGCCCGGCAGGCGTGCTGTGGAACCGCAATCGGGGCCTCACGCCGAGCGCGCAACTCATGGTGTCGTGCCTCGAAGAGGCGGCACAGCATCTCGACGCGAAGAGCCACGCCGAGCCGTAAGCGTCTTTCGAACGATCGTGCCCTCCGCCCGCAATCCCATGCGGGCGCCCCCAGCCTTAACCCCTCGCAAGCCTTAACCGTTTGCTCAAACCTCGGGCATATTTTCTCAATTCATTCCCTGTCGACGGGCTGGCAGAATTTCACTGCGTTCACTCGATGTTGAACGCAGACGTCGCGATTCACGCTACGGGACTGCAATGGTCTCAGGCTTGCCACGACGGCGCATCGCGAAACATGACTGGAGACAGGGACGACCATGAAGTTCACGACCGCAATACGCGCTTGCGCGGCGCTCATTTGTTTTGCCGCGATGGCGATTGCCGGACCCGCATATGGTCAATCGGTCGAAGACTTCTATCATGGCAAGATCCTGACGATCGTCGTGAGCGCCGACGCCGGCACGCCGACCGACATCATCGCGCGCCAGTTCGCGCGCTTCTTCGTGAACTACATTCCCGGCAAGCCCCGCGCGGTCGTGATGAACGTGGTGGGCGCAGGCGGGATGGTTGCGGCCGCATCGCTTCAGACCCGCCAGCCGAATGACGGCACCGTGATCGGCTTCCTGCAACGCAATAACCTCTATATTCCGCTGCTCGATCCGCGACAGAACCGCTTCGATCCGCGCAAGGTGCGGTGGCTCGGCAGCCTCAACAAGGTCGAGTACTGCATCGTTTCCATGACGCGCTCCGGCGTCACCACGGCGGACGATCTCACGAAGAAGAAGATGTATATCGGCGCGACGGGCTTCGCGAACGAGGACAGGACATTGCCCGCGCTGCTCGACGAGTACCTGGGCGCAAAGATGAGCATCGTGCCGGGCTACACGGGGCGCGGTGAAGTGTATCTCGCGATGCAGCGCGGCGAAGTCGACGGCTGGGCCTCGACGATCGACGGCCTGCAGCAGGGCGAGCCGGTGCGCATGCTCGCCAACGGCAAGATGAAGGTGTTGTTGCATCTCGGCTGGAACAGTCCGGCGCCCTTTACCAACGTTCCCAACCTGAGCACCTATATCACCGATCCCGACGTGAAGGCGCTGTTCAACCTGTTCCTGCTGCCGTTCAATGCGGGGCGGCCGATCGCGGTGCCGCAGGGCGTGCCCGAGGATCGTCTGGATGCGCTGCGCGCGGCCTTTGCGAAAACGATCGCGGATCCCACGTTCATCGAGGCCATGAAACGTTCAGGTTACCCAATCGATCCGATCGACGGCAGCGCGGTGGAACAGATCGTCAGAAAGCTGTACGCGACGCCCCAACCGCAGATCGAGAGCGCACGCAAGCTCATTTTCAGTTCGCACTGAACACACACCGAAATAGAGAATGTCATGAACCTGCTGGGGGTGCGTGACAGTCGTTCACCGAGAGGTTAAATCGCATGACACCCGAAATCATCGACATTCATCCCCACATCATCTCGACGGATACGGTTCGTTATCCTGTCGCTCCGCAGCACGGTCATCGCTCGAAGTGGTCTGCGACGCGTCCCGTCACGTTCGAGCAGCTGGTCGCCGAGATGGACGAGGCCGGCGTAGCGAAGGCGGCGATCGTGCATTCGTCGACGACTTACGGCCACAACAACGGGTATGTGGCCGACAGCGTGGCGCAAGATCCGAAGCGATTCACCGGTGTCTATTCATTCGACGTGATGGCGCCCGACGCATTGAAGACCTTCGATCACTGGCTGGCCAACGGCATGGGCGGCATCCGGCTCTTTACCGGCGGCGCGACGCATCAGACCGATGGCAGCTGGCTCGTCGATCCCGCGACCTTCCCGATCTGGGAGCGCTGCGCCGAAATCGGCATGACCATGGTGGTGCAGACCACGCCTGAGGGCTTGTCGATGGTGGCCGAACTGGCCACGCGTTTTCCCACGGTGAAGATCGCGCTCGACCACTGCGGCAGGCCCGATCTCGAAGACGGCCCTCCGTATGCGCGCTGCGCGGCGCTGTTCGCTCTGGCGAAGTACGACAACGTGTACCTGAAGATCACGCCGAAAACGTTCGATCTCGCGCAGGCCGCGCCGGGCGGGGCGGAAGCGTTTTTCCCGCAACTGGCGAAGGTATTCGGCGCGGATCATCTTGCCTTCGGCTCGAACTATCCGGCCTCCGCAGGGCCGCTGAAAAAGCTGATCGAGCAGGGCAACGCATGTTTCGCGGCGCTGAGCGAGGAAGAGCGCGCATGGGTCTGGGGCCGCACGGCGAAGGTGCTGTATTCGTCGCTTGCCGACTGAAGTCGACTGAGCGCGTAACGAGGTCGAAGACTCCGGCCATTTCATCAGGATGACGCATGGAATTTTTCAACGACGCAACGGTAATGGCAGCAGGCCATGCGCTGTCGACGCTTCTGCAATTCAACCGTCTGATCTTCCTCGTTTTCGGCGTCATGGTCGGACTGGCGATCGGGTTGCTGCCTGGCATCGGAGGGCTGACGGGCTTTGCATTGCTGGTGCCGTTCACCTACACGATGGACCCGTATGCGGCGTTCGCCATGCTGCTCGGCATGGCGTCGGTCATTACGACTTCGGACGTGATCCCCGCCGTGCTGTTCGGCGTGCCGGGCCATGCGGCTTCACAGGCGACCGTGCTGGATGGGTTGCCGATGACGAAGCGCGGTGAAGCGTCGCGCGCGTTGAGCGCCTGCTATACGTCCTCGTTGATGGGCGGTTTGATCGGCGCCATCATTCTGGCGATTTCGCTGCCGCTGGTGCGCCCGTTCGTTCTCTCGATCGGCACGCCGGAGATGCTGGGGCTCACGATCTTCGGCGTGTCGATGGTGTCGGCGCTGTCGGGCAACGCGCCGCTCAGGGGCGTGGTCGCGGCGTGCTTCGGCATTCTCGTCGGCATGATCGGCACCAATGTCGAAACCGGACAAATGCGCTGGACAGGCGACCTCCTTTACCTGCAGGACGGCATTCCGCTGGTGCCGATCATTCTCGGCATCTTCGCGCTGCCCGAGTTGTGCGAACTCGCGATCCGCCGTACCGCGATCGCCGACAACGTGCAATTCAGCTCGCGCGAGGGCATGCGGCAGGGCGTGACCGACAGTCTGCGCAACTGGTTCCTCGTTCTGCGTTGCGGCGGGCTGGGCGCGATCCTCGGGGTCGTGCCGGGCATCACGGGTGCGGTGACGGACTGGATCGCCTACGGTCACGCGCTGCAGACCTCGAAGGGTGCAAAGGAATCCTTCACGACGGGCGACGTGCGCGGCGTGATCGCGCCGGAAGCGGCGAATAACGCGCGCGAAGGCGGCAGCCTCGTGCCGATGCTGTCGTTCGGCGTGCCGGGCGGCGCCGCACAGGCCATCCTGCTTGGGGCGATGATGGTGCACGGGTTCATTCCCGGCCCCGACATGCTGACCAGGCATCTGGACTTTACCTATTCGATGGTGTGGTCCATCGCGCTCGCCAATATCTTCGGTGCGGGCCTGTGCTTTTTGCTCAGCGGGCAATTCGCGAAGATTTCGACGCTGCGCTACACGCTGATCCTTCCGGTCATCATGCCGATCATCTACGTCGGCGCTTTCCAGGGCTCGCGCAGCTGGGGCGATCTGTTCGTCCTGCTGATCGCCGGGGTGGTCGGCTGGACCATGAAGCGCTTGCGTTGGGCGCGGCCGCCGCTGATCCTGGGTCTCGTGCTCGGTACGCTGATGGAGCGCTACATGACGATCTCCTTCGTGCGCTACGGCACGGACTGGCTCACGCGCCCGGTCGTCATGGTGCTGCTCACGCTCGCGGCGCTGGTCTTCTTCAAGCCGCTGTTCAATGCGCTGCGCAGCGGCGGTCTCGCGCGCATGCGGCCGAGCGGGAAGATCGTGCTGAAGCTCGAAGACCTGGTTTATGTGTTCTTCATCGGCCTCGGGGGCTACATGCTGGTGACGGCGCAGGGCTGGCTGCTGATGGCGAGAATCGGGCCGACGGTCATTGCGAGCATCCTCGTCATCGCCGGCACGCTCAGTCTGGCCTACAAGGTGTTCGTCATCCCGGCGCAGGCAGGCTCGACGAAGGCCGGCGGCGGCATCCACATGGACGTGTCGAGCGATCACGGCGAAAAGCTCTCGAACAAGGTGACGCTGATCCGGGCCGCCCGCTTCTTCGGCTGGTTCGTGGCGTTCCTTGCGTGCATGTCCCTGATCGGCATGATCCCCACGGTGCCGATCATGATCGTGGCGTTCATGCGTATAGAGGGCGGCGAGTCGTGGAAGCTCAGCCTGATTCTCGCGGCTTGCGTGACGGCGCTCATCTACGGCGTGTTCGACCAGATCATCCATATTCCCTGGCCGAGCAGCCTCTTTTAAAGCGGCGATCGAGACGATGCGAGAGGGTGCCTTGCACAAGTGCCACTTCCGGTTTCTTTGGCGCACGCGCGACAACGAGATTCGCTGGGTTTGTCGCTCATGCGGGGTGCTACTGGTTCGCGGAAAACTCTACGCGCCATTGTGAGTGTTGGTGCGCGGCACGCCGCGAATTCATATTGAACATGGAAGGAACTGGAATGACGAAGAACCGGCTTGAACGTATCGATCCGGACAAGGCCACGGACGATCAGAAGAAAGTGATTGCGCGGCTCGGCGAAGGGCGGGGGCGTATCCCCACACCGTTCAACATCTGGCTGCACAACCCGAACCTGGCTGGCGGGATGGAGATCATCGGCACACACGTCGATCGTTCGCCCGTGCTCAGCGAGGCGGAGAGCGAGGTGGCGATTCTGTCGACCGCCGTCTTCTGGAATGCACCCTATGTGATCGCCAATCATCGCCGGCATGCGTTGAAGGCGGGCGTACCCGAGGCGGTGGTCGCGGCGATTCTGGAGAAGCGCCGGCCCGAGGCAGGCGACGATCGTCTTGGCCTCGTCTGCGATGCGGTCTGCGACATCCTTGCGGGCGGCGCGATCGACGACACGCGTTTCGACCGTTACGACGCGGGACTGGGCCGTGCGGTGATTGCGGAACTGCTGGTCACGGTGGGCTATTTCACCTCGATTTCGCTTGGCATGACGCTGCACGCGCTCGAGCCCAAGGATTGACCTGAAGGATCCGGCGGCGAACGCACTCAACGGTTTTTCGCCGCCCTGGAATACTGCTTTAACGAGCTGGTGAAACCGCGGAGGACCACGACGTGTCCGCTCTCGACTGGTACCTGCAGATCAACCTGAAGGCGCGGCACCTGCGCCTGCTCGTGACGATCGACACATACCGCAACCTGACCCAGGTGGCCGACGTCACTCATGTGACCGTGCCTGCCGTCTCGAAGTCGCTGGCCGAACTCGAACGGGGTCTCGGCCTCACGCTGTTTGCACGAACGGCGCAGGGACTCGTGCCCACGCAGTACGGCGATTGCCTGATTCGCCACGCGCGCGAAATGCTGACCATCCTGAATCAGGCGCGCGACGAGTTGAAGGCGCTGAGTTCGGGAACCGAAGGCAAGATTCATATCGGCATGTTGCCCGCCTCGGCCTCGGTGCTGCTGCCGCAGGCGCTGAGCCTGCTGAAGCAGCGCTCGCCGGGCACCAACGTGATGGTGACGGAAGGCACGACAGCGTTGCTGCTGCCCGAACTCTGGCAAGGCCATCTCGACCTCGTGGTGGGGCGTCTGCCGCCACCCGATACGCTCGGCAGCTTCGAAGAGAAGGAGCTGCTCGAGGAGCCCGTGACACTGATGACGGGCCGCCATCACCCGCTGGCCCGCAGGAAGTCGCTGACCTGGGCGGATCTGCGTCCCTTTCCCTGGATACTGCCGCCGCTCGGCTCGATATTGCGCGACCCGCTCGAGCGCGTGCTCGAAGCGCACGACGTGCCGCTGACCAACAACTACATCGAAACGCTCTCGATTCACGTTGCGCGTGCGCATCTGCAGATTTCGGACTTCATTGCGGTGATGGCGGGCACGCCGGGCGGCGATACGGCCCAGCCGCTTCATACGCTGCCGTTAAGCCTGCCCCGCCTGCTGCGGCCGGCGGGCGTGCTGTGGAATCGCAATCGCGGGTTGACGCCCAGCGCGCAACTCATGGTGGCGTGCCTCGAGGAGGCCGCAGAGCGGCTGAGAACGGGGGCGGGGACCGCCGCGCGGGCGATGGTGCAGCCGGTCAAGCCCGGCCGGCCACAGCTGCCGACTGAGACGCATTGAGACGCATCGAGACGCATCGAGACGCACTGAGCGGCCTGAAAAGCCGCCGTTAGCCATTCGCTCAACGTAACCAAAGCCTCAATCTCGAAGCCGAGCCTCGAGGCGCAGCCACCCCTTCGATTCAGGCCTGTCGCGGCATCCAGCCATTGCGTCCACCGGGGCCTTTACCGAATGGTTAAGTCACCCGCAGGTTAATTCAATAGACGGAAAACCGGCGCGGAAAGATCATCTAGCCAACGAGATCACCTGAGCAGCCACGCCGCTTTCCCTCAGTGGGCACGCAACAGCGACGCGAAGCAAGTTGAATCGATTGTCCAGGTCCAAGGAGACTAAATTGACCAAGAAAGTCCACCTCAAGCTCGCGATCGCCGAGCATCCGCACACCGCTGCCATCCGTAACGGCTCCATTCCGATCGAAGGCGTCGACGCCGAATACATCACGGTTCATCCGCAAATCGGCGCGTTCCGCCGCATGGTCCGCGATGTCGAATTCGATGTGTGCGAACTGGCGCCGACCACGTACATCATCGCGCGCGCCTATGGGGCGCCTTTCGTTGCGCTGCCGATCTTCGTGGTCCGCCGCTTCCATCACTCCGGGCTGCTGGTGCGCCCGGATGCCGGCATCAAGACGCCGAAGGACCTCGAAGGCAAGAAGGTCGGCGTGCGCGCCTATTCGGTGACGACCGGTGCGTGGACGCGTCAGGTGCTGATGGACGAATTCGGTCTCGATTCGTCGAAGGTGACGTGGGTGGTCGACGACGAAGAGCACGTCACGCAACTCGAGCTGCCGCCGAACGTGATTCATGCGCCGGCCGGCACGTCGCTCGCCGAGATGATGGCCACGGGCGAACTCGTTGCGGGCTTTCATGGCAACGCGGGCATTGGCCGCACGGGCGACCCGACGGGCGGCTGGAAGGAAGTCGAAGCGAACTACCCGGACCTGTTCCCGAACGCCGACGAACTCGAAGCCGAGTACTACGCGCGCACCGGCGTCTACCCGATGCACGGCACCATCGTCGTGAAGGATTCGGTGCTGGCCGAGCATCCATGGGTCGCGAAATCGATCTACGACGCGTTCGACAAGGCCAAGAAGGATTGGCTCGCGAAGCTCGACGCGGGCGAACTGACCGACAAGAAGAACAAGAAGTATGTAGAACTGCAGAAGATCGTTGGCCGCGACCCGCTGCCCTATGGCATCGAGGAAAACCGCAAGACCATCGAAGCGCTCGAAGCGACCGCGTTCAAGCAGGGCCTCACGCCGCGCCGCATGAGCATGAACGAACTGTTCGTCGACCCCCGCGCCTGAAGGTTGCGCTGAACTCCGTACGGAAGAAAACATGATCATCGATTGTCACGGTCACTTCACGACTGTTCCTGCCTCGTTCCGCGACTGGCGCGCCAAACAGATCGCCGCCGCCAACGATCCGGCCAACGCGCCGCCGCTTGCGGGCGCGCACGTCAGCGACGACGAGATCCGCGAAGGCGTCGGCAACGGCCAGTTGCGCCTGCAGAAAGAGCGCGGCGGCGACCTCACGCTGTTCTCGCCGATCGCCGGCCTGATGAGCCACCACCTCGGCAACGAGCGCACGAGCCTCGAGTGGGCCGAGGTCTCGAACGACCTCGTGCGCCGCGTGTGCGACATCTACCCGGACAACTTCGTGCCCGTCTGCCAGCTGCCGCAGTCGCCGCTCGCGCCGCCGAAGAACTCGGTTGCCGAACTGCGCCGCTGCGTCGAGGAAATGGGCTTCGTCGGCTGCAATCTGAATCCAGACCCGAGCGGCGGCTACTGGACCGGCAAGCCGATGACGGACCGCGAGTGGTATCCGCTCTACGAGGCGCTGTGCGATCTCGACGTGCCGGCCATGATCCACGTCGCCGCTTCGTGCAACGCGTGCCATCACGGCACCGGCGCACATTACCTGAACGCCGACACGTCGGTCTTCATGCAGCTGCTGCAGGGCAATGTGTTCAAGGACTTCCCGACGCTGCGCCTCGTGATTCCGCACGGCGGCGGCGCGGTGCCTTACCACTGGGGCCGCTACCGCGGCATGTCGCTGGAGATGATGGACCGTCCGCTCGAAGGACTGCTGAACAATATCTTCTTCGACACCTGCGTGTATCACCACCCGGGCGTAGAGCTGCTCACCAAGGTCGTGCCGACGAGCAACGTGCTGTTCGGCTCGGAAATGATCGGCGCCGTGCGCGGCCGCGATCCGAACACCGGCGAGTACTTCGACGACACCAAGCGCTACGTCGACGCCTGCACGGCACTGAGCGACGCGGACCGCCACGCGATCTTCGAAGGCAATGCACGCCGCGTCTATCCGCGCCTCGACGCGCACCTCAAGGCCAAGGGTCTGTAACGAAGCCGATAGCTGAACGGACATCATGAACTTCATCGACATTCATCCTCACATCATCTCGGACGATGAGAAGCGCTACCCGCCCGCGCCGCTGTTCGGCAAGCGCTCGGACTGGTCGCAGGAGCGCCCCAACACCGTCGAGGCGCTGATCAATGCGATGGACGAAGCCGGCGTTTCGAAGGCCGCTGTCGTGCATTCGTCGACGACCTACGGTTTCGACAACAGCTACGTCGTGGACGGCTGCAACCAGTACAAGGACCGGCTCGTGGCCGTGGGCTCCGTGGACATGCTGGCCGACGACGTGCCCGCCGTGATCAAGGGCTGGGCCGACAAGGGTCTTGCCGGTCTGCGCATCTTCACGGGCGGCTCGACCAAGGACTTCGATCCGAGCGAGCTGGACAATCCCAAGTCCTTCAAGGCATGGGAAATGCTCGCGGAACTGCGGTTGCCGATGTGCATCCAGACGGGGCCGATCGGTCTGCCCCAGGTCCGCATGCTGGCCGAGAAGTTTCCGCGCGTGAACATCATTCTCGACCACCTTGGCCGCCCCGACGTGCTCGACGGCGCGCCGTACGCGAATGCCGCGAGCCTCTTCGCACTGGCCGATCTGCCGAACCTCTACATGAAGCTCACGCCGCGCATTTTCGGCGACGTGAAGAAGGAAAAGGCCAGCGCGGAGACGTTCTTCCCGCGCGTGGTCGAAGCCTTCGGCGCACAGCGCATGGCATGGGGCTCGAATTTCCCGACCTCGCCCGGTACGCTCGCGGAGATTCTTGCCACCGCGCAAGAAGGGCTCGCCTGCCTCGGTGCGGAAGACCGCGCCTGGATTTTCGGCAAGACCGCACAGAAACTGTACCCGGCCCTGGCCTGATCGAACGTTGCCAACCGCGCGTGCGCCGCGACTGCCGCGGCGCACGCGCAGCGAGAAAGAGAGATTCCCATGTCCACCAATCGTCTGAACAGCATCATCCGCGCGTTCGAGTCGGGCAAGGCCGCGCATGCCGCCTTCGCCAAGCTCGACAAGCAGACCGCCATCGAAATGAGCGATTCGCCCTATGACGGGCTCGTCTTTGAGATGGAGCACAACCCGTACGACGTGGCCGCGCTCGGCGACGCGCTGCAATACATGCTCAGCCGCAAGCAGATCGCCGAGTCCGCATCCGTGGCGCCGAAGGTCACGCCGATTGCGCGCATTCCCGCCAATGGCGTGGAGATGAACCAGAGCTTCGCCAAGCAGGTGCTTGATCGCGGCGCCTACGGCGTGATCTGGCCGCACGTGGCGACGGTCGAGCAGGCCTATAACGCAGTGGCGTCGTGCCGCTATGCACGGCCGAAGCACGCGCCGCTGTACGAGCCGAAGGGCGTGCGCGGCGACGGTCCGGCCAACGCGGCGCGCTACTGGGGCCTCAGCATGGCCGACTACTACAAGAAGGCCGACGTGTGGCCGCTCGTGCCCGAAGGCGAGATTCTCGTGGGTCTGATGTGCGAGAGCACGCAGGCGATCGAGAACCTCGACGACATGCTCGCGAATGTGCCCGGCATCGGCTTCATCCTCATCGGTGAAGGCGACCTCAGCCAGGAACTGGGCTTTCCGCGCCAGTACGAGCACCCCGAAGTCATCGACGCCATGCGCCAGATCGTCGAGACCTGCAAGAAGCACAACGTGGTCGTGGGCCACCCGCACGTGACGGCCAAGAATCATCGGCGCCTCTCGGAAGAGGGCTACCGCTTCCTGATGTCGGCGCCGCAGCGCACGTACGGCGTGGTCGGTCTCGCTCGCGATATGGCAGGCTACTGATGAACGGCGCCGAAAGTCTCGTCGCGACCCTCGTCGATCAGGACGTCGACATCTGTTTTGCCAACCCCGGCACCTCGGAGATGCACTTCCTGGCGGCCCTCGGCAACAATCCGGGGATGCGCAGCGTGCTGTGCCTGTTCGAGGGCGTCGCCACGGGCGCCGCCGATGGCTGGTACCGGATGAAGGACAAGCCGGCCTCGACGCTGCTGCACCTGGGCCCCGGTCTTGCGAACGGCCTCGCGAACATCCATAACGCGAAGCGTGCGTCGTCGGGCATGGTCAATGTCATCGGCGAGCATTCGGTGTCGCATCTCAAGTATGACCCGCCGCTCACGTCGGATATCGAGGGCCTCGCGCGGCCGCTGAGCCACTGGGTGCGCCGCGCCGAATCGGCGGACACCATCGCGTGGGACACGGCGCAAGCCGTGGCCAAGGCCAGCGAGCACCCGGGGCAGATCGCCAGCTTGATCCTGCCGGGCGACACCTCGTGGCAGCGCACGGAAGCGGAGCCGGTGCTGCCGCCGGCGGCCGTGACGCGTCGCAAGACGCCGGGCGCCGCGCGTATCGAACACGTCGCGCGGGTGTTGCGCTCCGGCGAGCCGACGCTGTTCATTCTCGCCAACAAGGCGACGCGCGGCGCGGCGCTCGAGAAGGCCGGCCGTGTGGCCGCGGCCACCGGCGCGCGGCTGGGCTCGCAGTTCTTCACCGCACGCATCGAGCGCGGCGCGGGCCGCGTGCCCATTGCGCGCATTCCGTACGCGGTGCCGCAGGCCATGGCGTTTCTCAAGGACTTCAAGCACATCGTCACGGTCGAGACCACCGAGCCGGTGGCGTTCTTCGCCTACCCGGACAAGCCGAGCCTGCTCAAGGCCGAGGGCACGCTGGTGCACGCGCTCGTCGAGGCCGACGAGGACAGCGAACTCGCCTTCGACATGCTGCTGCAGGCACTGGGCGCTACCGATGCGACAGCGCTCTTGCAACCGCGCATCGAAACCCCGGTGCCGACGGGCGCGCTCAATCCCACGAGCATCGCCCATGCGCTGGCAGCCGCCTTGCCCGAGCACTGCATCGTCGTCGATGAATCGCTCACCACGGGCCGTGAATCGATGAGCCTGACCATGGGCGCGCGGCCGCACGATCTCATCAACAACATGGGCGGCTCGATCGGTTATTCGACGCCCGTGGCAACCGGCGCGGCGCTCGCGTGCCCGGACCGGCGCGTGTTCTGCATGGTCGGCGACGGCAGCGCGATGTACACGATCCAGTCGCTGTGGACCCAGGCGCGCGAAGGGCTGAACGTCACGACGATCATCTTCGCCAACAACAGCTACGCGATTCTCAAGGCCGAGTACGCCAACATGGGCGCGGGCACGCCGGGCGAACGCGCGCTCTCGATGATCGACATCGACAAGCCGCGCATCGACTGGCTCGCGATGGCGAAGAGCATGGGCGTGCCGGGCAAGGCAGTCGAGACGGCCGAGGACTTCTACAAGGCGATGGTCGATTCGACCCGCGAGCCGGGTCCATGCCTCATCGAAGTGCGGCTGTAATTCGGCTTTCGTTCGGCATTAACACGCGATTTCAAGAAACAAGCATAAGGAGAGACATTCATGACAACGACGCTGACCGGCGTGCCGACGTTGCGCACCAATCTGGCCGAATACGCAGTGACGAAGGCAATGCGCGACGGGCGCGTGGCGTCGGATCTCGTGACGCTGGACTTCTGCGGGCCGACCCCTGCGCACAACGGCTTCAAGGCCATGGTGCGCGAGAACAAGTTCGACGCGGGCGAACTGGCGATCGTCACGTTCCTGCAGGCCAAGGCCTATGGCAAGCCCTACGTCCTGCTGCCGGCGCCGATTTCGGGGCGCTTCCAGCATCACTGCGCGGGCTTCAATATCGACTTCGGTCATCTGGATCCCAAGGATATCGAAGGAAAGAAAGTCGGCGTGCGTACCTACACGCAAACGACCGCGCTCTGGATTCGCGGCATCCTGCGCCATGAATACGGCGTGGATCTCGACAAGGTGACATGGATGACGCTGGGCGACGGGCATCTGGCCGAGTACAACGATCCGCAAAACTGCCAGCGTCTGCCGGCCGGATCGTCGATTCCGGAGATGATGCTCAAGGGCGAACTCGCAGCCGCGCTGCTCGGCGAAGACATGCCGAAGGACGAGCGTGTGCGCACGCTGGTGCCGGACGCGCATGCCGCCGCGAAGGACTGGTTCGCGCTCACGGGCGTCGTGCCGATCAACCATATGTTCGTGGTGCATGAGAATCTGTCGAAGGAGCGCCCGGACATCGTTCGCGAGCTGTATCGCATGGTTGCGGAAAGCCGCTCGCTCGCCGAAGGCGTGCCGGCCATTTTCCCGCCGATCGGGCTGGAGGCGAACCGCAAGGGGCTCCAACTGGCGGTCGATTGGGCGCTCGACCAGAAGATCATTCCGCACCGTCTCACGGTCGACGAGTTGTTCGACGACGTGACCGGCAGCCTGGGCTGAGCCGGGCAGTCATCGGAGACGACGGGTGGAGATCACAGTACGAAAAGCGGCGCGCACGGAGAATCGCTGGGGCATTCTCGTGCTGCTCGCGCTCGGGCTGATGATCTCCTTCGTAGACCGAACGAGCATGTCGGCGGCGCTCGCGGACCGTCATTTCGTGCACGAATTCGCACTGACGCACATCGAGCGCGGCTGGCTCGGCTCCGCCATGTTCTGGTCTTACGGGCTGTTGCAGATGCCCATGGGCTGGGTGGTCGACCGCTATGGCGTGAAATGGCCTTATACGGTCTGCTTCCTGCTGTGGTGTCTCGCGGCGGCGGCAACGGGTGTCGTGACCACGCTCTCCGCGCTGATCCTCGTGCGCCTCTTGATCGGTGTTGCCGAGGCGGTGGTGGTGCCCGCCACCTATCGCTATCTCGCCAATAACTTCGACGAGGCCCACAAGGGCACGGCGCTCGGCATCTACTCGATTGGCGGCAAGATGGGGCCGGCGCTCGGTGCGCCGATCGCGGCGTGGCTCATCGCCATCAGCTCGTGGAAGACCATGTTCGTCGTGACGGGTCTTGCCGGCCTGGTGTGGCTGCTGCCGTGGCAACTGATGCTCAACAACGATTTCCCGTCGAAAGCCGAGCTTGCGGTGGCGAAGCGCCGGGCGGCCTCGGTGCCGCTTGGCAACCTGCTGTCGAGCCCGGTGGTGTGGGGCGGGCTGATCACCAACTTCTGCTACAGCTATTTCGTGTTCTATTGCATGACGTGGATGCCGGCGTATCTGGTGGAGCAGCGCGGGCTCTCGCTGCGGCAGTCGGGGCTGTATACGTTCTTCAGCTTTGCTGGCATCGCGGTCGTGGCCGCGTTGGCGGGTTGGGCCGCGGACCGGTTGATCGCGCGAGGCCATGATGCGGTCGTGGTGCGCAAGGCGTTTATCGTGGCCGGCTTTATCAGCGGCACGACGGTGTTAATGGGCGCCTATTCGCGCTCGCCGCAAATGGCGTTGTTCTGGAATATCGTGTCTCTTTCATTGCTGGGCCTCGTGACCGCGAACAACCTCGCGCTCGTCAAGCTCACCTTGATTCCCAAACCGGCGGTGGGCCTGAATACGGGCTTGCAGCAGGTGGCCACCAGCCTTGCGGGTGGCGTATCCGCCAGTCTCTCCGGCTGGTTGCTGCATGTCGGGCGCAGCTACACGCTGCCCATGCTGGCCATCTTCGTGTTTCTCATTCTGGGCGCGACAAGCACCGTGGTACTGCTCCAGCGGAAATGGGCGCCGAAAGTCAACGAGACCGAGCCTGAAGCGCAACACCCGGACAGGATCGGCCTTCCGTAGCCTCTGCTTTATGCCAGAAGAAGTTTCTAAAAATCACCTGCACGTGGACCACGTGCATGGCTGGAAGTCCTTATGAGCCACGCTAACGAAACGTCCCCGCCGCCGCTGGAGGCGTCGACCGGCATGATGCCCTTGCTGCGGCACGCATCGCTCACGCGCTTCCTGATCGCGCGCGTCGGTTCCATCACCGCCCAGCAGATGCTCATGCTCGCGATCAGCTGGCATATGTACGACCTCACATCGAGTGCCTGGTATCTCGGTCTCGTCGGACTCTTTCAATTCATTCCCGGGCTCGCGACTACGCTGGTCGCCGGGCATTGCGCCGATCGCATGCATCGCGGCCAACTGGTCGCGATCTGCCTCGCCGCCCAGGCGGCCATCGGCACCTTGCTCGCCGTATCTTCCATGACGCATGCAGTGACTCGCGAACTGCTGCTGGGTCTCTCGCTCGTGCTTGGCGCCATCCGGCCGTTTCAGATGTCGGGTCAACAGGCACTGTTGCCGATGCTCGTTCCGCAGCGCCTGCTGGCAAGGTCGATGGTGCTCAGCACCGTCGTGCAGCAGGTGTGTGTCATAGCGGGGCCGGCGTTGGGCGGCCTGCTGTTCGCAACCGGCGTGAACGCGCTCTATTTCACCTGCGCGGCGCTCTTTTGCGTGAGCGCCGCGATGTATGCCCTGATACGTTACGACCACGTGGCGTCGCCGCGCGAACCCGTGACGGCCGACACCGTGCTAGCCGGTCTGCGCTTCGTCTGGAGCCATCCGCTCTTGCTCGGCGGGATTTCGCTCGACCTCTTCGGCGTCTTGTTTGGGGGCGCCACGGCGCTCCTGCCGGTCTACGCGAAAGAGATTCTGCACGTCGGGCCGCAAGGTCTGGGCTTGCTGCGCTGCGCGCCTGCGGTGGGCGCGCTCTGTGTCGGGCTCATGCTGTCGCGGCGCGCCATCGGCAGCGGGGTCGGCAGGAAACTGCTCATCGCCGTCGCGGTGTACGGCGCTGCGATTGCGGCGTTTGGGATTTCCCGCTCGTTTCCTGTCTCGCTGCTTCTGCTGGCGATATCGGGCGGCGCCGACACGATCAGCGTGGTCGTTCGCCAGACGCTCATTCAGCTGGAAACGCCGGACCGCATGCGTGGACGCGTCGCGGCCGTGAACACGCTTTTTATCGGCGCAAGCAATCAACTCGGCGAATTCGAATCCGGTCTGACGGCGACGGCATTTGGTGCGGTTGGCTCGGTTGTTCTCGGCGGATGCGCAACCATTCTCGTGAGCGCCGCGTGGAGTCAGTTGTTCAAGCCGCTGGCCAGACGCGAAACGCTGCATTGACGGCACCGTGCACACCGTACGTTAACCCTTCGGTTAAACCCTCAACGATTAACTTCAATGGACGAGATGCGGCCCGCAACCGATGATGATCCTACCGTCCTGACTTCCCCCGTTGAAGCCAGCCAGATCGGATCGTTTGGTGTTGGCGCACGAACGAAATTGCTGCGTAAAGCTTTGTGGATTCGCCAACACGTCCGCGAAGCGCGGAGACGCTTATGAGCGGTCAGCGCACATCCCTGCGCGCCCTGGTCAACGACTGGTTTGGAAATGGGGAAAATCTCAGCGTCACGCGACCCCGTCGCTCGACGAAGATGCCGTGGCGGGCAGTACAGGTCGAAGTCGCACGTTCGTCTGGAACGTTCGCGATCGTCTTCTTCCGACACCATGATGGCTCATGGTGCGTCTATCCACCTCGCATTGCCCGGCCCGTCGTTAACTGGCTATTCAACTAGCCGCCGAGCGGGCGCCAAGGCCAAGAACAACTACACACAACGCGTTCCAGGAAATCGACATGACTATGAATGGCGACATGCTTATCGGCTTCTCTTCGGTGCGAGGCACCGAGGGCGAGCAGCGGGCATTCAATCCGGCCAGCAACTCGGAAATCGCAGACCCGGTGTTCGGGATGGGCGGCTCTGCCGAGGTCGAGCGGGCGGCTTCACTCGCGGCTGCTGCTTTCGACTCCTACCGAAATGCCCCGCTCGCACAGCGCGCGGCTTTTCTCGAGGCCATTGCGGAGAATATCCTCGCGCTCGGCGACGAACTGATCGAACGCGCACAAGCCGAGACGGGGTTGCCTGCCCAGCGCCTTCAAGGCGAGCGGGCACGCACAGTCGGACAGTTGCGTCTGTTTTCCAAGGTCGTGCGGGATGGCCACTTTCTCGCCGCCACGATCGATCATGCGCAGCCCGCGCGTGAGCCGCTGCCGCGTGCGGATCTGCGCCTGGCAAAGGTGCCGTTGGGTCCCGTTGCGGTGTTCGGCGCGAGCAACTTCCCGCTCGCATTTTCGGTTGCGGGAGGGGACACGGCCTCTGCACTGGCTGCGGGTGCACCCGTCATCGTGAAGGCGCACAGCGCGCACCTGGGCACGTCGAAGCTCGTAGGCAGCGTAATCCAGAAGGCCGTTGAGGAACAGGGCCTGCCCGAGGGCACGTTTTCGCTGCTGTTCGGCGCCGGTCGCAAGCTGGGCGAAGCGCTGGTCTCGCATCCGGCGATCAAGGCGGTCGGCTTCACGGGTTCGCGGCAGGGCGGACTCGCGCTGATGCGGCTCGCGAACGCGCGTCCCGAGCCGATTCCCGTGTACGCGGAGATGAGCAGTATTAATCCGGTCTTTCTGTTCCCGCACGCGCTCGCGAACCGGGCGGAGGCGATCGGCAAGGCGTTCGCCGATTCCCTGACCATGGGCGCCGGTCAATTCTGCACGAACCCGGGCCTCGTGCTCGCCGTGGACGGTCCGGACCTCGACCGCTTCGTCGAGGCGGCGGGAGCGGCGCTGGCCTCGAAGCCGGCCCAGACGATGCTGACGCCCGGCATCTTCGACGCCTACTGCAGCGGCAAGCAAAGCACGGGCGCAGTGGCGGGCGTGACGAAGGTGGCAGAGGGCGAGCCCGCCGGTGAGCGCGCGAATGCCGCGCAGGCGGCGCTCTATGTGACCGATGCGGCGCGCCTGCTTGCCTCGCCGGAACTGGAGGCCGAGATGTTCGGTCCGGCCTCCGTCGTGATCCGTGCGCGAGATTTCGGCGAACTACTCGAAGTCGTCGAGCATCTCGAAGGACAACTGACCGTTACGCTGCAAATCGATGCGGCCGATCTCGCCGATGCGAAGCGCCTCTTGCCCGCGCTCGAACGCAAGGCCGGACGCATTCTGGCGAATGGCTTCCCGACCGGTGTCGAGGTTTGCCATGCGATGGTTCACGGTGGCCCCTATCCATCGACTTCGAATGCGATGTTTACGTCGGTGGGGGCCGCCGCGATCGACCGCTTCCTGCGTCCTGTCTGTTACCAGGACTTACCGGATAGCCTGCTTCCCGACGCGCTGCAGGCAGCCAATCCGCTGGCTCTCTGGCGCCTGGTCGATGGCGCACCCGTTGCACCGGTGTAGCAGGCGGGTACGGCGATTGCCGTTTGCGAAGTAACGCAAAGCCGTCAAGCCGACTTATGGAAGGGCGATGCAACTGGATAGCGGCATCGCCTTCTCTTTGCGCCGTTTCAATGCACAGCAGGTGCGCTGAATGCGTAACTCACCTGGCAAACTGCTCGCAGATCTCGTTCACCGCGCTGCACACGCGCACCACGTCGGCCTCGGTCATCTGCGTGAAGAGCGGCAGCGTGACCGTGCTCGCCCCAAAGCGCTCCGCGTGCGGGAACATGCCCGCCCTGAAACCACGCTCGCGGTAGAGCGTGAAGAGGTGGATGGCCGGGTAATGCACGCCCGAGCCGATGCCGCGCTCCTTGAGTTCGCCCATGAAACCGGCGCGGTCGATCGCGAGCTGGTCGAGGGGTAGCGTGATCTGGAACATGTGCCAGTTGCTGTTGGTGAAATCGGCGAGCGGCAGGCCCATGCCGAGCTTAACCGCCGCGCCGCCTTCGAAGCCCGCGAAGTAAGCCCGCGCAAGCTCGCGGCGCTGCCGGATGAAGCGCTCGATGTGCTTGAGCTGGCCAAGGCCGACGCGCGCCGCCACATCCGTGAGATTGTACTTGCCGCCGAGCACGTCGCAGTCCATGCCGTCGAAGCCCGTGCGCGTAATGCCCTGGAGGCGGTACTTCTGTGCGAGCACGGCTTCGGCTTCGTCGTTGAGGACGAGCGCGCCGCCTTCGATCGACGTGAGGTTCTTGTTGGCGTGGAAGCTGAACGAGACGATGTCGCCGATCGCGCCGATACGCTTGCCGTTCCAGCTCGAACCGAACGCCTGCGCGGCGTCCTCGATCACACGCAGCTTGTGCTCGCGGGCGATCGCATAGAGCCGGTCCATGTCGACGGGCAGGCCCGAGAGAAAGACCGGGATGATGGCTTTGGTCTTCGGCGTGATGGCGGCTTCGAGCTTGTCGAGGTCGATGTTGCGTGTAACAGGATCGATGTCGGCGAACACGGGCGTCGCGCCCACCTCGTAGATCACGTTGCTCGTGGACACCCACGACGCGGGCGTGGTGATGACTTCGTCGCCGGGGCCCACGCTGGCAAGGCGCAAACCGATTTCGAGCGTGGCCGTGCCCGAGTTGAAGGTGCGCACGGGACGGCCGCCGCAGTATTCGGAGAGCGCCGCCTCGAACGCCTGGTTCTGCGGGCCGGTCGTGATCCACCCCGAGCGCAGCACGTCGATGACGCCCTGAATGGTGTCCTCGTCGATTTCTGAGCGCACGAACGGCAGGAACGGAAGGGGTGACTGAGAAGATGACTGACTCATGAATGCTTGACTCGTTGTACTGAAAAATGAAATGAGGCACGCGATGGTTCGCGAATGAATGTCCCGGCGATTCTCGCTTTCGTCCAAAGGCATGACCGCAATTGTCCGTTACTCTCGACCGTGGAGACAATCCCCTTAAAAAAGGGGTTTTTACAAGGTGATACATGAAACTGGTCCATCAACTTCCGCTGGCGCTGGGCGCCGCGTTGCTGGTCGCTTCGGGGGCGGGGCTATTCGGCGTATTGCAGATGAACCGTGCGGCGCACACCTATGAGCGGCTCGTTTCGGTCGACGATGCACAGGCGCGCGAGGTGGACGACGCGCTGGTCGCATTCAAGAACCAGGTGCAAAACGGCAAGGATATTCTGGTGCGAGGCAAGGACCCCCAGCAATTCAAAAAGTACTGGGGCGCATTCCAGAAATACGAGGACACGGCTCAGACCATAACGGAAAAGCTTGCACGCGAACTGCCGCCCGGTGACGCGCGCGAGAAGATCGAGCGCTTCAACGTGTTGCACAAGCAGATGGGCGCGTCGTTTCGCGCGGCGCTCGGAAAGTTCGAAGCATCCGGCTTCGATATCGCCGTCGGCGATCGTGCAATCGACGGCATCGATCGCGACTCCGCCATTACGTTGCGCGAATCGGGTGAGGCAATCGTCGCGCAGACCACCGCCGCCATCGCGCTGGCAAAAGCGAGGCAACGACGCGCCATGGTGGCGAGCGTGAGCGTCATGGCGATCATCGTGCTGGCGGGTGTCGCGGCTGCATTGACATTTTCGCGCGCGATCACGCGCAAGCTCGGTGGCGAGCCCGACGACGCGCGTGAGGCCGCCCGCCAGATCGCGAGGGGCAACCTCAACGTCGACCTGCATCTGCGCCCCGGCGATACCGACAGCCTGATGGCCGCCATGCACGCGATGACGGCGGCGCTCGCGGGTATCGTCGAGCAGGTGCGCACGAGCAGCGACGCCATTGCGACCGGGTCGGCGCAAATCGCGTCAGGCAACGCGTACTTGAGCCAGCGTACCGAGGAGCAGGCGAGCGCCCTGCAGGAAACCGCGGCGTCGATGGAGCAGTTGAGCGCCACCGTGAAGCAGAACGCCGCGAATGCACTCGAGGCCAGCGAACTGGCGGCGGGCGCGTCATCGATTGCGGTCGAAGGGGGGAACGTCGTCGGATCCGTAATCGAGACGATGAAGGGCATCAACGAGGGCTCGCGCAAGATCGGCGAGATCATCGGCATCATCAACGACATCGCGGCGCAGACCAATATTCTCGCGTTGAACGCGGCGGTGGAAGCCGCGCGAGCGGGTGAGCAGGGCCGCGGGTTCGCCGTAGTCGCGACAGAGGTGCGCTCGCTTGCGAAACGCAGCGCGCAGGCTGCCCACGAGATTCGCGGATTGATTACGTCGAGCGTGGAGCGTGTCGATCAAGGCAGCGCACTCGTCGACGAGGCGGGCGCGACGATGACGCAGGTTGTCGCCGCGATTCAGCGCCTGAGCGTGCTCGTCGCCGAGATCAGCCATGCGAGTGCGGAGCAGAGCACCGGTGTGGGGCAAGTCGGCGAAGCCGTCACGCAGATGGATCAAACCACCCAGCAAAATGCGGCGCTGGTCGAAGAGAGCGCCGCTGCAGCCGAGAGCCTGAAACACCAGGCGGCCAATCTTGTCGACTGCGTCGCGCAGTTCAGGCTGTGAGGAAGCTTTGAAGCGCGAATGGCGGCGCCACGAAGCGGCGCCATTCGCATTGCAGGGCGTTATTTCACGAACGCAACGCTGGTGGGATCGGGGACATCGGCCGACTGCCCGCTGGCGGAGACCTTGCCGGTGACGCGGTCGATGTGGAATACGCTCACATTGCCGCTGCGCTGATTGGCGACGAACAGCCACTTGCCCGATGGGTCGATCGCAAAGCCCCACGGTTTCTCGCCGCCCGAAGGCGTGCGCTGCACTTCGGCGAGCTTGCCGGTGGCGCCGTCCACGCGATAAACGACCAAGGCATTTTCGCCGCGGTCTTCGACATAAACGAATCGACCGTCGTGGCTGAGCGCCATTTCGGCGCCGCTCTTCGCGCCTGCGAAGCCTTCGCTGCTAATGGGCAGTGACTGCACGAGCGTCAGTTGGGCCTTCGACGCGTCCCAGCGCAACACCATGAGTTCCGCGCTGAGCTCGGTGAGCACATACGCATAGTCTCCCGATGCACCGAATGCAACGCGCCGTGGGCCGCTGCCCGGAGGCGCGACGAACGGCGAGTCGCCGTCGAGTTGCGTCAAGGCATGGGTCTTTCGATCGAAACCGTAAATGAACACGCGATCGGAGCCGAGGTCGGGCACGAGGGCATAGCGGCCGGACGGGTCGACCGTGACGCCGTGTGCGTGTGCACTGGTTTGACGCGGGCTCGGGCCCGAGCCGGTCTCCGCGATCGTCGATTCGAGCGTCCCGACGCTGCCGTCGCGGTTGACCGCTACGCTCGATACGGACCCGCTGTTGTAGTTCGCGCCGAGCAACGTGGAGGACGGGGTATCGAAGCGCAAGAACGTGGTGCCGCGCCCGCCCGTGAGCACGTCGTTGATGCGCGCCAGCGAACCGTTGCCGCGATCGACCGCGTATGCCGTAATGCTGCCTTCCTTGTCGCGGTCGTCGTCGACGGCGTACAGGACGGGCAATACGGGATGCGCGGCGACCCACGTGGATTTGAGCCCTTGCGCGACCGGACCGATGGGGGTGAGTGCGCCGGTGGTCACGTCGAAGCGCAAGGCGGTGATTTGCTGGTGCAGCGTGCCCACATAGACGTATTCCGTGCCGGCGGTCGCCGGCACGGTCGCGGCCATCGCTTGCGCCGAGAACGCGCATGCGGCAAGGCTGGCCAGAATGGTGTGCCGCGCCGTGCGCGCGGGCTTCACGAGTTGCGCCATATTCGAATTACCCGGAGTAAGAATGGGAGTGAATCTTTGGCCGCTTCCCTGCAACGGGGAAGCGGAAAACCGGAAAACGCGAAAAGGGTATTCGCAGCGCCTGGGCGGGTCCCTGCACAAAAGCCGGATTCGCTGGCACTTTTGAGTGGAACCAGGGAAGATCCCGGTGCGAGAAGCGCGGTGTGCGACGCTTGGGGAAAGGTGCGGAAAGGAATCGCAGCAGACACCTTGGGCCGCGGAACCTCGAAGCTATCGCCGCGCGTCGCTGCGAAACTGGCTTGGCGCCTGCCCGACTTCCCGGCGAAAGAAGCGCGTGAAATACGCGGCGTCTGCGAAGCCCAGCCAGAACGCGATCTGCTCCACCGACATGTCGCCGAAAATGAGTTCGCGTTTCGCTTCGGTAATGATGCGCGCGTGAATCATCTTGGTCGGGCTTTTTTCCGCGGCGGACGCACATGCGGCGCGCAACTGCACGAGCGACACCGCCAGCATCGAAGCGTACTCCTGGAGCGGCAGATTGCTGCGGTAATGCTCGTCGATCAGCTTGCGGAAGCGCTCCACGAGGCGCACGTCGTGGCGCGGCGCGCTGTCGTTGACGGTCTGCTCGTGGCGCGCTTCGCGAATCAGCGTCAACAGCAGCATCGTCAGCAAGGCTTCGGTACCGGTGACCTGGCCCACCGCGTCGGACTCCACTTCCTGCTTCAGGCGCTGAATCAGGGTGTAGAACTCGCTGGCGGCGTCGGCGCTATGCGCGAACGGAATCATGCGCGGCGAAGACCAGAGCGCGATGAACTCGTGAAGCTTCGCGTTGACCTGCGTGAGATAGGACACTTCGATCGTGACGACCCACCGGTCGACATCGATTTCATAGTCGAGACCGTGGATGCATTCGGTGGGCACCAGCAGCGCGCAGGGTCCTTCGAACGGCACGCTGCGGCCTTCCAGATTCATGACGCCGCGGCCGTTGCGCACGAAGATCAGTTGCCCATACGCCGGATGGGCGTGGGGCTCGGTGCGCCAGCGCCCGCGTTCGGTCACGTGGCCGACGTGCACAAACCAGTTTTCCTCTTCGGGCCGCTCGACGTAAAGCCGAACCTTGGGAACCGCGGTCAACCGGCTTTCACCGGTGGTTTTGCGCGGGGGTTTGCTGATCATTGCACCGTGTGCCATGCGGTCTCCTGGACGGCCGTTCAGGCGGGGCCGCCATTGCGATTGGAAGTTCGCCTGAACGCAGTACCTTCAGGCCGGGCACGCGTGCGAATTTCTCGGTTTACCCCTTGAAAAAGGGGCGGTGGATATCGTCATATTTTTTCATGGATTGGCCGCCAGGCGCATTGCGATATACCCCGAGACCGGCACCGGAACTTTACGGCGCCGATCCCACCCTGAGATCAGAAGGTATGCACCATGCCAAGGATGACGCCGCGCGTATTCGAACCCGGCGCCACCGTGACCCCGCCATAGGCGGTGCCGTTGAGCGTGAAACTCGCCTGATTGCGGTTGTTGATGAACCCGGCCGACGCGTACAGCGTCGTGCGCTTCGACAGATAGTGCTCGTAGGTCATGCCGATCTGCTGGGCGTTGTTGCCCTTGCCGGTGCGGTCGTGCACATAGCCGTACATCAGCGCCAGCTGGTCCGCCGGGCTGAAGTTCCAGGAGCCGGAGCCTTCGTACACGTCACGCTTGATGCTGTTGTCAGTCTGACGCTCCGTGTGATACGCGAGATAGAAGCGCGCCGGGCCGACGCCGACCGAGGCGCCCGCGTTGAACACCTTCAGTGTCGACGTGCCGGTGGCGTTGTCCGCCTGCTCGTAACCCGCCGCGATTCTGAACGGGCCGTTCTCGTAGCGCGCGGCCGCGTTGTAGAACTGCAGGCCGTTGCTCGGCTTGGTCGTGGCGTCGCGCATCGCGACCATGAACTGCGCACTCAGCCCATAGACCGTCGGTGTGAAGTAGGAGATCGCATTGTTGACGCGAATGGTCAGCGAGTTGAAGTTGAGCATGGGCGAGCCCATGCTCATCACCGCGACCGGATCGAGCTCCCGGTTCAGGAAAATATACTGCGGCGTGTTTTGCAGGCCAAAGCGCACTTCACCGAAGCCGCCCGAGAGCCCCACCCACGCCTGCCGGTTGAAGGCTTCCGCGGCATTGGCGGCGGCTCCGGTCATGGCGGAAAAGCCCTGCTCGAGCTGGAAATTGACGTGCAGGCCGCCGCCGATATCCTCGCTGCCTTTCAGGCCGTAACGGCTTGCAAACAGGCCGCCCGAGGTTGCGCGTACGACGGCGCCGTTGCCGCCGTTCTGATATTCGATGGCGTTGTCGATCACGCCGTAGAGCGTGACGGACGACTGCGCATGAGCGGTAGTAAAAAGGCAGGCCGACGCGATGCCGGATGCCAGCATCCACACTTTCTTCATTCTTGTCTCCAACGTTACTTATAGTTATTGCGCTCATTGACCCGTAGGCGCGGGGGCGTTCGTCTCCATCGTTTGAAATAATTCGTAAAACTAATCAGTAATTCAGAATTCCAGGGAACAGACATTGCTGACGTCGCTGACCCCGTCCTCGAAGCCTGTCCTGCCGCAGGCGGGTCAGTACCCCGCCATTTCGCGCGCCGCACCGACCACGCCATAGCTGCGCGTGGGCGCCGACATGAGGAAGCGATAGCCTTCCTGAACCAGCCGCTGGTGATTCTTCGCCGTGACGTGCGGATTGCCGACCACGACGTTGTGCTTGTGGCAGGTCTCGACGATCCGGCGCATGGCGTCGAGCACTTCGGGGTGTTCGTACTGTCGCGGAAAGCCCAGTTCCTGGCTGAGGTCGCCTTCGCCGATGAGGATGAAGCCGATGCCCGGCACATTGGCGAGGATGTCGTCGAGGTTCTCGATCGCCTGCGTGCTTTCGCACATGAGGCCCACGAGGATCTCGCCGTGCGGGGCGAGCGGCCAGACGTCGGCCTTTTCGTAGTACTCCTGGATCGACAGCCCCCAGTAGCGCGCCGCATTGGCCGGCCCGTCGCCGCGCACGCCCTTGGGCTCGTAGAGCGGTGCGTGTTTCGGGCGTGCGTAGCGGCACGATGCCACCGCGTTATAAGCCTGCTCGACGGTGGCGATGTGAGGCCACACGACGCCGTACGTGCCGCGGTCGAGCACCTGCTTGGCGAAGGCCTGGTTCATCTCCGCGCCGTTGGCGGGAATCCGTGCGATGGGCGTGACGCGCGGCGCGACCGACCCCGACTCGGCGATCTGCTTGCGGTTGAGCATGTACTGCATGGCGTCGCCGAGCGCGGCGACGTCATACGGGTTGTGCTCCATTTCGAACACGACGCCGTCGTAGGGCGCTTCGCTCATCTCGATGGCGGTTTGCTTGTCGAGCTTGGAGAACGCAGCGAACGCGGGCTTGCCGGATTCGAACGCACGAATGATGCCGTTCAGGCGGGTGTTGCTCATCGGTCTGTCTCTCATCCACGGAAGTGAAAAGGGCGGGGCGTCCGGCTCACTCGTCCGCTTTCCAGTACATGAAGCCCATGCCCTCGCCGGTGCCGGCGGGCGTGCGCCAGCAGGGGACGTAATCGACCAGCGTCATCTCGGCGCCGGTCTCTTGCACCGCTTTCATCACGCTCACGTAGAGCTTGATTTCAGAGGTGCCGGATTGATATGAGCGGTCGTCCACGGCGGCGAGGCCGTCGTAGTCGTAGGTCGCCAGCATCTTCATGATGCGGTGGTCGAACTCCTCGTCGTTCACGAAGTGCGAGAGTCCGCCCGAGGCGAAGATGCCCACGCGCACGTCTTCGGGCCAGGCCGTGATCGCATCGCGCAGCACGCGGCCGAACTCGATGCAGCGCGACATCGAAGGCTGCGTCGGCGGGTAGAAGCAGTTCATGATGATCGGCACGTGCGGCGGCGGATTGTCGTCCATGATCTGGTGATAGACGAAGCTGTACGCATGCGGCACGACCGGGTAATCGGGGAGCGGCTTCATCCACACGTTGTCGGGCCATGCGAACAGATCGGCGAGATCGAAGCCGTTCGCCTGGAAGTGGTTGATCAGGTACGCGGCCAGTTCCGGATGGCAGTCGTGCGTGACATGATGGTCGGGCGCGTAGACGGATCGCTGCGGCGGCCCGTTATGGACTTCCTCGCCGCTGAAGATCGCGATGGAAGGCGAGAAGTCCGTGAAGATCTCCTTCTGGTCCTTGCCGAGAATGATCGCCACGTCGATCTTTGCGTCGCGGTACGCGGCCGCCATCTTGTCGAGCGCGGCACGGCAGCGCGCGGCGCGCGCCGTGCGCTCTTCGAGCGTGAGGAACGGCGCGAACGCGGCCTCGCGGTGCGCTTCAAGTTCGGGGTAAGTCCACGTGCGGTTGCGGAACCACAATTCCGGATTGTTGCGGTCGCGCTCGCCGTTCTTCAGCCAGTCTTCCGGCGCCTGGCCGAGCATGCCGCTGTGCGGCACCGCCATCCCGAATACGATCTTCGCCATGTAGGTTGTTTCCAGTTTTACAGTCGGTCGCCACGGCCAAGGCCGTTGGCGTTGTTGAAGTGACAGGCGCTCTCAGGCGGGCGCCACTGTTTCTTTGCTTTGGACTACGATGGTTCGTTTGCCGCGAGGATCACGCCTCGCGCAGTTCGCGCTGCGGCTCGCTGACCTTCGGCGCCCAGTCGGGGCGATAGAGGATCGCCGTGGCCGCCGCGCCCACCAGCAGGAACACGAAAATCACCATCATCGGCAGGTCGTAGCTCCCGCCCACATGCAGCAGCCAGCCCGAGAGGCTTGCGGCCACGCCGCCTGCGAGGCTGGTCGCGACCTGCTGCACGCCGGTCACGAGGCCCACGGTCTGTTTGGGGATCAAGGTGAGCCGCGACAGCACGAGATTGTTCGCGGTAGTCAGGCCGAGCAGCGAAAGCGACAGCACGTTCCAGAAGAGTGCGGTTTCGAGCGTGTTCGCATAGGCGCCCAGCAGGACCGTGCAGCCGCCAAAGAAGCCCGCGATGATGAACGCCTTGCGCACGAAGATCGCATTGCCGCCGCGCGCGATGATGCGGTCCGCCGCCCAGCCCGCAATGGCCGCGACGATCGCGATGCCGGCGAAGCTGAAGAACGTGAAGATGCCCGATTTGCCGATCGACAGGCCGCGCTGCTCGACGAGGTAAGCGGGCATCCACGTCATGCAGTAGAACGTGAAGTAGCCGTAGCAGAAGTTCGTGATCATGCCGCCCCACACCACCGGGCTCGACAGGATGCTGCCGAAGCTGACCGTGCGGGCGCTGCGATTGGCCTGGCGCACGGTGTCGCGCGAGGGCAGGTCGTTACGCACGAGGAGCAGCCAGGGCACGAGCCAGAGCAGCCCGACGAGACCGGTGGCGACGAACATCGCCTTCCACGAATAGTTGACGATGAACCACGCGGCGACCGGCGCGCCGATTGCCGGGCCGAACTTGTTGCCCATGGCGAGAACGCCCACGGCGAGGCCGCTCTGGCTTTCGTGAAAGTTGTTGCGGATCCAGCGGTAGCTGGCCGGGATCACGATCGCTTCGGCAATCCCCACTAGCAGGCGCATGACGACGAGGCCGGCCAGCGTCGTGACGGCGCCCATCAGCGCAGTGGCCGCACACCACAGTGCAAAGCAGATCGCATAGGGCCATTTCACGCCGTAGCGGTCGGAGATCCAGCCCATTGGCACCTGAAAGAGCCCATACGACCAGAAGAACGCCGAGTTGATCCAGCCGCGGTCGACGTTGGTCAGCGCAAAGTGCCGGATGAAGTGACTATCCGCAAGGACGCTGGAAATGCTGGTGCGGTCGATAAAGGACGTCAACACGCCAATCGCGAGCAGGGCAAGCACGCCCCAGTTGCTCACGACGCTCGATTCTGTTTTGCTCGTCTCCATCTGCTTTTTCGTACCTCGATCGATTCTGTTACATGGCCGGACGGCGCGCAGGTTGCGTACCGCCCGACCGCAATGGGCGCCGGCTGGCGGCATCGGCTCAGACCAGCGCCGGATACAGCTTGAGTGCCGTCTTGCCGAAAATCCACGCACGGTCGGCCGCGTTCAGGCATTGCAGCCCGGCCTGCGCCGTCGCCAGAATGTCCTGCAGCGTACCCGGCGAAGTGGGAAAATTCGACCCCCACGCCATACGCTGCGCGCCGAAGGCATCGACCACGCGCGGGAAAAACGTCTCGGCGCTCGCGCGTTCCTTTTTCACGTCGCCGAAAATGCGCGGCGTGAGCTTCAGGAAAATGTTCTCGTACTGCGCGAGGTCGAAGAGGCTCTGCGCCTTCGCGTACGGCGCGCCATCGGTTACATCGGGGCGGCCAAGGTGGTCGAGGACGATGGGCACGCCCGGAAAGCGCCTGGCGAGCGCCGTGACCTGCGGCAGACCGACCGGACCCGTCTGGATGCACATCGGCAGTCCGAGGTCCGCGCACAGTTCCCACGCCGGAAACGCGCGCGGATCGTCCAGCTCGCTCGGGTCGAATTCCTTCGTACTGCCACCGGTAAAGAGGCGCAGCCCTTCGAGGCCGCGCTCGACCCATTCGCGGATGCGCTGCGGCGCGTCGGGCTGCAGCACGTCCACGGAGCCCACGGCCACGAGGCGATCGGAGTAGCGCGCGCAACTGTCGGCCACATAGCTGTTGTCGAACCCGTAGGTGGTCGACGAATGCACCACGGCGGCCTTGCCCACGCCGGCTTCGTCCATCGCGGCGAGCAACGTTTCGACGGTGATGGGGCGCTCCTGCGACCACTCCGAGCGCTTGCCGAAGAGGGGCGCGGGCGGATAGCGGTCTTCGTTATCGGAAATGATGTGCGGGTGAATGTCAACGATTGGGGATGGCATGGGTGTCCCGGTTGTTTTTCGAGTGCCTGCGGGAGGAGCGAAAATCATTTGCCGCGCGCCTTCAGCCGTGCGTCGAGTCGCGGATAGACGCGGCGAGCGTTGCCTTCGAAGATCCTGAAGCGGTCCTCGTCGGTGAGCGCCGGGCAGGCGTCGAGGTAGCGCTTCGTGTCGTCGAAATAGTGGCCCGTGCAGGGGTCCTTGCCGCGCACCGCGCCGATCATCTCCGAGCCGAACAGCACGTTGCTCGACGGAATCACCTTCGTGAGCAGTTCCACGCCTGGCTGGTGATACACGCACGAATCGAAGTAGATATTGTTCAGCAGTCCTTCGAGCGGGCGGTCGCGCATTTCGAGCGACATGCCGCGGTAGCGGCCCCAGTGGTAGGGCACCGCGCCGCCGCCGTGCGGAATCACGAGGCGCAGCGTGGGGAAGTCCCTGAACAGATCGGACTGGAGAATCTGCATGAACACCGAGGTGTCCGCATTCAGATAGTGCGCCCCGGTGCCGTGGAAGCACGGGTTGCACGACGCGGCCACATGGATCATGGCGGGCACGTCGAGTTCGCAGAGCGCTTCGTAGAGCGGATACCATTCGTGGTCGGTCACGGGGTTGCCGGTCCAGTAGCCGCCGCTCGGGTCCGGGTTCAGGTTGCAGCCCACGAAGCCCATCTGCTCGACGCAGCGGCGCAGTTCGGCCACGCTGTTGGCAGGCGCCACGCCCGGCGACTGGGGCAACTGGCAGACCGGCGCGAAGTTGTCCGGGAACATCTCGGTCACGCGGTAGACGAGATCGTTTGAGATCTCGGCCCACTCGAGGCTCGTGCGCTCGTTGCCGAGGTGGTGGCTCATGAGACCGGCGATCGGCGAGAACAGCGTGAGGTCGCTGCCGCGTTCGCGCTGCAGCTTGAGCTGGCCGTCGCCGATGGCTTCGCGGATCTGCTCGTCGCTGACCCAGGCGCCAGCGCGCGAAGGCGCGTTGGTCGGGTCGTCGGCGAATTCGACCTGGGTGGCGCGCCAGTTCCTGAACGAGGCGGGAACCGTCGTGAAGTGGCCGTGGCAATCGATGATCATGGTGTCTTCCTGCGGATCAGCGGGCCAGCGGGTCGACGAACAGCTCGCTCATCGCCATGCGGCGCGGCGTGAGCCCTTGCTTGAACGCGGTCGCTTCGAGCGCTTCGATGGTCTTGCGGTTTTCCTCGATGCCGTAGGGCAGCGGGTCGTGGCCGACGATCTTGCGCAGTTCCAGATATTTCTTGTCCCCGGCGCTGACGGCTTCGCCGGCGTCGAGACGCGCGAGCCATTCCTGCTTGGCCTGCGCCAAGGCGTCGTAGAGCGATTTCGCGATCCACGGATGCTCGGCGAGCACTGAGTCCTTCACGACGATGGTGCCGTGCATCGGGTAGATGCCGGTGCGCGCGTAATACTCCTTCTCGAGGTCGGCGGCGTGCGGCAGCAGGTCGGGGTAATCGGCCTCGACTTCCTTCCAGCCGCCCGTGGGCGCGCCCGTGCGGCCGATGCCGGCCGCCGCCGCGAAGCCCGCCGCGAGTTCGCCGCTCGCCATCATGTCGGCAAGCGAACTGCCGGCCGGCGCGTGCACGACGTTCGCGGGCAACTCGAGTTGCGTGACGTGCTCCTCGTCGTCCACGACCCACGTGACCTTGGACGAATCGAGCCCGAACTCGTCGATCAGGACCTGGCGCGTCCAGACGCCCGTCGTGACGGAGTAGGCGCGCACACCGACCTTGCGGCCTTCGAGGTCCTTCGGGTGCTTGATGCCGGCTTCGGGGCGCACGAGCAGGCCGCCGTGGTGGAAGCGGCGCGTGACGAAGATCGGCAGGCCGACGAAGGGCGCGCCGTAGGCGCGAGCGATGATATAGGTGGTCGGGGCCAGTTCGCAGACGTCGAACTCGACGTCGCGCACCATGCGGCGGAATGCGCCGATCTGCGGCTGGACCGTGACGAATTCGGCGTCCACGCCTTCGATGGGGATCGATCCGTTGCGAATTGCCGAGGTATGCGGGTGTTCACCGACCGCAAGTTTGAGCCGCACTTTCTGAGCCAACATCCTTCTCCCTCAATTTTTGCCGTCGGGGGCCCGGATAGGGGGCGATGCCGGACGGAACACTTCGATGGAGAGAGAATATTTGACCTGACCAGGCGCGTCCCTATACAAAAGGGAGATTCGATGGCACTTTTTGCAGCTGGATAGCAGGAGGCTGGCGGGACATTAGCGTTTTCCCGCACGTGCCGCCATGCATCCCTGCCTGCCCGCCGTTCGATTTCTTGCAGGGTCCTGGGTGTGCCCGCGCCCGGGCTGTCCAAACCGTCAGGGTGTGGGCGCTTCGGAAATTAATCGGATAACTAAGCATTTCGAGGCGTCGGCGCATGCCGCATTGCGGGAACGAAATCGAATCGCCCCCGTTTTTTCGTCAGCATTTCTGCGCCGTTCCCCTTAAAATTGCCTGATCTTGCCGTACCGGAGCTACCATGGAACGAAAGAAAGCTGAACACATCCTGCTCGAAGCCGACGAGATCGCCGGCCTGGTTCTCAACGGCTTCGACATGACGATGGAAACCGACGCCGGGCGCGCGCTCTACGAGCGTACGTTTAACGCCTATATCCACAACGAAATCGGCGATTTGCCCGTTGGGGAGCTGTACGACGCCTTGAACGGCTCGCCCGAAGCCTTTACCGCCACCACGCCGCATTAAGCCGGCACCCTACCGGATAACCCACCCACGAGCCACGCTGCGAATGCGCAAGAACTCGCAGCATGGCCTCCTCTCGTCGTTACGCGTTCACTTCACGTCGAACGAGTAATGTCCGGTCGTGCGGTGCCCATCGGCGGCGACCGCGACCCACACCACCGAATACTTTCCAGGCGTCAGCGCGTTCAGCGCAACCGACATGCGCTTGTTGTTGCCCGCATCGACCTTGGCCTTGTCATGAATGACGGATTTGCCCTGCGCGTCGGTCACGTCGATCGAACTGAACGCGGGCTCGAGTCCGTCGTCGAAGTCGATCACGACCGCGTTGAGCGTGGCCGGCGCGGTCGATCCCGCGGGCGGTTCCTGATGCTTCGGATAGGCGTGCGCCCACGCGAGGTGGGCGGCGAGCAGCGCGATCGAAGCGACGGCCGTGCGCAAAGTAACGAGTTTCATGGCGATATTCCTGTGTGATTGTGCGGGCTTACTGGAACAGCGGCTTGCCGATCGTGTGCGGCGCGACATCGTCGAAGAAGATGTGCACCTGCGCGAGGATGCCGACGTGCGAGCCGCTCGCCCGGTTGATCGGGATCTGCGCTTCGATGCCGAGCTGGCCGTAACGATTCATCCAGATGAAGCCGGGGTTGACGGTCCCGGTCGTTTGTCCCTGGCTGCGCGAGAGGGGCACTTCGATCAGCGGGATCAGGTTCGAAAACGGCTGCGGCAAGCCGAGGTCGTGCACGTGTTGTTGCAGGTAGGGCAGGCTGTACTGGAACGTGAAGCCATAGTCGAACGAGTTCGGCTGCCCGCCGCCGGTCGTGAACGACGGTCCCGCTTCGCCCGTGATGGCGATGGGCCGCAGCCAGGCGAGCGAGTCGGGCAGATCGCCCATGCCCTTGCCGGCGAAGACCGTGGGCGAGATCGTCGAGAAGTTGTTGGCGATCGCGCGGCTGCCCGTGCCGCCGAGTTCGGCGTTCACGCCGACCGAGGTCATGAATTCATGCGCGTCGTTCACGTAGAGCAAGTACTTGAGCCCCACGCCGAAGTTGTCGAAGCCGCGCGCGGTGGGGTTGTTCTGCATGACGTAGCCGCCGTCCACGGAGAAGGCGAGCCGCGGCGTGATGAGCTTGTCGTACTCGAAGCTGAACGTGTTGATGCTCTGGTCGCCGGCGTCTCCCGGCACGCGCTGGTGCCCGAATTCGAAGTTGGCTTCGTCGCCGACGCCGGGGTCGTCGACGGAGAGCGTGGAAGGGAACACGCGGTCGCCCGCGATGGCGTGCGCATGGGCCGCGCACGGTCCGAGCAGCAGCGCGCAGCCGAGGAGCCGGCTCAGTGCGCGAAGGTTGGCAAGAACGCCCGGCGCCATGCGGCTGGAAGGCGATTGGTCAGACATGAGTTGTCCTGTCGAGGAGCGAGGCACGCGCGCGAGCCAGGGCGGCGCGCGGGCAGACCCGGCGACACGCTGGGCGCATCGTCCGGGATTGGCATGATCGATCGAGTCAGGACAGGGGTGGGGCGCGTGCGTGGATGTGGCCCGCGGGCGCGACGAGGCGAACGCTCTCGAACTGCGCCGCGATACGTGCCTGCACGAGCCGGCCGACGACGAACAGCGCCACGGGTACGCCGGACACGACGGGCAGGTGCGCGAAGAAGCTGCAATAGCCGCAGTCCTGCATGTCGCCCGACGTGGCGTGCGCGCCCGCCGTGCCGCTCGCGCCGTGCACGTGGTGCTCCATCGAAGGCATGCCGCAGGGCGCGCGTTCCACCGTGCCGGGCGCCATCTGCATGGCCTGGGCGGCAAGCAGGTGCGAAACCACGGGCGCGAGCGTCGCCATGAGGAGCGCAAGCGTCCCCAGTAGACTGCCCAGCCTGAGATGGAATCGGCGCACGGCGTGAAGTGGCGGAAATATTGCGGGGATTATGCCACGCAGACCGCACCCCCGCCGCGCCGCTTACGGCAGCGCCGCCCGTCAAAGCGTCGCGGCCGCGCACGTGGCGTGCGAGGCCGCGATCGAGCCCGCGCGAGGCGGGCATGCAGCCGGCATGAAGCGATCAGGCGCGCAGGCCGACCGTGTGCCGCAATTCCTGGTAGCTGCGCAAGCCCGCGACGCCCAGTTCGCGGCCGATGCCGCTCAGGCCGAAGCCGCCCCAGCACACTTGCGGAAAGATCAGTTGCGGGGTGTTGACCCAGACGAGCCCGGCGCGCAGCTGCGCCTTGTAGCGTCGCGCGGCCTTGTCGTCGCTCGTCACGACCGTGGCGACCAGTCCGTAACGCGTATCGTTGGCGAGGGCGATTGCTTCGTCATCCGAACGGAATGATTTCACGCACGCGACCGGGCCGAAGATTTCGTCGGTCCACAGCACGTTGTCCGCCGCGGGTTCCGCAATGACGACTGGCGCCATGAAGAAGCCCTCGCCGCACGCGGGATCGAGCTGACCCGCGAACGCGATCTGCGCCCCCGCTTCGACGCCTTGCGCCACGAGGGAGGCCACGCGCGCGTGCTGCGCCGCGCTGATGAGCGGCCCCATCGCTGCGTCCGCACCCTGAGGCGGCGCGACCACGACGGCTCGCACCGCTGTCTCGAACGCGGCCATGAACTTGCGATACACGTTGTCGTGCACGAGGATGCGCGCGGTGGCCGAGCACATCTGCCCGGCGTTGGTGAAAGCACCGCCCACCGCGAGCGAGACGGCCTGCACGACGTCGGCGTCTTCGCGCACGATCAGCGCGGATTTGCCGCCCAGTTCGAGCGTGAGGCGCTTCATGTCCTGCGCGGCGGCCTGCATGACCTTGCGGCCCGACGCCGTGCTGCCGGTAAACGAGATCTTGTCGACGAGCGGATGCGTCGTCAGCCAGGCGCCGACTTCGCCGCCGCCGTTGACCACGTTCACGACGCCATCGGGCACGCCCGCTTCGCTCACGATTGCGGCGAGCATGTGCTCGGTGGGCGAGGTGAATTCCGAAGGCTTGATGACGACCGTGCAGCCCGCGGCCAACGCGGGTGCGAGTTTCCATGCCGTCGTGACCATCGGGAAATTCCACGGCACGATCAATGCCGCGACGCCCACCGGCTCGTGCATGCGTTCGGCCTGCAGCGCATCGTCCGGCAGCGCGACCGGTTCGGCGGCGAACACCGACGCGTCTTCGCACAGGCCCGCGTAATAGTTGAACGTCGCGATGGCGTCGCTCACGTCGAGGTCCGCTTCGAACGGCGGCTTGCCGCTCACCTGCATCTGCATGGCAGCGAGGCGTGCGCGGTCGGCTTCCAGCAACTCAGCGATCTTGCGCAGCAGCTTGCCGCGCGCGGCGGGCGTCGTGTGCCGCCACGCGATGAGCGCATCGTGCGCGGCGTGCACGGCGCGATCGACCATCCCGGCTGTGGCGTGCTCCTGCCAGCCGATCGTTGCGCCCGTGGCCGCATTGCAGATGCGCGTGCACACTTCGTTGTCCGCCGCGCAGAAGGTTGCGCCCGCAATCGTGGCGGCGGGCAGCACAAAGGCCTCGCCGTCGATCCGACGTTCGGCGATTTGACGTTCATTATTCGTAGCCATGATGGGTCTCCTCGCGCCCTAGCGGTAAGCCACGCCGGGCATGATGCAAAGCATTTCGAAGGCCAGATTCGCGCCCACGAGCGCGGTCGTGCCGGCCTGGTCGTACGGCGGCGAGACTTCGACGAGATCGGCGCCCACCACGTTGAGCCCCTTCATGCCGCGCACGATTTCGAGGCCCTGGTGCACGGTCAGTCCGCCCACCTCGGGCGTGCCGGTGCCGGGCGCGAAGGCGGGATCGAGCCCGTCGATATCGAAGCTCAGGTACACGGGCGTGTCGCCCACGCGCTCGCGCACCTCTTCCATGAGCGGCGCGAGCGAGCGGTTCCAGCAGGCCTCGGCCTGCACGACGGTGAAACCCTGCTTGCGGCACCAGTCGAAATCTTCGGCGTGATAGCCGGTGCCGCGCAGTCCGATTTGCGTGACCTTGTCGCATTGCAGGAGGCCATCCTCGACGGCGCGGCGAAACGGCGTGCCGTGCGCGATCTGTTCGCCGAACATGGTGTCGTTGACGTCGGCGTGAGCGTCGATGTGGACGACCGCGACCTTGCCGTACTTCTTGTGCAGCGCGCGCAGGATCGGCCATGCGATCGTGTGGTCGCCGCCGAGCGTGATCGGGCGGCAGCCTGTTTCGACGATGCGGTCGTAGGCGGCTTCGATCAGACGAATCGAATCCTTCAAATCATATGGGTTCGTTGCGACGTCACCGATATCGGCCACCTGCAGCGAATCGAACGGCGCTGCGCGCGTGGCCATGTTGTACGGGCGCAGCAGCACCGATTCCGAACGGATCTGGCGCGGCCCGAAGCGCGTGCCGGAGCGATTCGAGGTGCCGATATCGAGCGGCACGCCCACGAAGCAGACGTCGAGGCCCTCAGTGGTCTCGGCCTGCGGCAGACGCATCATCGTGGCGATGCCGCCGAACCGCGGCATCTCGTTGCCGCCCAGCGGCTGGTTGAACTGGCGTTCCATCTGGTATGTCTCCGATCGTTAGAGTCAAATCGATCGGGCGATGGTAGGGGAGATCCCGCGCGGCCAGATATGGAAGTTGAGATGTTTACATCGATGGAAATCGATGTATGCAAGCCCTTAATCGGTCAAACGCCGCGTTTAAACGGCCTGCTTAAACCGCGGCGTGGCCCCAGGCGATCAGCTCGCGCTTGGTGCGCACGCCCAGCTTCGCGAAGGCGCGCTTCACGTATGACTCGGCGGTAGCCACCTGCACGCCGAGGATCTGCGCGGCTTCGGGCACGGTCTTGCCCGTGATCAGATGCGCGCAGGTTTCGTATTCGCGTTTGGACAGTCGCACGGTGTCGGCCGCAATGCGGGCGTCGAACTGCGCGAGCGGATGCATGAAGGGAGCCGCATGGGCAATACGCCGGGCCGCGCTCGTCGAGGCGTGCAGTTCGAGCAGCGGAAACAGAAACTCGCTCACGCTGCGAAAACGGTTCATTTCCACGAGCGTAAACGGCGGTTCGCGCAGACCGCGTTCGAGCGCGATGGAGTCCTGCGCGTGGCGCGTTCCGCGAGCGAGCACGCATTCGTGGGCAATGCGCGCCTCGTCGAAGAGCCGCTGGCGGAATTCGCCCGGCGGTATCGCGCCGATGTCGCGCACCACCAGCATCGTGCCGAGCTTGCCGCGAATGCCCGCGAACAGCGGATCGCTTTCGTAGAAGCGGTCGTAATACAGGGTCATCACGTCCGAGATCGCGCCCGAATCCATTCCGACCCCGCCACTGCCGATCCATTCGCAACGAAAGCCCGTGGGCATCGTGCTATCCGCGCGCGAGCGCTCGATATGCACGACATTGACGGGCACGACCTCGTTGAGCAACAGCGTGAGACGCGGCACGAAATCGGGCGTGCCGACGGCCTCGATCACGTTGCCGAGGGTCTTGAACGAGAGCGGAAAGTTCGGTTGATCGCGGTTGAGCGCGGGGACGTCGAGCAGCATGGCACGCCCATTCGTAATGGCTGATTGATTATAGCCGAAGGCTATTGGCCGCCAAAAATGCCCAAATCGGGCAGCAAAACACCGCTTGCCCCCCCTGAGGGGGGGCATACCGCAACCGCGCCAGTCGGTAACTTTGGCGTCACTCAATCAATCAACCGGAAGTGACGCAAATGAGCAAACTGATTCAGGACATCGTGCCGCTGGGCGCCGGCATCGGCGAATTCACCAGGCTGGAATATGGCATGGACGAAAGCGACTGGCGCGCGACCGTCGGCAAGAACAATCACTATGTGATCGGCTGGTGGGAAGGCAAGGTCGGCGCGGTGGACTTTCCGGCCACGACCGCCGACGAAGCGGTATGGCTCGTGGAAGGCAAGATCGCCCTGACCGACGCGAACGGCGCCCGCAAGGAATTTGCGGCCGGCCAGGGCTACCTCCTGCCCGCCGGCTTTGCAGGCCGCTGGGAAACCCTCGAAGACGCGAAGAAGTTCTACGTCGTGCTCGAACAGGCCTAAGGACCATGGTGAGCCGCCTTCCATAGGAGGTGGTTCTGTTTCTCCCGTTCCGCGCAGTGAAGCCAATCATGAGTACCCCTGCAGAAGTTGAAGTCGAATCGCGCCCGGGCGTCACGCTCGGCGTGCAAGAGGCGCTTTCGCGCACACGGTTCTTTCCGTACTGGCTCGACAACCCCGCCGAGCCGCCGACTGAGCCCAGGCTTACCGCCAATGTAGAGGCCGACCTGCTGATCATCGGCGGTGGTTTCACGGGGCTTTGGGCCGCCGTGCAGGCCAGGGAGCAGATGCCGCATCTGAACGTCGTGCTGATCGAGGCGGGCAAGGTTGCGCACGGCGCGTCGGGCCGCGCGGGCGGCATCATCTCGACTTCGGTGATGCATGGACTGCCCAATGCCGTCCGGGTATTCCCCAACGATATTGCGCAACTCGAAGCATTCGGCCATCACAATCTCGACGGCTTCGAGGAAACGCTCAAGCGCTACAACATCGACGCCGACATCGAATGGAACGGCGAAATGACCGTTGCGGTCGATCCCGAGCATATCGAGCATTTGCGCGGCGACTACGAGCTGCACCAACGCTACGGGCACGACGTCGTGCTGCTCGATGCCGAAGCGACGCGCGAGCAACTCGATTCGCCGTTGTTCGCCGGCGCGCTGTGGTCGCGCAATCGCAGCGGCGTCGTGCATCCGGCCAAGCTTGCGTGGGGCCTCAAGCGCGCGGCGCTTTCGCTCGGCGTGAAGCTCTACGAGCACACGCCGCTCATCGATGTCATCGACGAAGGCCAGACTGTTTACGTGAAGACGCCCGAAGGCAGCGTGCGCGCACCGCGCGTGGTGTTCGGCAGCGGTACGGCGAAGGTCGGCATTCCCGATATCAACCGGCGCGTGCTGCAGGTGCGCGACCACGTGCTCGCCACCGAACCGCTCACCGAAGAGCAGCTCGCGCGTATCGGCTGGAAGAATCGCCAGGGCATTTACGACACGCGCACGCAGCTCAATTACTTCCGCCTCACGAAGAACAACAACATCATCTTCGGCGGCCTCGTGAGCTATCACTTCGACGGCGATCCGAATCCTCCGCAGGACCAGAAGGCCGAGACCTATTATCGGCTCGCGCAGGCGTTCTACCGCACCTTCCCGCAGCTTGCCGACGTGCGCTTCTCGCATGCGTGGGGCGGCCCGATCGACTACTGCTCGCGCGGCTCCGTGTTCGCGAAGCGCTATCTGAACGACAAGGCCGTTTTCGTGGCGGGCTACACGGGTTTTGGCGTGGCGGCGAGCCGCTTCGGCGCCTTCATGGGCCTCAATATCCTGTTCGACCGCAACAGCCCCGAGCGCGCGCTCGATATCGCCAACCAGAGCCCGACTTATATCCCCCCGGAGCCGGTGCGCTGGCTGGCCGCCAAGGTGACGTTCCATGCGTTCGACGGCGCCGACGCCGAAGGCGGCTGGAAGCGCGCGTGGATCAAGGGTATCAAGGCGATGGGCTTTCCGATGTGAGGGATGAGCGGCATGTTCTCCAATACCTCCGATCTCGACCTGCGGCTCATCCGCGTGTTTCTCGCCGTGGTGGACGCGCGCGGCATCACCGCGGCCGAAGCGACGCTCGGCGTGCGGCAGTCCACCATCAGCACGCAGCTCTCGGCGCTTGAGGCGCGTGTGGGCTTCAAGCTCTGCGAGCGCGGGCGCGGTGGCTTTCGTCTCACGTCGAAGGGCGAACGCTTCGTGCCCTCGGCGCGCGCGCTCGTTGCGGCCACCACCGAGTTCGTGGCGCGCGTGCGCGATATCGACCGCAAGCTCGTCGGTACGCTCGGCATCGGCCTGATTGGCCAGGCTTCGCACGTCGAGAACGCGCGGCTCGCCGAAGCGATAGGCGCATTCCGCCAACGCGATCAGGCCGTGCGCTTCACGATGAAGGTCGCGGCCCCGCAAGAACTCGAAGAAAGTCTCGTCAACAACCACCTCGACATTGCAATCGGCTACTTCTGGCATCGCGTGGCGGGCCTCGATTACACCGAGCTGTTCAGCGAGCGCCAGGTGCTGTGCTGCGGGCGCGGGCACGCGCTGTTCCACCATGCCCCGCACGTCAACGTCGATGACCTGCGCGAGCACGACTGGGTCTGGCGCAGCTATCCGATACCGGAGGAGCTGGCCGGTATCGGCGACCGGCAGGTGACGGCGATTGCCGACAGCATCGACGCCGCCACGGTCCTGATCCTGTCGGGCAGCCATATCGGCTACCTGCCCGCGCATCACGCCGAGCCGTTCGAGCAGCGCGGCCTCATCCGGGCGCTCGGACGCACCACGTTCGGCTTCGACGTGCCGATGCATCTGGCCGTCAAGCGCAGCTCTGCGGAAAAGCCCATCGTGCGCGCGTTCTGCGACGATCTGCTGGGCGTCTATGGGCAGCATGCCGCCGTGCCGGAGCGCTCGTTGAATGAAAGAAGCGCTGCGTGCCATACATTGGCTGCGCAAGATGTAAACGTATGGAATGCAGAATAATTAGCCCACTGCGATCGATTAAAGTGGGCGAGAGACGTTGATAGTGCGTTGACCGGTTGCTTGCAAACACAACCAGATTGGCGCGGCAAGGAGTGAGACAATGAGCAATAACAGCATTACCCAGATCGAAACATTCGGTTTCGAACGCATTCCCGATGCATCGCGCTACGCGCGGCCCATCGATCTGTTCCGGCTGCTGTTCGGCGGCTGCAATACCTTCTCCACCTCGGTGCTGGGCAGCTTTCCGGTGCTGGTCGGCCTCTCGTTCAAGGCCGGCGTGTGGTCCATCGTGCTCGGCGTGCTCGCCGGCACCTGCATTCTCGCGCCCATGAGCCTGTTCGGTCCGCGCAACGGCACGAGCGATCCCGTTTCGTCGGGGGCGCACTTCGGCATTCACGGGCGGATCGTGGGCTCGTTCCTCGCGCTGCTCACGTCGATCGCGTTCTTCGCACTCGCGGTCTGGAGTTCGGGCGACGCACTCGTGGGCGGCGCGCACGACATGGTCGGCGTGCCGGTCAACACCTGGACGCTCGGCACGGCCTACATGGTGTTCGCCGTGCTCGTGGTGGTGGTGTGCATCTACGGCTTTCGCTTCATGCTCTGGGTGAACAAGATTGCCGTGTGGGCAGCGAGCCTCATGTTCGTGGTGGGCGCCTTCGCGTTCGCAGGTGCGTTCGATCCCGGCTATGCCGGCACGCTGCATGAGGGCGGCGCGGGATTCTGGGTGGCCTTCGTGAGCGCCGTGCTCGTCGCGTTGAGCAACCCCGTGTCGTTCGCCTCGACGCTCGGCGACTGGGCGCGCTACATTCCGCAGCACACGCCGCGCCACCGCGTGATGGGCGCTGTATTCGCCGCGCAGATCGCCACCTTCGTGCCGTTCTTCTTCGGCCTCGTCACGGCCACGCTCATCGCAACGAAGGCGCCGAGCTATATCGCCTCGAACGACTATGTGGGCGGACTGCTGGCCGTTTCGCCGCGCTGGTTCCTGCTGCCTACCTGCCTCATTGCGATCATCGGGGGCATGTCCACCGGCACGACCGCGCTCTACGGCACCGGCCTCGACATGTCGAGCATGTTCCCCAAGCTCCTGAACCGCGTGCGCGCGACCATGCTGATCGGCACGCCCGCCATCGGCTTCATCTTCGTCGGCCGCTTCGCGTTCAATCTCGTCGAAAGCGTCTCGACGTTCTCGACGCTGATCTGCACGTTCAGCTGCCCGTGGATGGCGATCATGGTGATCGGCTTCATGACGCGCCGCGGCCACTATCTCGCCGACGATCTCCAGGTCTTCAATCGCGGCGGCCGTGGCGGGCACTACTGGTTCACGCACGGCTGGAATCTGCGCGCGATGGGCGCGTGGCTGCCGGCGGCGTTCCTCGGTCTTTCGTTCGTGAATCTGCCGGGGCAATTCGTCGGTCCGCTTGGCTCGCTGGCGGGCGGCCTCGATCTGAGCGTGCCGGTTTCGCTGGCGGTGGGCGGCATCATCTACGTCGTACTGCTGACGATGGTCCCAGAGTCGGATGCCGTGTATGGCCGGGAAGGGCGCCGCTTCGTACGCGGCTCGCGCGGGCAGGCACTTGAACCGGTACATGCTCAACGCATGCGCGAGGAGCACACGGCTGGCGCGGTGCATGAACTGCAGCGCAGCCCGGAGTACGCCGAGTAAGTCTGTCAGCACGGGTCGCCTCCCCGGAGGCCGCTGCGCGCAGACCGGGTAAGATCACGGCTTTTGCGCACCGCGTAAGGAGGCGATCTTGCTTCGTTCACTCGTAAGGGGCTGTGCGGGCGTTCTACTGTTCGCCATCACGCTCAACACCCCTGCCTTTGCCGCTGAACCCGCCACCGGCAGCGACGCACAAATCCGCGAAGCTGCGCTCGCGTTCATGCGCGAGAACGGCATCCCAGGTCTCGCGATTGGCGTCGCCGTGAACGGCACGGAGCGCTTCTACAACTTCGGCGTCGCATCGAAGGAAACGGGCGCGCCGGTCACGAACGAGACGCTGTTCGAACTCGGCTCGATGAGCAAGACGTTTGCCGCCACCCTCGGCGGGTGGGCGCAGGTGACCGGCAAGCTCTCGCTCGATGCGCCGGTGAGCACCTATGTGCCCGAGATGCGCGGCACGCCGTTCGGCGCGCTTACGCTCGTCAATCTCGGTACGCACACGGGCGGCGGCTTCCCGCTGCAGGTGCCCGATGAAGTCACGAACGACGCACAGCTGACGGCGTGGCTCGAGGCATGGCGGCCGCGCTATCCGGCGGGCACGCAGCGCACCTATGCGAACCCGAGCATCGGCATGTTCGCGCGCATCACGGCGCAGCAGCTCGGTATGAGCTACCCGGATGCCGTGGAGAAGCTGCTCTTTCCGAAGCTCGGGCTCGCGCACACGTTCATCCGCGTGCCGGCCTCGGAGCGCGCGGCCTATGCGCAGGGCTACAACAGCAAGGACGCGCCGGTGCGTCTGAATCCCGGCGTGCTCGCCGACGAAGCCTACGGCGTGAAATCGGATACGCGCGACATGCTGCGCTTTCTCGAAGCGAACCTGGGCCAGGTCGTGGTGGAGCCGGAGTTGCAGCGCGCGCTGGAGGCCACGCATGTGGGCTATTTCCGCACGGGTCCGTTCATTCAGGACCTCGTATGGGAGCAATACACGCAGCCGGTGGGCCTGAACGATCTCGTGAAAGGCAACGCGAACGTGATGGTGCTGGAGGACAACCCGGCCACGGCGTTGAACCCGCCGCTGCCGCCGCAGCCCGATGCGTTGCTCGACAAGACGGGCGCGACCAATGGCTTTGGCGGCTATCTGGCGTTCGAGCCTTCGCGCAAGACGGCCATCGTCATTCTCGCCAACCGCAATCACCCCACCGAGTCGCGCGTGCGGTTCGCATATCGTGTGCTGGAACTGGTGCAGGGCGCGCCTGCGCCTTAGGCCGAATCGCTCGTCGCGCGGGCGGTTCGGCTCGCGGGCGCATTCGTTTTGGCCGCCGGGCTGTCGTGCACAGGCAGCCCGCTCACCGCGGCGGTGAGCCCGCGCCCACCGGGGTTGTTGCGCAGTGTGAACGTGAGACCATGACGCTGCGCGATGCGCGCCACGATCGAGAGACCGAGCCCGCTGCCCGTGCCCTGGGCATGATCGCCGCGAAAGAAGCGGTCCAGCACGCGTTCGAGATCGGCTTCGGGAATGCCGGGCCCGTTATCGATGACTTCGAAGCCGAGCGCGTCCTGCGAACGCGTGAGCACGAGATCGATCTTGCCGCCTGCCGGCGTGTAGCGAATCGCGTTGTCGAGCAGGTTGTTCAGCAGGGTGTTCAGGCCGTGCGCGTCGGCGTTCACGTTGCAGATGCACTCGGGCGTCACGGGCGGCCGCGACTCGAGGCCCAGGTCGATGCCTTTCTCTTCCGCGAGCAGCGAGAAGTCGCCGATGGCCTGCTCGCCCAGCCGCCGCAGGCTCACGACGGTGGCGGGCGTGCTCGCCTGTGCATCTTCGCGCGCGAGCGTGAGCAATTGCTGCACGAGGCGGATCGTGCGGTTCAGGCGCGTTTGCATGCGTTCGAGCGTGCGCGGCTCGCCGTTGAGCGTGCCGTCGTGCAGCGCCGCCTGCCATTGCAGCTTGAGCGCGGCGAGCGGCGAGCGCAGCTCGTGCGCCGCGTCGGCGATGAAGGTGCGCTGCGCCTGCGAGGCCGTATTCAGGCGGTCCAGCAGATCGTTGAGCGCGACGACGAGCGGGCGCAGTTCGACGGGCACCGAGCCGTCGAGGCGCAACGGCTCCAGCTCATGCGCCGAGCGCGAGGCGAGCAGCGCCGACAACGCGCCCACCGGCGCGAGCCCGCGCGTCACCACGAACAGCAGCAGCACGATGGCCACCGGCACGAGCAGGGCGAGCGGCCACAACGTATGCAGCGCGAGGTGCAGCGCCAGCCCGTCGCGCACGGAAATGGGCTGCGCGACCTGAACGAAGCGGTCCGGTTGCTCGATGCCGTACACGCGCCAATGCACCTCGTCGTGCTCGATCGTGCGAAAGCCCGTGGCCTGGCGCGGCAGCACGGGCGTTTCCTGCGAGCGGTAAACCAGCTTGCCGTCGCGGTCCCAGATCTGGATGAGAATGCGGTCGTCGGCGATCTCGTCGAAGCCGGGGCCGGACTGCTCCACCTCGCGTGCCGTCGCGGCGCTCGCGGGCATGGATTGCGCCACGGCATGCAGCTCGTAATCGAACAGCTCGCCCGCTTCTTCGCGCGCACTGTGAAAAATGCCGAAGCCGGCCACGAGCGAAGCGGCCGCGAACCCGCAGATGAGCCAGCCCAGCAGGCGGCGGCGGATGGAGTTCATTCCGATCTCTTGAGCCGGTAGCCCACGCCGCGCACGGTCACGATCTGGTCGGTGCCGATCTTGCGGCGCAAGCTGTGCACGTGCACCTCGATCGCGTTGCTGCCGACTTCTTCGCCCCAGCCGTACATGCGCTCTTCGAGTTCGGCCTTCGTGAACACGCGCGCAGGCTGCTCGATGAGCACGCGCAGCAGCGCGAATTCGCGCGGCACGAGCGCGACGCTTTCGCCGTCTTTCGTTACCTCGTGCGCGGCGGGGTCGAGCGCGAGGCCGCTGTGCGTGTAGACGGGCTGTTTCTGGCCCGTGCGCCGGCGGAGCATGGCGCGCGTGCGGGCGGCCAGCTCGTCGAGATCGAAGGGCTTGATTAGGTAGTCGTCGGCGCCGGCGTCGAGCCCGGCGATGCGGTCCGTCACCGAGTCGCGCGCGGTCAGGATCAGCACGGCCGCTTCGCCGCCCTTGCGGCGGTAGCCGTTCAGCACCTCGATCCCGTCTTTCTTCGGCAGCCCGAGGTCGAGCAGCACGAGGTCGTACACGTCGTTGTCGAGCGAAAGCTCCGCTTCCCGCCCGTCGCGCGCCCAGTCGACGGCATGACCCTCGCGGCGCATCGAGTCGAGCACCGTTTCGGCAATCATTTCGTCGTCTTCCACCAGCAACAGGCGCATCGCTCGCTCCCTCAATTTCCAGCCTTACATTGTCGCTCATCCCGGCTTAACCGGTGCTTAAGCGGCACGCTGAAAGGGAGCCTGGCAATCAGTCGAGGAGTTTCAGCACGTCGTCATAAAGTGTGCGCGGCACCGTCACGCCATCGCGTTCGCTGCGCTCGCGCGCCTCGAAACGGCGCTGCGACGGCAAGCGCGCGCCCTGGTCGGTGATGGCGGCGAACAGCCGCTCGGCGCGCGCCTGGCCGGCTGCGTAACCGTCGCCGCCAAAGCGCCGGGGATCGATGGCGATGACGAGTTCGCCATGGCAAGGGCTCGCGCCCGCGCCACCGTCGAAGGCCTGCGACTCCATGCTCGTGAGGTCGCCGATCAGCGCGCCCGCGAGCAGCTCGATCATGGCCGCGAGCGCCGAGCCCTTGTGGCCGCCGAACGTCTGCATCGCGCCGTCCAGCGCGGCGCGCGCGTCGGTGGTGGGCTGGCCGTCGCGGTCGAGCGCCCAATGCGGCGGAATGGGCTTGCCCTCGCGCGCGTGGAGTTCGATGTCGCCGCGCGCAATCGCGCTCGTGGCGAAGTCGAACACGAACGGCGGGCCGCCTTCGCGCGGCCACGCGAACGCGAGCGGATTCGTGCCGAACACGCCGCGCGTGCCGCCGGCCGGCGCGACCCAGCTATGGCTCGGATTCATGACGATGCCTACGAGCCCTTGCACCGCGATGGCTTCGACCTCGGGCCACAGCGCCGAAAAATGAAAGCAATGATTGATGGCCATCGCCGCGATGCCATGGCTGCGCGCTTTCTGCGCGAGCACGGGCAGGCCGGTTTCGAAGGCGAGCAGCGAAAAGCCATAGTGCGCGTCCACGGCCAGCACGCCGGGCGCGATATCGCGCAGCGTGGGCTCGGCGCGCGCATCGACCTTGCCGCTCTGAAGCGAACGTGCGCAGACGAGCAGGCGATAGATGCCATGCGAATGGCATTCGTCGCGCTGGCCGTGCGTGATGACGCGCGCGATCGCATCGGCGTGCGCCCCGGACATGCCGTGCCGCAGCAGCACGTTACGCGAGAGCGTGAAGACTTCGTCGAGCGTGAGGACGATGGTGGCGGACATGGCATCCCGTGTAAAAAAACAAACCGGGCCAACGCGGCCCGGTTTCGGTGATTCGAATGAAGATTGGGAGAGAGGCGCGCTGAATGCGTGACGCTTACAGACCGACGTCCGGCAGGGCGGGGCGCGTGGCGAGCGCCTTCTCGACCACGGCCTTCACATGCGCGAGCGCTTCGCCTTCGAGCGGCAGGCGCGGCGGACGCGTGACCGCGCTGCCGCGGCCCACCAGTTCCTCGCACAGCTTGATGCATTGCACGAGGTCCGGGCGCGCGTCGAGGTGCAGCAGCGGCATGAACCAGCGGTACAGCGCGAGCGCTTCGTCAAAGCGCTTTTGCCTGGCGAGGCGGAACAGCGTTTCGCCTTCTTTCGGGAACACGTTCGACATGCCCGAGACCCAGCCTTGCGCGCCCACCGCGACGCTCTCGACCACCACGTCGTCGAGGCCCGCGAACAGCACGAAGCGGTCGCCCACGGCGTTGCGCAGATCGATGAAGCGGCGCGTATCGCCCGACGAATCCTTGAAGCAGACGATATTTTCGCAATCCTGAAGAGCGATCAGGATGTCGGGCGTCACGTCGTTCTTGTAGATCGGCGGATTGTTGTAGACCATCACCGGCACGTCGGTGCTGGACGCCACGGCGCGAAAATGCGCGGCCGTTTCGTGCGGCTTCGAGGAATACACGAGCGCCGGCATGACCATCACGCCGTCCACGCCCACGCGCGCCGCTTCTTTCACGGTTTGACGCGCGAACTCCGTGGTGAATTCGGCGATGCCCGCGATCACCGGCACCTTGCCGCCTGCCGCGTCGCGCGCGGCCTCGATCACCGCAATCTTTTCATGCGTCGCGAGCGAGGTGTTCTCGCCGACGGTGCCGCACACCACGAGGCCCGACACGCCGTCCTTGACGAGATTGCTCACCACCCGGTGCGTGGCGTCGATATCGACCGAGAAGTCCGCCTTGAACTGCGTGCTGACGGCGGGAAACACCCCGCTCCACTGGATAGCGCTCACTGTGACTCACTCCTTGAATGCGTAGCGGCTCGCGCCGGTACCTGTTGAATATGAGTGAAGTATCGCTGTCCAGATGGTTTGACGCTTGGGGCCTTTCGCGCCTCAAAAAGACGAAATCTGCATAGTCCAGCGCTTTCTTAAAGCAGTCCAGGGACAACCCTGGGCGCGAGGCTCAAGCGCCGGACGTCTGCGCGCTTGCGGGCGTTTGCAGCAGCGCGCGGTACTGGCTCGGCGTGACCCCCACCGTGGCCTTGAATTGCCGCGTGAACGCGCTGTGATCGTTATAACCGCACTGCGTGGCGATGTCGGTGATGCTCAGGTCGCTCGCGAGCAGCACCGAGGCCGCGTCCAGACGTGTTTTCAGCAGCATCTGGCGGGGCGTGAGGTGAAAGATCTTGTGGAAGTAGCGCTCGATCTGCGCCACCGACATGTTGATGAGCTTCGCCAGGTGCGCGAGCTTGAGCGGTTGCGCATAGTTGTCCTGGATGTACTTCGCGGCGACCGCGAGCCGCTGGTAAGCGGGATGCGTGCCTTCGGCCGCCTGCAGATCGCGCGAAATGCCCGCCACGCCCAGCACGCGGCCGCGCGCGTCGTGCAGCGGGACTTTCGAGGTGAGACACCAGCCCGGCTGCCGGCCCGGATACAGATGCAGTTCGAGCTGGTCGATGAGACTGCTGTCGAGCCGCACCACGGCCTGGTCCTGCGCGGTATAGCTGTGGCCGAAGCGCGAGGGAAAGACCTGCTCGGCTGTCTTGCCGAGCAGCGCGCGCTTCTCCTTGAAGCCGCAGCGCGCGGCGAGCGTGGTGTTGGCGATCACGTAGCGCGCCTCGTGGTCCTTCACGAAGAACACCACGTCGGGCATGGCGTCGAACAGCGGCTCGAGCATGGTGAAATGCGCGACCATCTGCGCAAACGTGGCGTTATCGAGGGCGGCGGGCAGGACCAGTTCGGGCATCGCGAGGCGCCTGGGGCGGGATCGGCGGAAAATACCATTGTGCCGATTTGCGCACGCGCGCGCATCTGCAACAAAAAACGGCTGTGGCGCTATTGCGCCGTTTCTGCGTGCAGCAAGGTGTCGATGCGCGCCGGCGAGAACGGCGGGCGCTGGCCGTTTTGCGGCCAGCCGAAGCAGAACGCCGCCGCTTCGCCGCAAATCTTGCCCTGGCAGGGGCCCATGCCGCAGCGCGTCTGCAGCTTGGCGTCGCGCCACGACGCATGGCGCGCGACGTCGCGATACGCGACGTCCTCGCAACGGCAGAACACGGTGTCGGGCTGCGGGAGCGACCGCAACGCGGGGGCGAGTTCGACCGCCGCGTGCAGGCGCATCGCGAAACGGCGGTAGCGCTCGCGTTCGGTGAACAGGCGCCGGGCGTTCGCGTGGTCGCCGAGCGCGGCGTAGGCCGCGATGCGTCCTTCCACTGCTGCGAGTTCCATGCCGCCCACGCCCGTGCATTCGCCGGCCGCGTAAATGGCTTCGGCGGAGGTCTGTTGCCACTCGTTCACGGCGATGGCGGGAGAGCCCGCATGGGTTTCGAGGCGGCAATCCAGCGTCGCGCCGAGGCCCGTATTCGGCACGAGGCCATAGGCGCACGCGATCCGGTCGCAATCGACCAGCATGTCGTCGTTGCCGCGCCGCACGCGCGCCTGCGTCACGCGCGTCATGCCGATGGCTTCGGCAACGTACGCATCGCACCAGTAAGGCGTCGCGCGCAAGTCGAAGCGCATGCGCAGCGCCTGCGCGAGCTTCGCGGGCGTATGGACGAGGCCGGCCGCGAAGCGGCGCACCGCCTGGGGCGCCGCCTGCTCGAGGATCGCGGCGATCGTTGCGCCATGCTGGCGCGCGGTCACGGCGGCGGCCCACAGCAGCGGCCCGCTGCCCGCGATGACGATGCGTTCGCCGCGCACGGGCATGCCGCCCTTGATGAGCGCCTGCAAGCCGCCCGCGCCCGTGACGCCCGGCAAGGTCCAGCCGGGATAGGGCAGGAAGCGCTCGCGCGCGCCCGAGGCGACGATGAGCTTGCCGTAAGCGAGCGTGAGCGCACGGTCGGGGCTCTCGGCGAGCAGTTGCCGCGCGGGCAGCGCCTGCACGATGCGGGTTGCGCTCAGCAGCGTGACGTTGGTGCGTGCGGCGAGGGCGTCGAGCACGACGCGCGCGGGGCCAGTGGCGCGATGACCGGGACCCTGACGCCAGATCTGGCCGCCGGGCAGGGCATTGTCGTCGACGATGCCGACGCTCGCGCCCGCCTCGGCGGCGATGCGCGCGGCGTTCAATCCGGCCGGTCCGGCGCCGATGATCAGGATATCGAACTTCATGGTGCCGCATTCCCGGTGACGACCTTCATGCCCGCGACGCAAACCGTCTGGCAGGCAAGCCGATGCGGCACGCCGTCGATGGTGACGCGGCATTCCTGGCAGATGCCCATGCCGCACAACGGCCCGCGCAGCGTGCCGCTCACCGAGCGCCGCGTGACGGGCGCCGCATGTTCCGCATGTGCGGCAATGGCGATGGCGGCGGCAACCGAGCTGCCCGGCGCGACGCCCACCTTGCGCCCGTCGATCGTCAACGTCGTATTGGCTTCAGGCATGCACGGCCCCCTGGTCAGCGAAGCGCGCGGGGAGATAGGGCGTCGCGTCGATCTCGGCGGCGCGTTCGAGCATTTGCGCAGCAATCAGCTTCGCGGTGCCGAGCGCCGTGGTGACGCCGAGGCCCTCGTGTCCGGTGGCGAGCCACGTGGACGGATGGCTGTCGTCGTCGGCGAACGAGGCCGCGGGGCCGATCAGCGGCATGCCGTCGCTCGATGCCGGGCGAAAGCCCGTCCATGCGCGAATCGCGTTGAGGGCGGGCAGTTGCGGCAGATATTCGGCGGCGCGGCGCAGCATGCGCGCGAGGATCGCCGGCTCGACGGCGGGGTCGGTAGTGTCGAACTGGCGCGACGAGCCGATCAGCAATTGCCCGGTCGGCCGCGGCTGCACGTTGAACGCCACCGAGGTGCCGCTCGCGTTGTGCGCGCTCTTGATGTAGCCGAGTTCGAGAATCTGATGGCGAATCGTGCCGGGATAGCGGTCGGTAATGAGCAGGTGTCCCTTCTTCGCCTGGAGCGGCAGGCGCGGCAGCAAATCGAGCGCCGCCAGGCCGTTCGCGATCAAGACTGCGCCCGCGCCGACGACCTCGCCATCGGCGAAGTGCACGCCCGCGCGATCGATACGTGCGACCTGCGTTTGCGTGCGGCAGGTCAAGCGGCCGCTAACGGGCTGCTCGAGCAGCCATGCGGCTACGGCCGGCGCGTAAACCACGGCGTCGTTGTCGACGATCATGCCGCCCACGAGGCCCTTGCGCAGCCCCGGCTCCGCTTCGCGCAACTGGCGCGCGTCCAGCATCGAGCACGCCACGCCCTGGCGTTGCAGCGCCTGCTGACGCGTCTGCGCGAGCGCCAGTTCTTCTTCGTCGGCGGCGACCCAGAGCGTGCCGCAGCGCAGGAACGCATGGCGCGCGTCGAGACGCGGCGCCAGCGCGTGCCACAGCGCCAGCGACCACGCGCTCAGCGCGAATTCGGCGGGCGTGTCGTCCATCACGACGAGGTGGCCCATGCCGGCGGCCGTCACGCCGCCGCCTATGCCGGCGCGCTCGATGACGAGCACGTTCAGGCCCTGCGCCGCGAGTTCGTGCGCGCAAGCCGCGCCCACGATGCCTGCGCCGATCACGACGACATCGTATTGACCGCTCGACCCTTGCATCACGCGGGAATGCCCCACGCGAACGGATCGTCATCGGAGAAAATCAGTTTGGACTCCGCGCTGATATGCGCGCTGCCGCGTATGCTCGGGCGAATATGCCCGGCGGGGAGTTCGGGCGTGATTTCATAGCAGGCTTCGAACACGCTGCCGATGATGCTTTCCTGGCGCCACTGCGCGCCGGGCGCGAGCTTGCCGTCCGCGGCGAGGCACGCGACCTTCGCGCTCGTGCCGGTGCCGCACGGCGAACGGTCATAGGCCTTGCCGGGACACAGCACGAAATTGCGGCTGTCGATGCCCGCGACGTCCGGGTGCGCGAACAGTTCGATATGGTCGATCGGCGCGCCGTCCGCGCCGGTAATGCCGTTCGCCTCGAGCGCCTGGCGCATGGCCCACGTGGCTTCGGTGAGCGCTTCGACGTTGCGCGCTTCGAGCGTCAGGTTGTGGTCGGCGACGAGGAAGAACCAGTTGCCGCCCCAGGCGATATCGCCGTGTACGCGGCCGTAGCCGGGCACGTCGAGCGGCACGGCCTGGCGGTAGCGATACGCGGGCACGTTGCGCACGGTGACGCTGCCGTCGGCGTGCAGTTCGGCTTCGACGTTGCCGACCGGCGTTTCGATGCGATGCACGCCGGGCGCGATGCGCCCGAGATGCGCGAGCGAGGCGATGAGGCCGATGGTGCCGTGCCCGCACATGCCGAGAAAGCCGACGTTGTTGAAGAAGATCACGCCCGCGGAACAGGACGGATCATGCGGCTCGCATAGCAACGCGCCGACCATCACGTCGGAGCCGCGCGGCTCGTTGACGACGCCCGCGCGCACGCGGTCGAAGTCGCGACGGAATACGGCGAGGCGTTCGGCGAGCGGGCCGCGGCCCAGCTCGGGGCCGCCGGCGATCACGAGGCGCGTGGGCTCGCCGCCCGTGTGGGAGTCGATAACGGTCAGGGTTTTCATGGCGACAATCGTAGGTCGCGCCATTTTGGCCGTCTTGCTCGAACGACCCATGCGCGGTGACGATTTCGGCATAGTGCGCCGGGCGTGAATGCGCGGCGCTCCGGGGGAACCCTGGCGCGTGCTTTCTTCAGTCTTTCACGAGCGCCAGTTGCTCCAGCTGGCGCACGACTTCGGCGCGCAGGCGCGGCGGCATGTTCTGGTAGCCGAGCAGGTCGGAGATCCACAAGCCGTCCGCGGCGAGCCGGCAGATCATGAGGCGGGCGGCGGCTTCGAGCGGCAGCGGGTCGGGGCGCGTCCACTTGCGCATGGGCGCGGCGTAGCGCTCGCGAATCGCGGGGTCCGTCATCATCGCGGCCACCAGCACGCGCAGCACGTTGGTGCTGGCAGCGGGGCTCGTTTCGTCGAGCGTGGTGTGCAGGTAGGCGCGCGCGGCGGCGCCGTGTTTCGGCGCGCCCTGCGCCACGCCTTCGTCGATGCGCGTGTGCATCTGCTGCTCGAAGCGCGTGAGCGTCTGCTCGAAGAGGGCATCGAGCAAGCCCTGCTTGTTGGCGAAGTGATACTGCAGCGCGCCCTTGGTCACGCCCGCGCGTTCGGCCACGGCATCGAGCGTCACGGCGGGCACGCCTTGATCGGTGGCGATATCGGAAGCCGCTTGCAGCAACTGCGCGCGCACCTGGACCGGGGCTTTCTTGCGGCGCGTGCCGGCGGCGGGCGCCGCGTCCTTGCGTGGGGAACGGGACTTCGGGGCCGGAGAGGCCGGTGGAGCCGAGGGGGCCGCTGCGTCAGCCGCCTTCGCGCTGCGCCTTGTCGCGCGCGCGGGCGCCTTGACGGAGGAGTCTTTCATGGCGGCGATCATACCATTGCAGGCGTCGCTGCTAAACATTCCGTACGGATGGTATGATCCGCCGATGAAAAATTCCAACCCGCCTTTTACCGCCTCTGCAGCCGCCATGGCGGCGCTCGACGCCTCGATCGTTCGCGGCCGCGAGGCGCTCGTGCGAGAGCAGGACGCCGATGGAAGCTGGTGCTTCGAACTCGAATCGGACGCTACGATCACTGCCGAATACATCCTCATGATGCATTTCATGGGCAAGATCGACGTGGTGCGTCAGGAGAAGATGGCGCGCTATCTGCGCGCGATCCAGCGTTTGCAAACGCACGGCGCATGGGACCTCTACGTGGATGGCGCGCCCGATGTCTCGTGCAGCGTGAAGGCGTACTTCGCGCTGAAGGCGGCGGGGGATTCGGCGAATGCGCCACACATGGTGCGTGCGCGGGAGACCATTCTGAAGCTCGGCGGCGCGGCGAAGTCCAACGTGTTTACGCGCATTCTGCTCGCCACCTTCGGTCAGGTGCCATGGCGCGCCACGCCGTTCATGCCGATCGAATTCGTGCTGTTCCCCAGGTGGGTGCCCATTTCGATGTACAAGGTCGCCTACTGGGCGCGCACGACCATGGTGCCACTGCTCGCGCTCTGTTCGCTGAAGGCGCGCGCGGCCAATCCGCATGACGTGTCGATCGCCGAACTGTTCGTGACGCCCCCCGACGAGGAGCGCGAATACTTTGCGCGCGGCAAGGGCATCCGCCGGTTCTTTCTCGCGGCTGACCGCGCGCTGCGCCATCTCGAGCCGCTGCTGCCGCGCGCGCTGCGCCAACGTGCCATGAAGCACGCCGAAGCCTGGTGCGCCGAGCGCATGAACGGCGAGGACGGCATGGGCGGCATCTTTCCGCCTATCGTCTACAGCTACCAGATGATGCAGGTGCTTGGGTATCCTGAGGATCATCCGTTACGCCGCGATTGCGAGAATGCGCTGGAAAAGCTGCTCGTCGAGCGCCCGGACGGCAGCGTGTATTGCCAGCCGTGTCTCTCGCCGGTGTGGGACACGGCGTGGAGCACGATGGCGCTCGAGCAGGCGCGCACGGTCGCGCCCGCCGATCCGGCGTCGGCCGCGATCAGCGACACGGAACTGCAGCAGCGCATTGCGCGCGCGTACGACTGGCTCGCCGAGCGCCAGGTGGAGGACGTGCGCGGCGACTGGATCGAGAACGCGCAGCCCGACACGCCGGTTGGCGGCTGGGCCTTTCAGTACGAGAACCCGTACTATCCCGACATCGACGATACGGCCGTGGTCGCCGCCATGCTCCATCGGCGCGGCCTTGGGGAGGCGCGCAAAACGGGCGTGGACCCGTATGCGGCGCGCGTCGCGCGCGCGCTCGACTGGATGCGCGGCCTGCAATCGCGCAACGGCGGCTTCGGAGCCTTCGACGCCGATTGCGACCGTCTCTATCTGAACGCGATCCCCTTCGCGGATCACGGCGCCTTGCTCGACCCGCCTACCGAAGACGTGTCGGGCCGCGTGCTGCTGTGCTTCGGCGTGACGGGCCGCGAGGAGGACAAGGCCTCGCTCGCGCGCGCCATTCAGTACGTGAAGGCCACCCAGCGCGCCGACGGCAGCTGGTGGGGCCGCTGGGGCACCAACTACATCTACGGCACGTGGAGCGTGCTGGCGGGTCTCGCGCTCGCGGGCGAAGACCCAAATCAGCCGTACATCGCACGCGCGCTCGCCTGGCTGCGCGCACGCCAGCATGCCGATGGCGGCTGGGGCGAGACCAACGACAGCTATCTCGACCCGCGTCTTGCCGGCACCAACGGCGGCGAAAGCGCGTCGAACTTCACCGCATGGGCGCTGCTCGCGCAAATGGCCTTCGGCGACTGGGAATCCGAGTCGGTGCGGCGCGGCGTGGCGTATCTGCTATCCGTGCAGCAGGAAGACGGATTCTGGTGGCATCGCTCGCACAATGCGCCGGGGTTCCCGCGCATTTACTACCTCAAGTATCACGGGTACACGGCCTATTTCCCGCTGTGGGCGCTGTCGCGTTACCGGCGGCTCGAGGGCGGTGCGGTCGCGGTGCGGGAAGCGGAAGAAGCCGCGCTCGCAGTCTGAATGCGAAGCGGGGCGCAAGCGCCCCGCGCGGTTCGCTTAGCGTGACTTCGCCAGCGTAATCGTTTCGAACAACTCATAATTGCCGGTCGGCGTTTGATCCGCACCGGGCGCGTGATAGTAGTTCATCGTGATCGTCGTCTTGCCGCCGTGCGAGCCGGGATCGACGTCGAACACCGCAATGCCGTAGCCCGTGCCCGTATCGCGCTGCGCCGACCAGATCGCGTCTTCGAGCGCATCCGCCGTGGGGCGTGCGAACGTGCCCGCGGTCGTGCCCGCCACCGGGTGGTTGGGCTTCGTGAACACCTGGGCCTGCGGATTGCCGTTGCCGGCGTCCACGCCATACACGTCGAGCGGCGCGCTCGTGCCGCCGCCGCCGAGGATCAGGTGGATCGTGCCGTGGCTCGTGTCGAAGGTGTTGCCCGTGCCTTGGGCGTGCGTGACGGGACGCGGCTGAAGCGTGTCGACGCTCGCGCCGGTCTTCGCATCGACGCCCGCGTGATGATTGCAGCCGCGCACCGGGTAGCTGCGCTCGTAGTCGTGATCGTGGCCGCACACTACGAGGTCCACGCCATAGCGGTCGAAGAGGGGCAGCCACGCTTCGCGTATGCCCTTGTCCGAGCCGTTGCCAGTCTTCGACGAACTGAGCGCGTCCTGGTGCATCTGCACCACGATCCAGTCGATATCGTCGTCCTCTCTTGCCAGCTTCAGGGTTTGCTCTAACCAGCGCGTCTGCACGCCGTTGCTGTAGCCGCGCACGTAGAACGACGTGCCCGGCTGAACCGGCGCGTTGCCCGTGCTCGCCGCGGGCACGAGCGGCGACGGGCCGGCCACGAACGCGGCGGCGTCCTGGTAGACCACGTCGTCGGCGTCGAGCGAGACGAACAGCACGTTGCTCACGCGGAAGCTGTACCAGCGGCCCGAAAACTGCGTGCCGTTATGCGGCAGCGTATAGCGCGTGAGATACGAATTCAGACCCTGCGGGCCGTTGTAGAACTCGATCTCGTGATTGCCGGGGCAAGGCATCCACGGACGATTCGCGGACGACGTCTGATTGTTGTTGCCGAAGTCGCGCCACACGTCGGTCTGGTGCGCGGGATTCAGGTTCGCGTAGCAGAGGTCGCCATTGAGCAGATGAAAGAGCGGCTGGAAGCGCTCCACGGCCTCGACGGCGAAGCGGCTTTGCGGCGACGACAGCACCCAGCCCGTGTTCGGCGTGGCGAGGTCGCCGTAGCTCGTGAAGCGGAACTTGGCGCGCCCGCGCGGCGCCGTGGTGAAGCTCGACGAAAACGGGCTGCCCGCGTGGCTGTCGTTATCGGCGGTGACTTCATAGCGGTAGGTGGTGGCCGGGTCCAGCCCATGCAGCCGCGCGTGATACGTGAAGACGACGACGCCGGTGAGCCCGTCGGTATAGGTGCGTTGAATGGCGTGCACCGTCTCGCGTTTGCCGCGATCGGCGCTGTAGATCACGCGCGGATTCGTGGAGGAGGCGAGCGATGCCCACGACACGACGACTTCGCGTGTCGGGTCTTCGCCCCAGGTGAGGTGGATCTGCTCGGGCGTGCCGTCGGGTGTGTTGGCGTCGGCTTTCGCACTGCCCGCGAAAGCGCCGGCCGCGCTCGCGAAGCCGGAAGCGCCGGCAAGCTTGAGGAAGCCGCGGCGCGAGACACTGGCGCCGCTTTCGGTGGATGCATTCTCGGGGATGTCTTTATTCGTCATGTCGTCTCGCCTCGGGAGCAGAAGGCGAAGCCTGCGCTGGCGGACTTGCATGACTGACGCGCGCGGGCGCAAGCATCGCAGGGTGAGTGTCTGCGCAACGATGGCGCGCTTGCATGACCTGGCGATGACACTGCCCTTATTTTACGCAGCACGACGGGCCGCGCTTGGATCGCGCGGCCCTCGCCTAGCCGTTAAGCATGGGCTTAGAACTTCAGGCGCATGCCTGCCGCGACGACCGCCTGCGTATTGCTGGACGAAGCCGCGAGGTTGTAGATCGACGCATTGCCGAGCACCGGAATCCCTTGCGCGCCCGAAACGCGCTGATAGACGCCTTCCAGATACACGTCGGTGCGGCGGCTCAGCGCGTAGTCGGCTTGCAGCATGAACTGGTTCCAGTGGGGCGACGCGTTGCCCTCCGCACGGCTGACCGACCCGTCCGTATACGTATAGGTGCCGCCCAGGCTCAGTTGCGGCGTGAGCGCGTAACGCCCGTTCACTTCGAAGTTATTGAACGTCAGGTAGTCGGCGTCGAACGCATTGAGCGAGCCGCCCTGGGCGATCTGCGTGGGCTCGGCGACCATCGTGCGCGTGAACACGAGGCCCACCTTCGCCGGCCCGATCGTATAGCTGCCGCCCGCACCGAGCGTGCGCGTGCGTGCCGCCACGGACATCGGATCGTTGTCGGTGCCGCTGCCGGCGCTCAGCGCGCCGTTGGTGGTCGAACCGGGCTCGTTGCCCTGGAAGTACGCCACGGCCAGGTCGATCGGGCCGCCGTTCCACGAAGCGCCCATCGTGTAGGCGTTATTGTTCGCGAAGCCGCCGCCCTGGTTGCTGAACGCGTAGGCGCCTTCCACCTGGAAGCCCGCGTAGGTTGCGCTGCGGAACTTGACGGCGTTGTTCATGCGCACGTCGTTGTTGAGGTTGTCGTTGTCGAACGGGTGCATCGCGATATTGCCGCCGAAGCCGGAGCCCGTGGCCGACATGGGCGCGACCATGTCCACGAGCGCGTCGTACTGGCGCCCGAGCGTGAGGGTGCCGTACTGGTCGCTGGAGAGACCCAGCCACGCCTGCCGGCCGAACAGATAACCGCCGTTGGAGCCCTTGCCGTTGACGACCGAGAAACCGTTCTCGAGGTCGAAGATCGCCTTGAGGCCGCCGCCCAGGTCTTCCGTGCCACGCAGGCCCCAGCGGCTCGTGCTCACGTTGCCGGACTGCATGCCCCACGTCGTGCCATGATCCGTGGGCGACTTCTGATTGCTGACGTAGTCGAGGCCCGCATCGACCGTGCCGTAGAGCGTCACGCTGCTTTGTGCGTGAGCGCTCGTGCAGGCGGCGGCCGCCGCGAGCGCGAGGAGATTCAACAACGCTTTTTTCATTTCGGTTCCGTTGAGAAGGAGAATGCTTCGTGTGTGGCGGAACCGGAAATTTAGGCGAGGGCGATTACGCGAACGTGTCGAAAATGGCCCCTAAAATGAAACTTCGTTCAGGTTCTTGATACGTTCGGTTCATGGGAAAATCGCGTCGCCATATTTTGTTGATAAGTCAACCATAGATGCCACGGCTTCCCGTGCGCGGGTGCGGCTTGATGGGGCCCAAGGCAGCGCCGGCGCCCCGGGCGTCGTTCGCGCTTCGGTCAATCGACGATCTTCTTCGTCACCACGAGCGCGATCACGAGGAACACCACGCACAGCACCACAAAGATAAAGAACAGGATCTTCGCAATCGCGGCCGCGCCGGCCGCAATCCCCGTGAAGCCAAACAGGGCCGCGATCACGGCGATCACGGCAAAGAACAGGGCCATTTTTAGCATGATCGGTTTCCTCCTCGCGTGAAGGCGCCGCCACATGGGCCGCGCTGCTCGATGGACGACAGCGCACCTGTCCAGCAATCGATGTGCCCGGCGGGGGCGCCCAACCGGGCGGGAAGGAAAAACGGCCCGGCGTGCGGAGGCACACGCCGGGCCAACACGGCGCCGCACAGGGGAGCACGGCGCCGTCGAGGGTCGAAAACGAACTGAATGGTCGCGCGACTGCAGGCGCGTAGCGCTTACAGGAAGGACGTCCCGTCGATATAGGCCTTGCGCCAGCGCACGATCTTCACGCTCTCGAACAGGCCGACGTGCGTGAACGGATCCTGCGCGATGAAGCGTTCGGCTTCCTCGCGGGTTTCGAGGTCGACGATATAGATGCCGCCGCCTGCGCTGCTGCCGTCGTCGTTGAGCTTCGCGCCGCAGGCCAGCAACAGGGCCTTGTTTTGCGCGAGAAACGCCAGATGCGCATCGCGCTCGCGTGTCCGCACTTCGGCGTGACCGGGCTTGTCGAACGTTTCGATCAGAAAAGGCATGGCGCGTTCCTCTCAGTTGGGCACGATGGCCGACGGATGCTGGGCGAGCGGCGTCACGCTGATCTTCAGGAACGGGAAGAGCGGCAACGCGGTAAGCAGCGTATGGAGTTCGTCGTTCGATTCGACATCGAACACGCTGTAATTCGCGTATTCGCCGGCCACGCGCCACAGGTGGCGCCACTTGCCTTCTCGTTGCAGCTTCTGCGAAAACGCTTTTTCCTCGGCCTTGAGGGCGTCGGCGAAGGCGGCGTCGGTGCCGTGCGGAATCTGCACCTGCATGTGCACGAGAAACAGCATGGATAGTCTCCGGTGAGGATGGGGTTCAGTAAGGGGCGCCGATAAGAGCCAATCAGCCCCAGGCGAGAATCGCGACCGAATACACGATGCCGATCCAGAACATCATGATGACGTGTAGCCCATGATGTCCTTGAGCTTGAGCTTCGAAAGCGCGAGGGCGGGCAAGATCCAGAACGGCTGCACGAGGTCGTTCCAGGCATTGCCGAGCATCACGGCCGTGGAGGTATGGCCCACGGAGGCGCCGATGGTCTTCGCCGCTTCGATCATGAACGGTCCCTGGATGACCCAGTGGCCACCGCCCGAAGGCGCGAAGAAGTTGATGACGAACGAGCTGATCAAGCCCCAGAACGGCAGCGTGGCCGGCGTCGCGATTTTCACGAAGGCCTCGGAAAACGTATTGACGAGACCCGAAGACGCCATGATCGCCATGATGCCCGCGTAGAACGGGTACTGCAGAATGATGCCGCTGATCGTGCGAATGCCTTCGTTGAGTTTCTCAACATAGCGGATCGGCGTGCCGAGCAGCAGGATGCCGAGGAACAGGATGAAGAAGTTGATGACGTTCAGGTCGATCGAGCCGCCCTGCACGAAGTGCAGCGCGACATAGCCCATGCCGATCAGGCCGATCACGTAGCTCAGCAGACGGCTGTTGTTCAGGCGGTTGGCGAGCGTGTTGCCTTCGTCAAGATCCACGCCGAGCGCCGCGGCCTTCTGCTGTTTTTCTTCCTGGGCGCGGTCGATTTCCTTGATCGGCTGACCGGGCTTGGGGTGCAGCCATGCGTTCAGCAGCGGCAGCGTGATGAGGGTCACGAGGCTCGTGATGAGCATGGTGGGCGAGAAGATCGTTTCGGAGAGCGGAATGACGCCCATTTGCCCTTCGAGTGGATGGCCCTTCGTGGAGATCAGCACGGGAATGCTGGCCGAAAGCCCGAGGCCGTAGAGCGTAAAGCCGCTATACGCCGAAGCGATGATGAGCGGGTAGTGCACGCCTTTCACACGCAGCGCGAGCTTGCGCGCGACGATGCCGCCCACCACGAGGCCGAAGCCCCAGTTCAGATAGCTGCCGATGCCGCCCACCAGCGTGGCGACGACGATCGCCATGCGCGGATCGTTCACGCGCGCCACCAGGCGGTTCAGAAAGCGGTCGGTGAGCGGCGCGGTCGCGAGCACGTAGCCCATCGCGAGAATCACCGCCATTTGCGTGGTGAACGCGAGCAGCGCCCAGAAGCCCTTGCCCCAGCTCGTGGTGAGCGCCGTGACGGCTTGTCCCTGCACGATCACGGCAAGGGCCATCGTCAGCAAGGTGAGGCCGATCGCGAACACGAACGGATCGGGCAAATACCGGCGCATCAGCTCGGTAAAGAAAGCGGTGACTTTCTGCATGGAAGTGTCTCTATTTGAATCGTAGTAGTTGTCGGGTCTCTTCGGCTCTCGGCGCGCGTTGGACGCGCTTATGAGTCGTCGTGGCTTTGGGTCTTGCGATGGCGGGCGAGATGCATGAGCTGGCGGTCGCGCCAGCCCACACGCTCGTCCCATTGATCGAGCGGCAGCGCCGCGCGCCTCGCCGCCTCGACCTGGGCGACGAGTTCGGGCGTCCACGGGTCGTGCTGGCCGCGTTCGGCGCCCATGCGTGCGTACGAAGGGCCCATCTTCTGCGCATGCGAGGCGATGCCGCCGCGTGTGTTCAGATCGACGGTCTCGAATGGGCCGATCACCGACCAGCGCGGGCCGAGGCCTTCGCGCATCACGGTGTCGATGTCTTCCACCGACGCCACGCCGTCGCGCACGAGGCAATACGCTTCGCGCAGCACGGCGCCTTGCAGGCGGTTGAAGATGAAGCCTTCCACTTCGTGCTTCACGCGCACGGGCTTCATTCCCGCTTCGGCGTAGAGCGCGATTGCGCGCGCGGCCGCCGCTTCGGACGTGAACGGTGCGGGCACGACCTCGATCACGGGCACGAGGTAGGGCGGGTTGCCGGGATGGGCGACGAGGCAGCGCGCGCGACCGGGCAGCGTAGCGTCGACGAATTTCGAGGCCGCGAGAAACGACGAAGCGCTCGCGAGAATCGCTTCGGGCGGCGCGGCGCGGTCGAGCTGCGCGAAGAGCTCGCGCTTGAGTTCGGCGCGCTCGGGTGCGCATTCCTGCACGAGATCGGTTTGCGCCACGGCGGCTTCGAGCGTCTCGACGATCGTGACGCGCGCGGCGATTGCCTGCGCGCTTTCGTCGAGCAGGGCGTATTGCGTGAGATCGTCGAGACGCAGCGCAATCTCTGCACGCGCCGCGGCGCGGCGTGCGACGTCGGGATCGTAGAGGCGCACGCGCCAGCCGGCCCGCGCAAAGCAGATCGCGAACGCCACGCCGATGCTGCCCGCGCCGATAATGCCGGCGCGTCGTGGTTCGCAGGCTTGCACAGGCGTTTGGGGAGCCGCCATCGTCAAACTCCCGCGACGCCGACGGTCATGCCGCCGCACACGTAGAGCACCTGGCCGGTCACGAAGCCGCTGCGCGCGTCGAGCAGATACGAGGCCGCGTGCGCGACATCGTCGGGCGTGCCTACGCGCTTGACGGGCACGGCGTTGATGATCGCTTCGGTGCGCGGCGCGCCGGGCGGGTTGGCGCGGTCGAACAGTTCGGTGCGGATCGGACCCGGGCCAATGGCATTCGCGGTCACGCCGAGTGCGCCGAGTTCGAGCGCCCATACGCGCGTCATGCCGATCAACGCGGCCTTGGTGGCCGAATAGGCCGTACGCAGCTCTTTACCGAGCGCGGCGCGCGACGACATGTTGACGATGCGCCCGAAGCCCGCGGCCTTCATGCCGGGCAACAGCGCCTGCATGCACTGCTGCGCGCAGCGCACGTTCAGCGACCATGCGCGTTCGAGTTCTTCGAGCGACTGGTGCTCGGCGTCGTTGGGCACGACCACGCCCACGTTGTTGATGAGGCGCGTGATCGGGCCGCCTTTGAGCGCGCGGGCGAGCGCGGCTGCCGTGGCCTCGATGTCGGAGAGATCGGCGATGATGCCGTCGCCCACGCGGTCGATGACGACGGCCTCGTAGCCGTCGGCCTCGCAACGCGCGGCGCAGGCGGCGCCGATGCCGGCAGCGCCGCCGGTAATCAGGACTCTTTCTTTAGCCATGTCTTTCGGGAATACGGATAAAACAAAGGAAAGCGAAGCAGTTCGTCAAACCGTGGCGACAGGCGTGACGGGCGAGCCCATGGCGCCCGGCAGCCGCAGCGGCGGCGCGGTGAGCATGAAGCGCGAGCGCTGGTGCTCGCGCAGCCACTGGGCGAGATCGCGCAAATACCAGAGCTCGCCCAGCGGCAGGCCGAGCTTGAACAGGCAGTGGTGATGCAGCGGCATGAGCGGGTGGTCGCCGGGTGCCGCGGGCGCACGCGCGGGATAGCGTTCGACGGCGTAGTTGTCGGCGGCGAGCGCCGCGATGCCCGAGTCGGTGATCCATTGCAGCAGGCGCTCGTCGCGCCCGTCGAGTGCGCTGCAGTGGCTCGACAACACGGCTTCGTCGGGCTGGCGGTTCATTTCGAGCACCATCTCCGCGAAGCCGGTGCGCAGCACGAGCATGTCGCCGCGCTCGACTTCCACGCCGTCGGCCTCGATCACGCGCATCAGGTCGTCGTAGCCCACGGTGCGAAACTCACGGCCAAAATGCGCGGCGAAATCGATCAGCACGCCGCGGCCTTGCATGCCCTTCACGGCAAGATGCTCGATGCCGAGCACATCGGCATGGCTATGCTCGCCGCCGCACGCGTGAGGCGCGAAGTTGTCGTCCGCGCGATATTCCATCGGGCCGACCACGTCCAGGTTCGCGCGATAGCCGTTGTAGTAGACGCTCTCGGCCACGCCGTCGCCGTTGGCGTCGAAGCGCGCGCCCACGTGCGCGAGCGAATCCCACTGCGTGGAGTATTGAAGCGAGAGCAGCACCTGATCGTCGCTCACCACGTCGGTCGCGCCCGCAACGTTCCGTGCGAACGGGAAGTTCACATAGGGCAGGCCGTCGCGGAAGGTGGGACGCAGCACCGGCGGATGGCGGCGCACGTTGAGCTTGCTGTCGCCGGGAAAGTCGAGCGGCAGCGAAAGGGTGAACGTGAGACCCGCGCGAATTTCCTGCGCGCCCTTGAGCACCTGCTCGGCGCCGATGAGATTGGGGCGCCCCAATTGATCGCCGGGACCGAAGTCGCCCCAGTTCGAGCCTTCCGGCCGGTTCTTCCAACGCATGCTTGACCCTCCACTTCAGGAATTTCGCGCTACGCGCCTCGCTGCATTCAGCGCCCGAGGCGCTCGATGTGCCTCACGCGGCCAGCAGCGTTGGCGGAATTTGCGCGTACACCTCGAGCAGCGCCTTCACGGCGTGCTGCTCGTTCTTGAGAAGACGCGCCTTGGGCGCGCCGATGACGAGCGCAAACGCCTCGCCATGAATCAGGAATCCGCGCGCGAGGCCGGCTACGTCCTCCACGCTCTCGCCCGTCGAGCGATGCCAGCCGTCCGTCACGCCCTGCTCGACGTCGCGCTCGAACGCACCGCGGTCGATCACCGCGCCGTTGGCCGAGTGCAGCTGCGGCTCGCAGCTGTCGAGCAGTTTGCGGCGCGCGGCCGGGGCGAGAGCGCCGAGCAGCGCCTTGCCCGCGGCGCTCGCAATCGTCATGAAGCCGCCCGGCTCGTCGCTGTAGCGGATCTTCTGGCGCGACTCCATGACGTCGAGATAGACCACGCGGTTGCCCGCAAGCGTGGCGAGCGCGGCGGTTTCGCCGGTCGCGTCGCGCAACGCCGAAAGCAGCGGCTGAAACATCAGCGTGAGCGGGTCCTCGCTGCAGATGTCGCGCGCCACGTGCAAGAGACGCTGCGTGGGGTAGTAGCCCGCCTTCACGCCCGGCGCGTACAGATAGCCTTTGGCCACCATCGTCTGCAACAGCGCGTGGCAGCTCGACAGCGGGATCTCGGTTCGACGCGCAATCTCGCTGTAGATCATCGGTTGCCGGACTTCGGCAAAGAGGTTGATCACGTCGAAGACGCGCACTGCAGTTTTCACATCCATGAGAGTATTATCGGCATACCGATAACCAGCTGACAATACGATTACGGGTAAACACCTAAATCGTCGCAGCGATCGAGCCTGCGCCCGTTCACGTTCAAGCACTTGCGTCTTCGCGTTTTGTAACGTATTGTTTTGATACGTTACGATTCGAGCTATTAGGAGGCAACGTGCATTCACGCTTCGACCGTTTCAAGGCGACTCCGCTCGCCAGCCAGCTGGAAGCCTTGATCGACGCGCCTGGGCGCTATGTGGAATACGCGGTGCTTTCGCGCGTCGGTGTGGCGGCGATTGCCGCCGTGGCCGAGGAAATCGCGCAGAAGTTTCCGGAAATCGGGGAGGACACCACAGCGCGCCAGTACTGCGGCGCGCTGGTTGCCGAGGTGATGCGCCGCCACGGCCACGAAGTCGCGCAGGCGCGCGGCCGCGTGAGCGGGGCACTGTTCAGCTATGGCGCCGTGTTCAGCGCGCAGCCGGTCGTCTTGCCGTTCGAAGCGGTGATCGAAGCGCTCGCAACCATGCCGGAACGCTTCGAGGCGCTCGTCAAGCGCGTGCCCACGAACCAATGGGGGCGCCGGCCAGGCGGCACGGGCTTCTCGTTGCTCGAACACGCATGCCATTTGCGCGATCTCGACGCCGTTTTCGCCGAGCGCTTCAGCGTCGTACGCAAGGCTCAGCTGCCGGAAATCGCATCGGTGGACGGCACGGCGATCGCGGAAGAACGCGAATACATGAAGCAGGATCTCGCCGCCGCGATGGGCGAATTCAGCGAAGGGCGGCGCCGTCTTTGCACCTCGCTCAAACGTCTCACGCCCGAGCAGCGCTTGCGCTGCGGGCTGCGCGACGGCGTGCGGCGCATGACGCTGGAAGAACTCGTGCGCGAGCTGCTCGACCACGACCGTACGCACGGCCTGGAGCTGGAAGAGCTGGAAAGCGAGCTGCAGGAAGCGGCTTAACCCCGCGCCTTCTCCGCCTCCTGATACAGCTCGCGCAGCGACTGCCCGAAAGTGGCGTCGACATCGCGCAGCACGCCCGCGCGCGTGAACATCGCCACCGGCGGCAGCGTCCAGTCGAGCGTGTACGGCACGATCGCCACGCCCGCGAAGTGCACGAGTTCCTCGGCAATATCGGCGGGCACGATCGACACGGCGTTCTCGTTCGTGCTGATCATCTCGCCGATCAGCCGCGACGTGTAGCTCTCCACGATCGGCACGGGCGGCGCCACGCCCGCATGCAGGAAGAGGTCGGAAATCTGCTCGCGGATGGGCGTGTGTGGCGCGCCCAGGATCCAGTCCAGTTCGACCAGCTTTTCCCAGTCGAGCTTGCCGCGCGCGAGCCGCGCCGCGAGCCGGCGGCTGGCAATGAGCCGCGGCTTTTGCTGATGCAGCACCTCGAAACGCAATTGCGAGACGTCAACGGCCGAGGACGCTCGCCCGATCACGATATCGAGCGTATGGTCGCGCAGCTGCGGCAGGAGCGCGTCGCTCGTGCCTTCGTGAATCGTCATGGTCACGCGTTGCGGCAGCCGCGACTGCGTGAGGCGAATGGCGGCGGCGAGCGTGCGTCCCGAGATGAACGGAATCACGCCCACGTGCACGCGCGTGGCGTGGCCGGCCACCACGGCTTCGATGTCGCGCGCGAGGTGGTCGAGGTCGTGCAGCATGGCCTGGGCGCGTGCGAGCACCACGTTGCCGAGCGCCGTGGGCGTCATGCCGCGCGGCGTACGGTCAAACAGCGGCGCGCCGAACATGCTCTCCATTTCAGCCAGCGCGTTGGTGACGGCGGGCTGGCTCGTCGCCATGTGTTCCGCCACGCGCGTGAGCGAGCCGTGCTGGCGGATCTGCAGGAGCAGGACCAGATGGCGCATTTTCAGGCGCGTATTCAACCGCCTCGTCACGTCGTCAATGCTGAAAGACACGATTCCCCAAGGTATTACCAAAAAATGATGGCCCCATACTAAATCAAAATGGACACGTTATGAGGGCTCTCTAGAATCGCCTCATTCGAACACGACCGCCGCGCCTTCCGTGCGCGGGGCACACCACCAGAGTGAGGAACATGAACAAGACCGATCGTCAGGCCGCCCTCGAATATCACGAATTCCCCACCCCGGGCAAGATTTCGGTGACGGCCAGCAAGCCGCTCGTCACCCAGCGCGACCTCGCGCTCGCCTATACGCCGGGCGTGGCCGTGGCCTGCGAGGAGATCGTCGACAATCCGCAGAACTCGTTCCGCTACACGGCGCGCGGCAATCTGGTGGGCGTGATCACGAACGGCACAGCGGTTCTCGGTCTCGGCAACATCGGTGCGCTGGCCTCCAAGCCGGTCATGGAAGGCAAGGCGGTGCTCTTCAAGAAGTTCGCCGGCATCGACGTGTTCGACATCGAAATCACCGAAAGCGACCCGGACAAGCTCGTGGACATCATCGCGAGCCTCGAAGCCACGTTCGGCGGCATCAATCTGGAAGACATCAAGGCTCCCGACTGCTTCACGGTCGAGCGCAAGCTGCGCGAGCGCATGAAGATTCCGGTCTTCCACGACGATCAGCACGGCACCGCCATCACCGTTTCGGCCGCGTTCATGAACGGCCTGAAGGTGATCGGCAAGGACATTTCGAAGGTCAAGGTCGTGACCTCGGGCGCGGGCGCAGCGGCGCTGGCCTGTCTGGACCTCATGGTGGATCTGGGCCTGCCGCTCAAGAACATCTGGGTGACCGACATCGATGGCGTGGTCTACCAGGGCCGCACGACGCTCATGGACCCGGACAAGGAACGCTTCGCTCAGGACACCTCGGCGCGCTCGCTCTCCGACGTGATCGAAGGCGCGGACGTGTTCCTCGGCCTGTCGGCCGGCGGCGTGCTCAAGGCCGAAATGGTCAAGAAGATGGCGGACAAGCCGCTGATTCTCGCGCTTGCCAATCCCACGCCGGAAATCTTCCCCGAGGTCGCGCTCGAAGCGCGCCCGGACGCGGTGCTCGCCACGGGCCGTTCGGACTTCCCGAACCAGGTCAACAACGTGCTGTGCTTCCCGTACATCTTCCGCGGCGCACTCGACGTGGGTGCAACGACCATCACGCGCAACATGGAAATCGCGGCGGTGCACGCCATCGCCAAGCTCGCGGAAGAAGAGCTGAACGATTCGGTGGCGGCCGCCTACGGCGCCTATGATCTGCGCTTCGGCCCGAAGTACCTGATTCCGAAGCCGTTCGACTCGCGTCTGATCGTGCGTATCGCCCCGGCCGTCGCGAAGGCGGCGATGGAAGACGGCGTGGCCACGCGCCCGATCGACGACTTCGGCGCGTACACGAACGAGCTTCAGCAGTTCGTGTATCACTCGGGCGCGTTCATGAAGCCGATTTTCGCGGCCGCGAAGCAGTTCGTGCGTGACGGCGGCAAGTCGCGCATCGTGTTCGCCGAAGGCGAGGAAGAGCGCGTGCTGCGCGCCGTGCAGGTGATCGTCGACGAGAAGCTCGCGCGTCCGATCCTGATCGGCCGTCCGGAAGTGCTGCTCGCCCGCATCGAGAAGTTCGGCCTGCGCCTGAAGCTCGGCGAAGACGTGGAAGTCACGAACCCCGAGTACGACGAGCGCTTCCATCAGTACTGGACGACCTATTGGGAACTGCGCTGCCGCGACGGCATTTCGAAGGAAATGGCACGCGTGGAAATGCGCCGCCGCCTCACGCTGATCGGCGCGATGATGGTGCGCCTCGGCGACGCGGACGGCATGGTGTGCGGCACGGTGGGCGCGTATCACGACCACCTGCGCTTCGTCGACGAGGTGATCGGCAAGCAGCGCAACGCGAATACGTATGCGGCGATGAACATCCTGCTGCTCGACAAGCGCACGGTCGCGATCGTCGACACGCACGTGAACGACAACCCGAACGCCGAGCAGATCGCCGAGTTCACGCTGGCCGCGGCGCGCCAGATGGAATGGCTGAATCTGCAGCCGAAGGTCGCGCTGCTCTCGCGTTCGAACTTCGGCTCGGGCAGCTCGGCCTCGGGCACGAAGATGCGTGAAGTGCTCAAGCTCGTGACGGAAACGAATCCCGATCTGGAAATCGACGGGGAAATGCACGGCGACTGCGCGCTGGACGAGGCCCTGCGCCTGCGTATCCTGCCGCATTCGAAGCTCAAGGGCGCGGCGAACCTGCTCGTGTGCCCGAACGTGGACTCGGGCAACATCGCCTACAACCTGCTCAAGACGGGGGCGGGCAGCAACGTGGCGGTCGGCCCGTTCCTGCTGGGCGTGAACGCGCCGGTGAACGTGCTGACGTCGAGCTCGACGGTGCGACGCATCATCAACATGGCCGCTTTGACCGTGTTGCAGGCGAACCGCGACTGAGTGCAGGCATAGGACGCACGCAGTGCGTCCCGATAAAAAACGCGCGACGGCTTCTGGCTGTCGCGCGTTTTTTCTTTGGCGGGTCAGGGCGCCGTTGCGGCGAGCTGTTCGTCGATCAGGCGGCGGGCCTCACTGTAGCCGCCCATCAGGGCGTCGATATCGGAGTGGAAGGGCAGCCCGGCGGCGTTGTCGATTTTCAGGGGCGAGGGGAAGGCGCGCTCGTCGAGCGCCGCGATACTTACCACCGCTGCATAGCGAGGCCGTTCGATTTCCAGGCGCTCGAGCGGGACCGTGCCATTTGCTTCGACGCCAACGCGGATTGCGTAGCCGCGATATTCATAGGTGCGATTCATGACTGCATTGCCGTACGGATTACAACCTGCAAGGGTACGGCGTGCGAGCTTAAGTCAACCTTAGGTAAGCACTGCATGAACCGGAAGAGACCTTTCTGCGTTGCACACGAATCGAGGCAAGACGAAAGGCGCTGAAAGGCGTTGGTCGGTAAGGTGCGCAAAGAATTATCGTCCGACGATAAAAGCGTTATCGCAGGCGCCTTTCCTTAAGGTTCTCTTCAGCTTGGGGCAGGCACGATCCCATGATCGCTGCCCAGCTTCGCGCGTTGCCATGCGTATGACATTCGCGAGGCGTGGGGTGTAACCAGCCAGACTCGATATCGTTGTCCGCGCAACTTTCTGGAGTGCAGCCCCATGAAGCCGCCGACCGATCGCCTGCACGCCTACCTGTTCGTCGCTTCACTTTCGGCGATCCTCATTCAGGTCGCCGTGTTCATTTCCATTCTCCTGCTGCACGTGCCGGAACGCGCCTTCGAGTCGTCGCCGTTTCGCGTGGCCGTGGTCGCGGCCATCGTCTGCGTGCTGCTCGTCGTGCGCCGGCAGGCGCGGCGTGCCACGCGCGAGGCCGAGTCCCGCAACCGCAGTCAGGCGAAGCTGCGTGCCACGCGCGCGGCGTGCGCCTCGAAGCGCGCGGCCCGCGCGCCGCTGCGGGCGCGCCATATCCGCAACGCGATGACAGTGGCTGCGGCCCGTTCCAGCGCACGTTGAGGCGCCGGGCGCGCGAGCGTCAGCCGTCCACTGGCGGGGCGGGCATCTCCAGATTGAGCTGGTAGAACGCGGCGTCGAGCCAGCGTCCGAACTTGAATCCTGCTTCCTTGATCGTGCCCGAGTGCGTGAAGCCCAGCTTGTCGTGCAGCGCGATGCTGCCGGCATTGGTGGCGTCGATGCAGCCGACGATCACGTGAATCTGTTCCTCACGGGCGCGGCGGATCAACTCGAGCAGCAGGCGTTCGCCGAGGCCACGGCCGCGCTGGTCGCGGTGCACGTACACGCTGTGCTCGACCGTGTACTTGTTGGCGGGAAACGCGCGAAACGTACCCCAGCTCGCGAAGCCGAGCAGCGTGCCGGCCTCGTCTACGGCGCCCACCACCGGAAAACCGTTCTCGCGCTTGGTGCCGAACCACGTGACCATCGCCTCGGGCGGACGCGGCTTGTAGTCGTAGAGTGCCGTTGAATTGACGATCGCGTCGTTGAGGATCTCGAGAATCGCCGAGGCGTGGTCCGTTTCGTTGCAATCGATGAAGCGGACGCCATCGCTGCGTGAGTTCGAATTCATGGGGAATCCTCTTTAAATGTATAGGGTGAAAGATCGCGGCGTATGACGCGGGTTCAAAGACCGCTTGCGTCGCAAATGGCGACGACGTAGCGCGCGGCCTGCGAGCCCGGATTGCTGAAGATGAGCGGCTGATCGAGCCGCATGGCGAGGCAATCGCCCGCGTGAAGCGCATGCCGTTCAGTGCCCAGTTCCACGTCGATCCGTCCTTCCATCACCCAGACCTGCTGGTGAATCACAGTCTCGCGGCTGCCCGTTTCGTAGGCTACGCGCGCGCCGGCCGGGAAATCCACTTCGACCAGCTGGATCGGCGAAGGCCAGTTGGGCGGCGACACGCTCCGGCGCGTATAGCCCGATTGCGGGTCGCGCCACTGCGCCTGCTGCGCGCGGCGCACCAGCGGCTCGGCGGGCGCGCTCTCGCCGCTGGCGCCGAACAGGCTCGCCATCGAGACCGACAGCCCCGCCGCGAGCTTTTCGAGCACCACGGCCGTGGGGCTGGCGGCGCCGCGTTCGATCATCGAAATCATCGAACGGCTCACGCCGCTGCGCGTGGCAAGCGCGTCGAGCGTGAGGCCGCGCGTGGCGCGCAGGTCGCGCACACAGCGGGCAATGCGCTCGTTGATGCCGGCGTCGGTCGGGGTATCCATGGGGTTTGTTTCCAAGATGATGGAGTCATTATCCAGTAAATTGGAAATTAAGGTCAATAAAAAAGCGTGCGGCCCAGTATCAGGGCCACACGCTCCGCAGGGTTATGCCTTTTCCGGCAGGAACCAGTTCATCACGAGCGCACAGATGCCGCCCGTTGCGACGCCCGACTCCAGCACGTTCTTGAGCGCATGCGGCAGGCTCGTCAGAATCTCCGGTACCTGCGAGACGCCGAGGCCCAGCGCGAGCGACACAGCGATGATGAGCAGCGCGCGGCGGTCGAGGCGCGTGCCCGCGAGGATGTTGATGCCCGAAGCGGCCACCGCGCCGAACATCACCATGGCCGCGCCGCCCAGCACGGGCTCGGGCACGGCCTGCAGCACGCCGGCCACGGGCGGGAAGAGGCCCAGCACGACGAGCATGCCCGCGATCCAGAGCCCGACGTGGCGGCTGGCAATGCCGGTGAGCTGGATGACGCCATTGTTCTGCGCGAACACGGAGCTGGGAAACGTGTTGAAAAAGCCAGCGAGCAGCGAGTTGAAGCCGTTCACGAGCACGCCGCCCTTGATGCGCCGCATCCACACGGGACCTTCCACCGGCTCCTTCGAGACCTTGCTGGTGGCGGTGACGTCGCCGATCGCTTCGAGCGAGGTCACGAGGTAGATGATCAGCATGGGAACGAAGAGCGACCACGAGAAGCCCAGGCCGAAATGCAGCGGGGTCGGAATCTGGAACAGCGCGGCTTCGCGCGCGCCGGTGAAGTCGAGCCGGCCCATTGCGCCCGCAACGATGTAGCCGATGGCGAGGGCGATGACGAGCGCCGTGCTGCGCACCCAGACGACGGGCACGCGGTTGAGCACGATGATGGCGCCGAGCACGAGGCCCGAGAGCGTGAGGTTCTGGACGCTCGCGAAGTTGCCTTTGGCGATGGCGCCATAGCCGCCGCCCATGCTGATCAGGCCGACCTTGATGAGCGTGAGGCCGATCAGCAGCACGACGATGCCGGTGACGAGCGGGGTGATGAGCCGCTTGATGAAGGGCAGGATGCGCGACACGGCCATTTCGACGAACGAACCCGCTATGACGACGCCGAAGATGGCGGCCATCACGGTTTCGACGGCCGTGCCCTGCTTGACCATCAGGCTGCCGCCCGCGATGAGCGGGCCGACGAAGTTGAAGCTCGTGCCCTGCACGATGAGCAGGCCCGCGCCGAGCGGCCCGACGCGCTTGCATTGCAGGAACGTGGCGATGCCGGAAATCACCAGCGACATCGAGACGATCAGCGTGGTGTCGCGGCTGGAGACGCCCAGCGCCTGGCAGATCAGGAGCCCAGGTGTCACGATCGGCACGAGGATCGCGAGCAGATGCTGGAGCGCGGCCACGAAGGCGATGGTGGGCGCGGGGCGGTCGTTGGGGCCGTAGACGAGGTCGTGGGTGAGTTCGGTGTCGTTCGCGTCGCGGGTAGCGGCGGGCGAGGTCGATGGAGCGGAGTGCATCGGGCGCGGCGGGTGAAAAGGGAAAGCGCAGCATTCTAACGGAAGCTCAGGGGGAACCCTGGGCGCGCCCGCTTCAGGGCGCGCCCAGGAACGGCGCGCCGGCGTCCCGCTATTTGCCGTTGCGCTCCCGCGCCTGCTCGGCGAGCGCCTTGTAGTCGTAGGTCGGATAGAACTCCGTGCGATAGCCGCCCCACGCGGTCTGCTCGATCGCGCGGTTCACCTCGCGCAGCCGGTCGGCGGGCACGCGCAGCGTCACGACCTGGCCGATCCCCATCATCACGTACCACGAGACCACTTCGATGCCGGGCGGCGGAAAGGCCTTGTAGAAGCCCTGTTCCGCGAGTTGCTGATTGATCTTCGGCAGCGGCTTCGACTCGTCGTGCTTCAGGAAGATCGTCAGGAGGAAGGTGCCGTCGCCGGCGGGCGTGGCGGGGGCGGCAGGCGCAGCCGGGGGCGTCGCGCCGGGGTTCGTTTGCGCGGCGACGGGCAGCGGGGCCCACAGCGGGGCCAGCATGGCGGCCACGGCGGCGCCTGCAATCCATTTGCGTACGGCATGCATCGGCTTTCTCCTGATTCGGGTGGGCAAGCCCTTACAATAGGTCGGTCCTCACTTGCCTGCCAAACGAGCCAATGACACGAGATCCTCGCCTCACCCTGAACGCGCGCCAGCAGGAAATGCTCGAATGGGTGCAACGCGACGGCTTCGTCACGGTCGACGATCTCGCCTCGCATTTCGACGTCACGCCGCAAACCATTCGCCGCGACGTGAACTGGCTCGCCGACATGAATCTGCTGCGCCGCTATCACGGCGGCGCGAGCCTGCCCACGAGTTCGGAGAACGTCTCGTACAGCGCGCGGCAGCACATGTTCCATGATGAGAAGCGCCGCATCGCGGCGCTGGCGGCCCAGCACATTCCCGACCAGGCCTCGCTCTTCATCAACCTCGGCACCACGACCGAGGAAGTCGCGCGCGCGCTCAATCATCATCAGGGCCTGCGCGTCGTCACGAACAACCTCAACGTGGCGAGCGTGATGAGCGGCTACCCCGACTGCGAAGTGATGATCACGGGCGGCGTCGTGCGGCCCTGGGACAAAGGCATCGTCGGCGAACACACCATCGACTTCATCCGCCAGTTCAAGGTGGATTACGCGATCATCGGCACCTCGGCCATCGAGACCGACGGCACGCTGCGCGACTTCGACACGCGCGAAGTCCGCGTGGCGCAGGCCATCATCGAGCATGCACGCACGGTCTATCTCGTAGCCGACCATTCGAAGGTCGGCCGCCCGGCGCTCGTGCGCCAGGGGCATCTGAGCCAGATTCACGCGCTCTTCACCGACCAGCCGCTGCCCGAGGAAATGAACGAGGCGGTGCTCGCAGCGGGCACGCAGGTTCACGTCGCCGCGTAAGCCGCGGGATTTTCGTCCGCGCCTTTTCCGGGCGCGTCGTCCGCGCGTTTTCTCCGTCTTCGATCTGAAATCCGGCGCGTTTCGCGAATGGGCGAGGTGTTGCCCATCGGATGCGCGTGCCAACGCGCAAGGCCCCGTTTTCATTCGCGCCTGACGACCGTTCGATCCTGTTCGGTGCATGCTCGTTTACGCACTGCTTTCGGTCAATTTCCCGTAAAACGAAACTTTACTTTTTCGTTCATGTTCGATAAATTTCGAATTCGAACATTTCGAGGTTCGTTTTTCTTTCAGGGACACAGCAGGGTGACTCAACAGAACCGGTACGATCTGCTCGTCGTGGGCGGCGGGATCAACGGCGCGGGCATCGCGCGCGACGCGGCCGGCCGCGGGTTGTCGGTGCTCCTTTGCGAGCAGGACGATCTCGCTTCGCATACCTCGTCGTCCAGCACCAAGCTGATTCATGGCGGGCTGCGCTATCTCGAGTACAAGGAATTCGGGCTCGTACGCAAGGCGCTGCAGGAGCGCGAAACGCTGCTGCGCGCGGCGCCTCACATCATGTGGCCCCTGCGTTTCGTCATGCCGCACATGCCGAATCTGCGCCCCGCCTGGCTCATTCGCATGGGCCTGTTTCTCTACGACCATCTCGCGAAGCGCGAATTGCTGCCGGGCTCGCGCGGCATCGACATGCGCCGCCATGCGGCCGGTGAGCCGCTCATCGACTCGATCCAGCGCGGCTTCGTGTATTCGGACGGCTGGGTCGACGACGCGCGTCTCGTCGTGCTCAACGCGCTCGACGCGCAAGAGCGCGGCGCGCAAATCCTCACGCGCACGAAGCTCGTTTCCGCCGTGCGCACGAGCGCCACGAACGGCGCGGATAGCGAATGGGAGGCGCTGCTGCGCCGTCCGGACGGCAGCACCTTCAACGTGCGCGCCCGCGCCATCGCCAACGCGGCCGGGCCGTGGGTGGGCGAAGTGCTCCACGGTGCGCTCGGGCGCGGCGCGCAACACAGCGTGCGGCTCGTGAAGGGCAGCCATATCGTCACGAAGCGCCTGTTCGAGCACGACCACGCGTACATCTTCCAGAACCCGGACAAGCGCATCATCTTCGCGATTCCGTACGAGCACGACTTCACGCTCATCGGCACGACCGACGTGGAGTATCACAACGACCCCGCGAAGGTCTCGATCGACGGCGACGAAACGCGCTATCTGTGCGAGTCGATCAACCGTTATTTCAAGCGCAAGATCTCGCCGGCCGACGTGCAATGGACCTACTCGGGCGTGCGTCCGCTGCTCGAGGAAGAGGGCGCGGAGAATGCGTCCGCCGTCACGCGCGACTACAAGCTCGAACTCGACGAAACTGCCGGCGCGCCGCTGCTATCGGTGTTCGGCGGCAAGATCACGACCTTCCGCAAGCTCGCGGAAGAGGCTTCCGACGTGCTGTGCCGCGTGCTCGACCACGCCGCGCCATCGTGGACGGCGGGTGCGCCGCTGCCCGGCGGCGATATCGCGAACGCGCGTTTCGAGCCCTTTGCGCAGGACTTCGCGAGACGCCATGCGTGGCTGCCCGCCGCGCTCGCGCGCCGCTACGCACGCGCCTACGGCACGCGCGCCGAACGGCTCCTCGACAACGCGCAATCGCTCGCGGACCTCGGCGCCGAAGTCGCGCCGGGCATCTTCGAGGCCGAATTGCGCTACCTGCGCAACGCCGAATGGGCCACGCGCGCCGAAGACGTGTTGTGGCGCCGCTCGAAGCTGGGCCTCCATGTCGCGCCGGGCACGCTCAACGGCGTGGCCGCCGCAATCGATCACTGGTTTGCCGCAACAAGCGCGACGGCGACCGCGCAGCACTGAAGTTCGCCGGCAGCACGCAAGGTAGGTCACGTACCCCCCACGCACCGTCCCCGCGGCGCGTCATCACAACTAGTACAGACGGAGATGAGAGACATGCAGGAACAGTACATTCTTGCGCTCGACCAGGGCACCACGAGTTCGCGCGCCATGCTTTTCGACCGCCAGGGCAACATCGTTTCGGTGGCCCAGAAAGAGTTCGAACAGATTTATCCGCAGCCGGGCTGGGTCGAGCACGATCCGCAGGAAATCTGGTCGACCCAGGCTGGCGTCGCTGCCGAGGCCGTGACGCGCGCCGGCATGAACGGCACCAACATCGCCGCGATCGGCATTACGAACCAGCGCGAGACGACGATCGTCTGGGACCGCGAGACGGGCCATCCCATCTATAACGCCATCGTGTGGCAGGACCGCCGCACGGCCGACTTCTGCGACTCGCTCAAGGCGCGCGGCCTCGAAGAGAAAGTGCGTGCGAAAACAGGTCTGCCGATCGATTCGTACTTCTCGGCAACCAAGATTCGCTGGATTCTCGACAACGTGCCCGGCGCACGCGAAAAAGCGCGTCAAGGCAAGCTCGCGTTCGGCACCGTGGACAGCTGGCTCGTGTGGAACTTCACGAAGCACGAACTGCACGTGACCGACGTGACGAATGCGTCGCGCACCATGCTCTTCAATATTCACACGCGCCAATGGGACGACGAGCTGCTCGACGCCCTCGAAATTCCGCGCAGCATGCTGCCCGAAGTCCGTTCGTCATCCGAAATTTACGGTCCGACCAAAACCACGGTGTTCGCCTCGAAGATTCCGCTGGCCGGCATCGCGGGCGACCAGCAGGCCGCGATGTTCGGCCAGATGTGCACGAGCACGGGCATGGTGAAGAACACCTACGGCACGGGCTGCTTCCTGATGATGAACACGGGCACGCAGCCCATCGAGTCGAAGAACAACCTCGTCACGACGATCGCGTGGCAGATCGGCGACGAAGTCAACTATGCGCTCGAAGGCAGCATCTTCATTGCCGGCGCGGTGGTGCAGTGGCTGCGCGACGGCATGGGCATCATCAAGAGCGCACCGGAAATCGAAGCGCTCGCCGCGAGCGTGCCGCACACGGACGGTGTGTACCTCGTGCCGGCGTTTGCGGGCCTCGGCGCGCCGCACTGGAACGCGCACGCACGCGGCACGCTGTTCGGCGTGACGCGCGGCACGACCTCGGCGCATCTCGCGCGCGCGGCGCTCGATTCGATCGCGTACCAGTCGCTCGACGTGCTGGCGGCCATGGAAGCGGATTCGGGCATCAGCGTGGGCGAGCTGCGCGTGGACGGCGGCGCGAGCGCGAACAATCTGCTCATGCAGTTCCAGGCGGATCTGCTCGGCGTGGATGCGGTGCGCCCGAAGATCACCGAAACCACGGCGCTCGGTGCGGCCTACCTCGCCGGCCTCGCAACCGGCTACTGGCAGAACGTGGGCGAACTGCAGAGCCAGTGGAAGCTCGACCGCCGTTTCGCGCCGTCGATGCAGGGCGCGCAGGTCGACGCCTGTCGCGCGGGCTGGCAGCGTGCGGTGCGCGCGGCCAAGGCCTGGGCGGACGACTCGCACTGAGCAGCGCAGTCAGTTTTACAACCTACAAGCATAACTAATTAACATAACCCGCAGCGGGATCGCATGCGCTTCGTGCACATGCACCGCGCGGGCAGAGAGAGACTACGACAATCATGTCACCCTATATTGCTGAATTCATCGGCACGGCCATTCTCGTGCTGCTCGGTAACGGCGCCGTTGCAAACGTGCTGCTGGCAAAAACGAAGGGCAAGGGCGCCGACCTCATCGTCATCGTGATGGGCTGGGCCATGGCCGTGTTCGTGGCGGTCTACGTGACCGCCTCGTTCAGCGGCGCGCACCTCAACCCGATCGTCACGATCAGCCTCGCGCTCGCGGGCAAGTTCGCATGGTCGAAGGTCGGGGGTTATATCGCCGCGCAGATGCTCGGCGGCATGGCGGGCGCGCTGCTCGTGTGGCTTGCCTATCGACAGCACTTCGCGAACGAAGCCGACCCGGATATCAAGCTCGCGGTGTTCTGCACGGCACCCGCCATTCGCAGCAAGCGGCACAACGTGTTGACGGAAGCGATCTGCACCTTCGTGCTGATCCTCGGCGTGCTCTATCTGGCCTCGCCGCAGGTGGGACTCGGCGCGCTCGACGCGCTGCCCGTCGGCCTGCTCGTGCTCGGCATCGGCATTTCGCTCGGCGGCCCGACCGGCTACGCAATGAGCCCGGCGCGCGATCTCTCGCCGCGCATCATGCACGCGCTGCTGCCGATTCCGGGCAAGCGCGACAGCGACTGGCGCTATGCGTGGATTCCGGTGTTCGGGCCGCTTGCCGGCGGTGCCGCGGCGGCCGGTCTCTATCATTACCTGCACGCCATGCACTGACCCGCACCGCGCCTGCGCGACAGGCGCGTTGCCGTGCACCAAGCCCGCGTACGCCCCGGCGTTCGCGGGCTTTTGTTTTTCTGCGCACCCACGGCGCATCACCGTGCAAAGGGCGCGATCCGGTTTCGCTATCGCCTCATGCGGCTTTCGGATTGTTCGGCTATCGCGGCACCCCTATATTGGCTGTCAACGATCCATTCCAATCTCAGGAGACGCCGCATGAAGCTGGTCCGCTGGGGCAGTAAGGGGGCTGAAAAGCCGGGTGTGATCGATAACGAGGGGCGCGTGCGCGATCTCTCCAGTGTCACCCCGGACGTGGCCGGTAAAGGCCTCGGCGCGGCCGCGCTGCGCCAACTCGCCAGCTGCGATCTCGCCGCCTTGCCGCTTGTTCCCGCGGACACCCGCCTGGGGCCTTGCGTGGGCAGCGTCGGCAAGATCGTCTGCGTGGGCCTCAATTATTCCGATCACGCCGCCGAATCGAACATGCCCGTGCCCACGGAGCCCGTGCTCTTCCTCAAGGCAACGAGTTCCATCACCGGCCCCAACGACGACGTGCTGATTCCCCCGGGCGCGACGAAGGTCGACTGGGAAGTCGAGTTGGGCGTGGTGATCGGCGAAGCAGCGCGCAATGTGCCGCGCGAGCGCGCGCTCGATCATGTGGCCGGTTATTGCGTCGTCAACGATGTTTCGGAGCGCGCGTGGCAGATCGAGCGCGGCGGCCAGTGGGACAAGGGCAAGGGCTACGACACCTTCGCGCCGCTCGGCCCTTGGCTCGTCACGCGCGACGAAGTCGCCGACCCGCAGGCACTCGACATGTGGCTCGAAGTCGACGGCAAGCGCTACCAGAACGGCAACACGCGCACGATGATCTTCGACGTGGCCACGCTCGTTTCCTATATCAGCCAGTTCATGAGCCTGCAGCCCGGCGACGTGATCTCGACCGGCACGCCGCCCGGCGTGGGCATGGGGCAGAAGCCGGAGCCCATCTATTTGCGCGCGGGACAGACCATGCGGCTGGGCGTGAGCGGCCTGGGCGAACAACAGCAACGCCTCGTGGCGGAACAAGGAGGGCAGGCGCAATGAATCAATTGGATCTGAACAATCGAGTGATGGTCGTGACGGGCGGCGCGCGCGGTCTGGGTTATGCCGTGGCGCAACGCGCACTGCGCTCGGGCGCGTCGGTCGCGCTCTGGGACATCGACGTCGAACGGCTCGAACGCGCGCGCGCCGAATTGTCGGAACTGGGCAACGTCTCGGTGGTGACGGTCGAACTGACCGACGAAGCCTCGGTCGAGGCCGCCGCACAGCAAACCGTGAAAACGCACGGCGCGATTCACGCGCTCGTGAACAGCGCGGGCATCACGGGCGGCAATGGCCTCACGTGGGAACTGCCCGTGGACGTGTGGCGCCGCGTGATCGAAGTGAACCTGATCGGCAGCTACCTGACCTGCCGCGCCGTGGTGCCGCGCATGATCGAACAGGGCTATGGGCGCATCGTCAATATCGCCTCCGTGGCCGGCAAGGAAGGCAATCCGAATGCTTCGCACTACAGCGCATCGAAGGCCGGGCTCATCGGGCTGACCAAGTCGCTCGGCAAGGAGCTGGCCACGAAGGGCGTGCTCGTCAACGCCGTGACGCCGGCGGCGGCCAAGACCGAGATTTTCGATTCGATGTCGCAGCAGCATATCGACTACATGCTCGCGAAGATCCCGATGAACCGCTTCCTGATGCCGGACGAGGCGGCTTCGATGATCGTGTGGCTCACGACGGAAGACTGCGCGTTCAGCACCGGCTCGGTGTTCGATCTTTCGGGCGGGCGCGCGACTTACTGAGGCGGGAAGCAGGACCCGCGCGCATCGGCCGGATAACGCGCGGGATCACGATAACGGCGCGGTGGTAATAGAAGAGCGCCGACAGGAGACATCGATGTCGATCGAGGCACCTACCCAGGCACCCAAGCTGGCAACTACGCTGGCAGAAGCCGCCGGCCGCAAGGCCATGCGCCGCCTTTTGCCTTTCCTGCTCTTGATGTACGTGCTCGCGTTTCTCGACCGCGCGAACATCGGCTTCGCGCAAAAGGCGCTGTTGCACGATACGGGCCTTTCGGACGCGGCATTCGCTTTCGGCGCGGGCGTGTTCTTCGTCGGCTACGCGCTCTTCGAAGTGCCGAGCAATCTCGCGCTGCACCGCGTGGGCGCGCGGATCTGGATGTGCCGCATCATGGTCACGTGGGGTTTGATATCCGCGGCGATGGCGTGGGTGCAGTCGCCCACCTCGTTCTATGTACTGCGCTTCCTGCTGGGCGTGGCCGAAGCGGGTTTCTTCCCCGGCATCATCTATTACCTCACGCAGTGGTTTCCGCAGTCCTCGCGGGCGCGCGCCATCGGCCTGTTCTATTTCGGCGCGCCGCTGGCGTTCATCTTCGGCGGACCGTTGTCGGGGCTTCTGCTCGAGATGCACGGCACCTTCGGCCTCGCGGGCTGGAAGTGGCTCTTTCTCGTGGAAGGCGGCCTGGCCTCGGTCGTGGGCGTGTGGGCCTTCTGGTATCTCGTCGACAAGCCCGCGGACGCGCGCTGGCTCTCCGCCGACGAGCGCGGTGCGCTTACGGGCGCGATCCAGCTCGACGCGCGTGAAGCCGCCGCACACGGTCCGCGCGATGCGCTCGCCGCGCTGTTCGACCGCCGCGTGCTCGCCTATGCCGGCATCTATGCGCTGATCCAGATGAGCGTGTACGGCGTGATCTTTTTTCTGCCGCAACAGGTGGCCTCGCTCGTGGGCGCCTCCGTGGGGTTCAAGGTGGGCCTGCTCGCGGCCGTGCCCTGGCTGTGCGCCGTGGCGCTGACGTGGATCGTGCCGCGCCGTGCGGACCGGCTCGGAGGTCATCGCGCGTGGGCTGCGCGGCTGCTCGTGATGTCGGGTGTCGGCATTGCCGTGTCGGGCCTGGCGGGAGGCCTTGGCGGCACCGCGGGCGCGATCGTCGCGATGCTCGGCCTGTGCTGCGCGGCGAGCGGCTTCATCGCGGCGCAGCCGCTCTTCTGGACCTTCCCGGCGCGCGACCTGGCGGGCGCGGCCTCGGCCAGCGGCATCGCGCTCATCAATTCGCTCGGCGGTCTGGGCGGCTTCGTCGCGCCGATGCTGCGCGCCGCCGCCGATCGACACTTTGCTTCCCACGCGGCGGGCCTCGAACTGCTCGGTCTTGCCAGCATTGCCGCCGCGCTGCTCATTCTTGTCGTCGCGCCGCGCGCCGTTGCGCCGGCGGCTCGCTCGTTCGAGCCGCCCGTGCGGCGCGCGCGCTAATCCTCTACCCAGGAGCTACGTAACATGGCCATGCCAACCATCAAACACGTGCGAGCCTTCACCGTGCGCGGCGGCGGCGCCGATTATCACGATCAACCCGACGGCCACTGGATCGACGACCATATTTCCACGCCGATGGCGCGCTATCCCGAGTATCGTCAGAGCCGCCGCTCGTTCGGCATCGATGTGCTCGGCACGCTCGTCGTGGAAGTCGAGGCGAGCGACGGCACCGTGGGTTTCGCCGTGACCACGGGCGGCGAGATCGGCGCATTCATCGTCGAGAAGCATCTCGCGCGCTTTCTCGAAGGGCAGCGCGTGACCGACATCGAGAAGATGTGGGATCAGATGTACTACGCCACGCTCTACTACGGCCGCAAGGGTGTCGTGCTCAACACCATCTCGGGCGTCGATCTCGCGCTGTGGGACCTGCTCGGGCAGATCCGCAAGGAGCCCGTGTATCAGCTGCTCGGCGGCCCCGTGCGCGACGAATTGATGTTTTACGCGACCGGCGCGCGACCCGATCTCGCGAAGGAAATGGGCTTTATCGGCGGCAAGCTGCCGCTGCTGCATGGTCCGGCCGAAGGTGAGGAGGGCCTCAGAAAGAATCTCGAACTGCTTGCCACGATGCGCGAGCGCGTGGGCGACGACTTCTGGCTCATGTACGACTGCTGGATGAGCCTCGACGTGCGCTATGCCACGCGCCTTGCCCAGGCCGCGAAAGAGTATGACCTCAAGTGGATCGAGGAATGCCTGCCGCCCGACGACTACTGGGGCTATGCCGAACTGCGCCGCAATGTGCCGCGCGGCATGATGGTATCCACCGGCGAGCACGAGGCCACGCGCTGGGGCTTTCGCATGCTGCTGGAAATGGGCTGCTGCGATCTGATCCAGCCCGACGTGAACTGGTGCGGCGGCATGACCGAACTCATCAAGATCTCGGCGCTCGCCGACGCCCACAACGTGCTGGTGGTGCCGCACGGCTCCTCGGTGTACAGCTACCACTTCGTCGTGACGCGCCATAACTCGCCGTTCGCGGAATTCCTCATGATGGCGCCGAAGGCCGACAAGGTGGTGCCGATGTTCACGCCGCTGCTGCTCGACGAACCGGTGCCGGTGAAAGGACGGCTCAAGGTGCCGGACGCACCGGGCTTCGGCGTGCGGCTCAATCCGGACTGCAAACTTTCGCGGCCATACACGCACTGAGCGCACCGAACGCGCACCAGGCGAGGTGCATCACAAGCTACGAGGAGAAACACGTGCTGCTCAAGGACAAGGTGGTGATCGTCACCGGCGGTTCGCGCGGCATCGGCCGCGCCATTGCGATTGCGAGCGCCCGCGAGGGCGCCGATGTCGCGATCAACTACTGGGGCGACAACGACGCCTCGTACGGCCGCCGCTCGGCGATCGACGAGGTGCTGGGCGAGATCGAGCGGCTAGGGCGTCGCGCGATCGCGCTGGAAGGCAACGTGGCCGCGCCGCAGACGGGCGTGGATCTCGTGCGCCAGACGGTGGAGCGCTTCGGCAAGGTCGATGTGCTCGCCAGCAATGCGGGCATCTGCCCGTTCCACTCGTTTCTCGACATGCCGCCCGCCGTGCTCGAACGCACGATCGGCGTGAATCTGAACGGCGCGTTCTACGTGACCCAGGCCGTTGCGCGGCAAATGAAGGAGCAGGGCACGGGCGGCGCGATCGTGGCGACGAGTTCGATCAGCGCTTTGGTGGGCGGCGGCATGCAGACGCACTACACGCCCACCAAGGCCGGCGTGCATTCGCTGATGCAGTCGTGCGCGATCGCGCTTGGACCCTATGGCATCCGCTGCAATTCGGTGATGCCGGGCACCATCGCCACCGACCTGAACGCCGAAGACCTCAGCGATGAAGGCAAGCGCGCGTACTTCGAAAAGCGCATTCCGCTCGGGCGGCTGGGCGCGCCCGAGGACGTGGCCGAATGCGTCGTGTTTCTCGCCTCGGACCGCGCGCGCTATGTGACGGGCGCAGCGCTGCTCGTGGACGGCGGGCTGTTCGTGAATCTGCAATGAGCCCAGGGCCAGCGTTTCAATGAGGAGCGAGCGCGGTCGCGTGCGAACCATCGTGAGCGATATCGTCCATCTTGAAGGGCTGCGAAAAGCGCCGCAGCAAGCCGACGAAATGCTCGGCGGGCTCGGCGAGCGGCTCGTTCTTGCGCGTGAGCACGCCGTAGCCCGGCAGGCTCTTGCCGATTTCGAGCGGCAGCACGACGAGCAGCTTGCCGCGCACATGGTCGCGCACGACCGACTCGGGCAGCATGGCCACGGCGTCGAAGCTTTCGAGCAGCTGCAGCGTGGCGAAGATCGAGGCCGACTCGGTGAGATTGGCGGGCGTGCCGAGACCGGCGCGCGCGAGTTCGCCTTCGAACAACTCACGCGCGGGACTCGTGATGGGCTGCGCCACCCACGGCCAGTCCATCAGTTCCGCGAGCGTGACCTGTTCGCGCCGCGCAAGCGGATGGCGCGCGCGCACCACGAGCACGAGCGTTTCCCGCGCGATCGGTTCGAAGCTGAAGTCGTTGTGCTGCAGCGGCGTGGTGAGGCGCCCGAGGGCGAGATCGACTTCGCGGCGATGCAGCAGCTGCACGACCTGGTCGCTCGTTTCGCCGAGAATGCGCACGTGCAGCAGCGGCCGTTCGGTCTTGAGCGTGGCGACGGCTTGCGCGAGCAGGTCGGGCGCGGCGCCCATGATCGCGCCCACGGTGAGCTGGCCGTGACCGCCGCGGCGCTTGACGTCGAGGTCTTCGGCGAAGCGCGTGAGTTCGGCGAGCGCGCGGCGCGCGTAGGCGAGCGTGACGACGCCGAGCGCGGTGGGCTGCATGCCGCGCGCGTTGCGCTCGAAGAGCCGGAAGCCGAACGCTTCCTCGATGTCGCTCAGCATGCGGCTCGCGCTGGGCTGGGCCACGTTGATGGCGTCGGCGGCCTGATGAACGTTGCGCGCGTCGTCGAGCGCGACGAGCAGGGCAAGGTGCTTGAATCTGAGCCGGTTGACGAGTGCGACGACGGAAGTGTGATGGTTCATGGAGCGATCCGGTTTGTGCATCGCCCGATCCCAACATCGGATTGGTTGGCTATCGATGCGGGAATTATAGTCGGATCACAACGCAGCTAACCACGTAAAAAACGCGTGCAACCGCGCACCGCGAAGCCAGGGCAAACACCGAGTCGACGCCTGCACCCGGTCACACAAGCGGCATAAGCGCACGACGTAACAAGGCTGGACGGAGACACGATCATGGAGACAATGGCGTTTCGCATGCAGCTCGATCCCGGCAAGCGGGACGAATACGAGCGGCGTCACCGCGAAATCTGGCCCGAGCTGGCGAGCGCGCTGCGCGACGCGGGCGTGAAAAATTACCGCATCTTTCTCGACGAAGCGACCCACCATCTCTTTGCCGTGCTCGAATGCCGCGACGATCACACCATGGACGCGCTGCCCGAGTTGCCCGTCATGCGCAAATGGTGGGATTACATGGCCGACATCATGCAGACGGATGCGCACAACGTGCCGCTGCAACAGCCGCTCGTGCAGGTCTTTCATTTGCCTTGAGCTCACGCGAGGAGCATGCCATGCAGGTCGTCGATCCACACGTCCACTTCTGGAACCTCGATACGCATCATTACCCGTGGCTCGCGAATCCGGGTACGTCGTTCGTCTGTGATGCGCGCGAACTCAAGCACAACTATCTGCCCGCCGATCTGTTGCGCGAGGCCGGCGACATTGACTTGCTCAAGGTCGTGCACGTCGAAGCGAATCACGATCCGGACGATCCGGTGGAAGAAACGCGCTGGCTGGAAGGGCTCGCGGACATTGCCGCGAACGCGGGGGAGGCGCGCGCGTTGCCCGACGCGATCGTCGCGGCCTGCGATCTCAGCTCGCCCAATGCGCCCGCGGTGCTGGAGGCGCATGCGGCGTTTGCGCGTACACGCGGCATTCGCCAGATTCTGAATGTTCACGAGAACAAGCTCTACGACTACGTGGGGCGGCATTACATGCGTGAGGCAAGCTGGCGCGAGAACTTCGCGCTGCTGGAGAAGCACGGTCTTTCGTTCGACCTGCAGCTTTATCCCTCGCAGATGGAGGAGGCCGCCGCACTCGCGCGTGCGCATCCCGGCATTCAGCTCGTGATCAACCACGCGGGCATGTTCGTCGACCGCAACAGCGTGGCGGGCTACCGCGCGTGGCGCGACGGCCTGCGCCTGCTTGCGGCATGCCCGAACGTGGCCGTGAAGATCAGCGGACTGGCGATGTTCGACCATGCGTGGAGCGTCGAAAGCCTGCGCCCTTATGTACTGGAGACGATCGACGCATTCGGCGCGGAGCGCGCGATGTTCGCCTCGAACTTTCCGGTCGACCGCCTGTTCGGCGGCTATTCGAAGCTTTGGCAGGCGTATGCGTCGATCGTGAGCGGCGCGAGCGAGAGCGAACACACGGCGCTGTTTCGCGGCAACGCGGAACGTATCTACCGCATTTGAGCGTGCGCGCAACGACAGGGAGACAGGCGTGGAAGCAGAAGCAAACAGCAGGGCCGATGACACTCCGCGGCTCGAACTGCGTAGCGCGAGCAAGGCGTTCGGGCGCGTGCGCGCGCTCATCGACGGCAGCTTGAGGCTCATGCCCGGCGAGGTCCATGCGCTGCTCGGCGAAAACGGCGCGGGCAAGTCGACGCTCGTGAAGATTCTCGCGGGGGTGTATCAGCCCGACGGCGGCGAGATGCGCATCGACGGCGTGGAGCGCGCATTCGCGACGCCCGCCCAGGCACGCGACGCCGGTATCGCGGTGATTTATCAGGAGCCCACACTGTTCTTCGATCTGTCGATTGCGGAGAACATTTACATGGGGCGTCAGCCCGTGGATCGCGTGGGCCGTATCGACTACGACACGATGCATCGCGAGGTCGCGGCGCTGCTCCAGTCGCTCGGCGTCGAGCTGAAGCCCGAACGGCTCGTGCGCGGCCTTTCGATTGCGGACCAGCAGGTGATCGAAATTGCGAAGGCGCTTTCGCTCAACGCGAACGTGCTCATCATGGACGAGCCCACGGCCGCCCTCTCGCTGCCCGAGGTCGAGCGGCTCTTTACGATCGCGCGCACGCTGCGCGACCGTGGCGTGGCGATTCTCTTCATCACGCACCGGCTCGAAGAAGTCTTCGCGCTCACCCAGCACGTGACGATCATGCGCGACGGCGCCAAGGTGTTCGACGCGCCCACGGCCACGCTCAAGACCCAGGACATCGTCGCGAAGATGGTGGGACGCGACCTCGCCACGTTCTACCCGAAGGCGGACGTGCAGCCGGGCGAAGTGATGCTGCGCGTGCGCGGCCTCACGCGCCGCGGCGTCTTCAAGGACATTTCGTTCGACGTGCGCGCGGGAGAGATCGTCGCGCTCGCGGGGCTCGTGGGCGCGGGGCGCAGCGAAGTGGCGCGCGCGATCTTCGGCATCGATCCGTGCGACGCGGGGCAGGTGCAGATCGCGGGCAAGCCGCTGGCCTCCGGCATGCCCGCTGCGGCCGTGAAGGCCGGGCTCGCGCTCGTACCCGAGGACCGGCGTCAGCAAGGTCTCGCGCTCGAACTGAGCATTGCGCGCAACGCCTCGCTCACCGTGCTCGGGCGGCTCGTGCGCTTCGGCCTCATCTCCACGGGGCGCGAAGTGGAGCTGGCCGGGCAGTGGGGCAAGCGCCTGCGCCTGAAGGCGAGCGATCTGAACGCACCCGTGGGCACGCTCTCGGGCGGCAACCAGCAGAAGGTGGTGCTCGGCAAGTGGCTCGCCACCGGGCCGAAGGTGCTCATCATCGACGAACCGACGCGCGGCATCGACGTGGGCGCGAAGGCCGAAGTCTACGGCGCGCTCGCGGAACTCGTGAAAGAGGGCATGGCCGTGCTGATGATCTCGAGCGAACTGCCCGAAGTGATCGGCATGGCCGACCGCGTGCTCGTCATGCACGAAGGCCGTATCACCGCCGACATCGCACGTGCCGACGCCAACGAAGAGCGCATCATGAGCGCCGCGCTCGGCGAAACCAACATTCATCTGGGGCACGCCGCATGATGCGCCATTCCACTTCTCCTCATCCCCTGCACGGCGGCGAGCCGCGCCCGCAGCGGCGCAACGCGGGTGCGTGGGCCGAAGCGCTGGCGCGCAGCCGCGAGACCACGCTTTTCGTGGTGCTGCTGCTGATCGTGGGCGGCACGGCGCTCGCGCGGCCGCAATTCCTCAACCTGCAGAATCTGCGCGACGTGCTGCTCAACGTCTCCATCGTGAGCTTGCTCACGGCGGGCATGACGATCGTGATCCTGATGCGCCATATCGATCTCTCGATCGGTTCGACGGTCGGCATCAGCGCCTATGGCGTGGGCAGTCTCTACGTGGCGTTCCCGCACATGCCCGTGCTCGTGGCGCTGGTCGCGGGGCTCGCCATCGGACTCGTGGCGGGCGCGATCAACGCGCTGCTCGTGGCGGTGGGGCGCGTGCCGTCGCTCGTCGCGACGCTCTCCACGCTCTACATCTTCCGCGGCGCCGATTACGCGTGGGTGCATGGCGGCCAGATCAACGCCACGAGCCTGCCCGACGCGTATTCGCGGCTCGCCACCGGCTCGGTGCTCGGCATTCCGGTGCTGGCGCTCGTCGCGATCGTGCTGCTGGCCGCGCTCTCCGTGTATCTCAAGCAGTTCCGGCCGGGCCGCGAGTACTACGCGATCGGCTCGAACCCGGAAGCGGCGCGCCTCGCCGGCATCAACGTGGAGCGGCGCGTCGCGACGGGCTTCTTGATCAGCGGCGCGATTGCGGGCCTGGCAGGCGCGCTGTGGCTCGCCCGCTTCGGCACTGTGGACGCGAGCACCGCGAAGGGCATCGAGTTGCAGGTGGTCGCGGCCGCCGTGGTCGGCAGCGTGGCGATCACGGGCGGCGTGGGCACGATACTCGGCGCGACGCTCGGCGCGCTCGTGCTGGGCGTGATCAGCATCGCGCTCGTGGTGCTGCACGTCTCGCCGTTCTGGGAGCAGGCGATCCAGGGCGCGCTGATCGTGGCCGCCATCGCCGCCGATACGCTGCTCGCCCGCTCAGTGGCAAAACGCATGATGAGGAAACGCGACCATGGCTAGGAACGCCCCGAAACCCGACGCCGCGCTGCTCACGCGCAAGCCCGGCCTGCCGCTCAGCTGGGAGGCGCTGCTCGTCGTCATTTTCATTGCATCGCTGGTGGTGGGGCGCGTGCTCTCGCCTGTGTTCCTCACGAGCGCGAACATCAGCAACGTGCTCGCGGACCTCACCGAAGTCGCGCTCATGGCCTTGCCGATGACGCTCATCATCGTCGCCGCCGAGATCGATCTTTCGGTGGCCTCGGTGCTCGGCGCCTCGAGCGCCTTGCTCGGCGTGCTCTGGCACATGGGCTTGCCGATGCCGGCCGCCATGGCGCTCGTGCTCGTGGCAGGCGGCCTCGCGGGCCTCTTCAACGGGCTCGTGATCGTGAAGCTCAATCTGCCTTCGCTCGCGGTGACGATCGGCACGCTCGCGCTGTTTCGCGGGCTGGCCTACGTGTTGCTCGGCGACCAGGCGATTGCCGACTTCCCGCCGGGTTATACGCTATTTGGCATGAGCAACCTGGGCAGCACGTTCATCCCGTTGCCGTTCCTGATCGTCGCGGCGTGCGCCATCGTGTTCACGATATGGCTGCAGGCCACGGCGTTCGGCCGCAGCCTCTTCGCGATCGGTGCGAACACCACGGCCGCGTCGTTCTCGGGCATCGACGTGCCGAAGATCAAGCTGCGCCTCTTCGTGCTCTCGGGCGTCATGAGCGCGCTCGCGGGCATCGTCTATACGTTGCGCTTCACGAGCGCGCGCGGCGACAACGGCGAAGGCTTCGAGCTTTCGGTGATCGCGGCGGTGCTGTTCGGCGGCGTGAGCATTTTCGGGGGGCGCGGGTCGATGTACGGCGTGCTGCTCTCGCTCCTGATCGTCGGTGTACTGAAGAATGCGCTCACGCTCGTCGACGTGTCGAGCGAAACGCTCACGATCGTGACCGGGGCGCTGCTGCTGGCTTCGGTGCTGATCCCGAATCTCGCCGCGCGCTGGCGCACGATGCGCGACCGGCGCGCGCTGGCGCGGGCGGCGTGAACGTGGTGTGAAGAAAGGCAAGGAAGTCAAGAGGCAGTCAATCAGCCGGACGCGTCCGGTACCCATCGAGGAGACGATTCATGAGAAAGCCAGTACGTCACGTGTGCACGGCCTTGCTGTGCGCGATGCTAGTGGGAGGCGGGGTCGCGGCGCATGCGGCCGGCATCAAGGAGGGGTTGAAGATCGCGTTCGTGCCCAAGCAGATCAACAACCCCTACGAGGTGATCGCCGATAACGGCGGTCTGGACGCGATCAAGGAGTTCAAGGGCGAGGGCAAGGCGGTCGGACCTTCGGACGCGGGCGCGTCCTCGCAGGTTTCGTACATCAATACGCTGACCACGCAGCACCAGGACGCGATCGTCATCGCGGCCAACGATGCGAATGCGCTCGTGCCGTACTTGAAGCGCGCGATGGATCAAGGCATCAAGGTCGTTACGTTCGACTCCGACACGGCGCCCGAAGGGCGGCAGATCTTCGTGAACCAGGCGAACGCGGAGAGCATTGGCCGCGGCCAGATCCAGCTCGTTTCGAAGCTGATGGGCGGCGAAGGCGAGTTCGCGATTCTCTCGGCCACGCCCAACGCGACGAACCAGAATACCTGGATCAAGTGGATGCAGGAAGAGCTGAAGAAGCCCGAGTACTCGAAGATGAAGCTCGTGAAGATCGCCTACGGCAACGACGACGACCAGAAGTCCTTCGTCGAGACGCAAGGCTTGCTGCAGGCGTATCCGAACCTGAAGGCAATCGTTGCGCCCACCTCGGTCGGCATCGCGGCGGCGGCGCGTTATATCTCTTCGTCGCCGAGCAAGGGCAAGGTGGCGGTGACGGGCCTCGGCACGCCTAACCAGATGCGCGCGTTCGTGAAGAACGGCACCGTGAAGGCGTTCCAGCTTTGGGACCCGGGTGCACTCGGCTATCTCGCCGCGTATGCGGCGGCCAATCTTGCTTCGGGCACGATCACGGGCAAGGAAGGCGAGTCGTTCGAGGCGGGCAAGCTCGGCAAGCGTACGATCGGCAAGAGCGGTGAGGTGATTCTCGGGCCGCCCACGACGTTCGATGCTTCGAATATCGATAACTTCAACTTCTGATTCACATTGCTGGTTTTATCGATGTGGAATGCCAAACGACCCGGCTTTGCCGGGTCGTTTGTTATTGGCCGTTCGAATCGGGCTTCGGGCTCGCGCGCGGGGGCAGGGGCTGAGGCTCGGCCGCCATTCCCTCCACCGGATAGAGATTGAGAAACGACCTCGCCTCGTCCATCGAACGGCTCGCCAGCCAGTTCTCATACTCGGAAGGCGGCACGATCACCACGGAACGTTTCTCGTCCCCGGGCTTGTGGAAACGCTTCATGAGCGGATGATCGCTCGCATTGACGGTAAGCATCGTGAACGAGTACGCCTTGCCGGCCTCGCCTTCGTCCCACTCGCGCCATAAGCCGGCAATGGCAAACGGCGCGCCATCGGCAAGACCAATGCGCCAGCGCACCGCCTTGCCGGTCTCGTAGCTCGGCTCAAAAATCGCCTCGCAGGGAATCAGGCACAGCTGCAGCTTCTTCCACGCGCCACTGAAGCTGCGCTTCTCGCCCACCGATTCGGCGCGCGCATTCATCGTGTCGAACACCTTCACACCGGGCGGAATCTGTTTGCGCGGCACCATGCCGAATGTCGCGAGCAGGGCTTCGCGTGCATCGGGCGTCACGGGCGCATGGGGGGTTGGGCCAACACGGCGGATCACCGGCGCGGCATAGTCCTTGAAAATCTCGTCGCGCCACGGGTCGTCCGGCGGCAGGACGCCGTAGTGCCTGAAGAGGTAGTCACGGCGTGCGGCGGCGTAGTTCGTGCACATGGTCGTCTCTCCGTCCCGTCCTTCAGAATCATTCTGACATGTGATAGGCTGTATAAATATACAGTGTTTTGGGGCGGAAAATGGGACGGGATCATCGTCACTTCCCTCCGCTCACGGCGGCGGAACTGGCTGAAATCTACGACCGGCATCCCTTGCCCGTCGTATTGCGGTTGCTATGGGAAATCCACCGGTTGCGCTCCACCATCAGCCGGGCAAACCAGATACGGCTCACGATCGGCACGCGCGTCGGTAAGGCAAATACGCCTGCGGGCATGTGGGAGCGTTTCGAGCAGGAACTCGACGCGGAGCCGTGTTTGACCGATCCGCTCACGGCGCGTCAAAAGGGTTTGCTGCACGAGGGCGAGCCCGAAGGGCGGCTGAAGCGCCGGCGGCGCAACGGCGATTGAGGGTTGGCCTGCACTGCGGAGCTTCAGAGATAGAGGGCTCTCTCGAAAATGCGGCGTGCGGGGTTTCATCTCCCATCATGTGGGCTCGCACACGCTTGCCAACCATTCGTATGGCACGCTGAAATTTGGCTGTAAGTGGCGCTTGTTAGAGTCCATGAAAGCAGTTGTCTTTCGTGGCAGTCAACACAAGAGCGACTTCTCATGGCCATTCTCCGCGCATGCTGGTTCGTTCTGGCGCTGCTTCTCAGTGCTCCCGTCTGGGCCTACCAGACACGTGTCGTGTCGATCCCCAGCGCCGCAATGGAGCGCTCGTTCGACGCGACCGTCGTCTTGCCCGACGACTACGCACGCGGCAACCACGCCGCGCGCTTTCCGGTGATCTATGTGCTGCACGGTTCGGGCGGCAGTTATGCCGACTGGACCTCGAACACCCGCATAGGCAAGCTCGCCGACCGCTATCACGTTGTGCTCGTGATGCCGGACGGCGGACACGAGAGCTGGTATATCGACAGCCCGTTCGATCGCAGCAGTCGTTATGAAACGTATGTGGGCAGCGAGGTCGTGTCGTATATCGACATGCATTTCCGCACGATCGCCACGCGCGAGGCGCGCGCGATCACGGGTTTGAGCATGGGCGGTTTCGGCGCGCTGCGCATCGCGCTGGACCGGCAGGAGACCTTCGGCGCGGCCGGCAGCATTAGCGGCGCGGTCGATCCGCGCAACTGCGAAGACGAGCCCGGTATCGATCACGTGTTCGGCGATCCCGCGCGGCACGCGTCGTTCTGGAACAGTAATGCGATCGTGGATAGCGCACAGGACTTCGAACGAGCCCATATCGCGCTGACCATCGACTGCGGCGTGAGCGACTTCTTCGTGCAATCGAACCGCACGCTGCACGAGAAGCTCGTCGAACTGGGCGTGCCGCACGATTACGCAGAACGTCCAGGCGGCCATACGTGGTCCTACTGGTCGAACTCGATCCGCTACCAGGTGCTCTTCTTCGCCACGGCGTTCCAGCGCGCCGGCTGGCATCCGCAAGTGGCGTGACGCATCACGAAGCGCGCGCTTTTCCGGCGCGCGCGTGTTTGCCAACGTCTTTTCAACCTCATTCCGTCACACCATTTCCCGCGAAACCCTGCCCGGTCTCGGGCACCGCGCTTGCTGTGATGATCCTGCAGGGGCGGGCGCGTCGATCCGTCCTGCTCAACCAGATGCCGGGCATCAGGCGACCGCACGCGGCGCCGGGGCGCGGCGACCACCCTTGAGCCGGTTCGCACCGGATGCAGGAGGACGTCATGCTTCAATACGCTGTCATTTTCTTTATCATCGCGATCATCGCGGCCGTGTTCGGTTTTGGCGGCATCGCGGCGGGTGCGGCATCGATCGCCAAGATCCTGTTCTTCATCTTCCTCGTGATCTTCCTCGTCACGTTGGTGCTTGGCGTCGTGAGACGGGGCTGATCAACGAACCCCCTTGTTGCAGTTGAATCGCAGCCCGCTCGTGCGGGCTGCGTTTTTGTATTCGACAGCTGCGTCCGGATACTTCGTATGACGAATTAACTCATCTCGCTGGCAGCCTGATGCATCACGCGATCGTATCGACCACGCCGCCGTCCACGCGCAAGGCCGCGCCCGTGGTTGCGGACGCCTCTTTCGAGCACGCGTAGACGATCATGTTCGCCACTTCCTCCACGCTCGCCGCGCGCCGGATGATGGAAGAGGCGCGATGTGTCTGCACGAACTGCGCGGCGACTTCCTCGACGGTTTTGCCCGAAGCGGCCACTTCGTCCTTGAGCATGTGCGTCACGCCATCGGAGAGAGTCGGGCCCGGCAGCACCGAATTGACCGTGACGCCCGTGCCCGCAAGGCGCTTGGCGAGGCCGCGTGCGAGCGCGAGTTGCGCGGTTTTCGTCATGCCGTAGTGGATCATGTCGGCGGGAATGTTCAATCCCGATTCCGACGAGATGAACACGATGCGCCCCCAGCCGCGCTCGACCATGGCATTCGCATAGGCGCGCGAGAGCCGTACGCCCGACATCACGTTCGTTTCGAAGAAGCGCAGCCACTCGGCATCGGGAATCTCGAAGAAGTCCTGCTGCTGAAACACACCGAGATTGTTCACGAGGATGTCCGCCTGCGGATGCGCTTTCACGAGCGCGTCGCATCCTTGAGCACTGGAAAGATCGCCGACGAAACCCTGCACGCGCGCGCCGGGCGCAGCGGTACGCAGCGCCGCTTCGGCTTCGCGCACGTTTTCGGTGTGACGGCTGCTGACGATCACGTCGGCGCCCGCGAGCGCGAGGCCCTTGGCCGCGGCGAGGCCGATGCCCGCAGCCGAGCCGGTGACGAGCGCGAGTTTTCCAGTCAGATCGATTTTCATGCGGGCTCCTCGAGGAGAAGGCTGGCCACGCTCGCGAACGCCCATTGAACGTGTGTCGAACGTTCTGGACGCAACGTCGCGCGCGGCCATTGTGAAGGGAACGGGCAGTGTACTGCGCAGGCGCTCCGGATGCGTTCTGAGGCGTCTCACGCACCCATCGCCGGATCGCTCACGCTGTCCCTGCCGGTTTCCACCCGGCCCGCGAAGCGCCTTAGCACGCCGTTCTCCGCGCTCAGCGTGAAGTCGTACCAGCCGCCCGAATCCGCGAGCGCCCAGTTCGACTGAACCTGCTCGCCGGCGCGCAACGCGTAGGTCCAGGGGCCGTCGCTGCGGTAGGCATTGGCCGCCAGGCTCACATTCGACGCCGCGCTCGCGCGGTTCGCGATGCTCAGCACGAGCGCATTGCTCGCGGCGTCGTAGCGCACGCGCACTTCGGGATTGGGCCCATGCGCCGCCGCGCGCACGTTGCCCTCGAAGGCGCGATGGAAACCGTTCGGGCCAAGCACCCACAGCCGGTATGCACCGTCGTCGGCGGCGCTGGGCGTCCACGTGTCGCGCAGGGTCTTGCCGGCTTCGACGGTGTAGCGGCGCGGCGACCTGTCGAGATGAAGCGTGTCGTACACGTGAAAGACGGCGCCGGTTTTGCCTTCGTTGCCGAACTCCAGTTGAACCTTGTGATGTCGCCCATCGACGCTCGCATCCACGTCGAGGCGGTACGGCAGCGCGCGCGAGGGCCGCGCCTTGCGCGCCTGCTGCGGCAGGGTCTGCATGTCGGGCTGCGGCACGGGCACGGGCTTGAGCGCGTTCTGCTGCTTGTTCAACGCATCGGCGTCGGCCTTCGTGGGCGCGGAAAACGCCTGCACGGGCTTTTCGTTCGGCGTGCTGAAGTTGAATGCCGAGGTGAGATCGCCGAATACCGCGCGCCGCCACGGGCTGATATTCGGCTCGCGCACGCCGAAGCGCGCCTCGATGAAGCGCAGCACCGACGTGTGATCGAAGACTTCGGAGTTCACATAGCCGCCCGTGCTCCACGGCGAGACGACGATCATCGGCACGCGCGGCCCGGGCCCGAACGGCAAGCCGTCTGGCTTGACCGGCTTGCCGTCGCCGGGCGGGTTCGGCATGGTGAAGTATTCGTGGCGCGTACTGGCCGTGGATTTGCCTGCATACTCGCCGTCCTTGATGGGCGAGGGCGGGCAAGGCGGCGGCATGTGATCGAAGAAGCAATCGTTCTCGTCGAAGTTCACGAAGAGCACGGTCTTGCTCCAGACGTCCGGGTTGCGCGTCAGCGCTTCGAGCAGCTTCTGGAGATAGTAGGCGCCCTGGCCCGGTGTCGAAACGGCAGGGTGTTCGGAATAGGCCTGCGGCGCGATGATCCAGCTCACCTGGGGCAGCTGGTTCGCCGCGATGTCGTCATCGAGCGCCTGCAGGAAGCCGCCATCGGGCATGGTATTGCCGACGCCCTTGTAGAGCGGCTCGCGTGCGTCGAGTGCCTCGGTCCACGGCACGTTGGGCGAGCCTTCGATCGTCTCGAGCACCTTGCGATAGCTCGCGAATCCGATGAGCGGATTGTCGGTGTAGTTATCGGGCTGGTTTTCGTAGACCTTCCACGTCACGCCTGCGGCCTGCAGGCGCTCCGGATACGTGGTCCATTTCAGGCCCGTGGACGGCGCGCCGATGTTGTCCCAACCGTTGTTGTCGACCACGGCATAAGGGGAGGCCGTGGGGCCGTTGGTGCCGGTAAACAGAAAAAGCCGGTTCGCATTGGTGCCGCCGTGCAGCGAGCAATAGTAGGCATCGCAGATCGTGAAGGCGTTGGCGAGCGCGAAATGAAACGGCAGGTCGGAGGCCTGAAAGTAGCCCATCGAGGCATCGCCCTTGAACTTGGGCCAATGCGTCATGCGGCCGTGGTCCCAGGCCGCGTGGGCGTCGGCCCAGTTGTGCGCGCCGCCCGCGAGCAACGCGTTGCCCTTGCGGCTGTCCAGGTAGAACGGCAGCAGCGTGCGGGTGCCGTCGCTCTGTTGCCATACATTGGCGCCGTCGGGCAGGGGAATCGTGATGCGGTCCGAGAAGCCGCGCACCCCGGGCAGCGTGCCGAAGTAGTGGTCGAACGCGCGGTTCTCCTGCATGAAGACGACGATATGCTGCACGTCTTCAATCGTTCCGGTTGCGTCGTTGGCAGGAATGGCCAGGGCCCGCTGGATGGCGGGCGAAGCCAGGGTGAGCGTCGCGCCCGCGGCGGCGGCGCGAAGGAAATCACGGCGGTCCATCGAAGTCATGGTGGGTTCGCGTTGTTGTCGTTGTGCTCGCGACCATTAGCATGACACGTTGGCGCCGCCGCGGGTGCTCGATGAACGGTTGCGGGTGCGCGTGCGCGCCCTTTAGAGCTTCACGCCGCCGGCCTCCGGCGGCTCGCGCCCCGGCTCGTCCAGCGACAGTCTCGCGGCGTCGTCGCTCCAGTACGGCTCCCGGCCGTAGTACTGGTGCACGGAACTGGCCCAGGTGCGATCGGCCATCGAGGGCCATTCGTCTTTGTCGAAGCCCGGTGCGTTCTTTACGCGCTCGGAGTTGAGCGCAATCACGAAGCACTTGCGTGCCGCGTCGAGCGTGAGGGCATTCCACGGCACCGCGAGCAGCTTGTCGCCGATGCCGAGAAAGCCGCCGCTCGACATCACCATGTAGGCGATGCGGCCGCTTTCCACGTCGAGCATGATCTCCTTGACCTTGCCGACTTCGTCGCCGTCCGAACTCATCACGCGGTCCCCGTCCAGCGTACTGGCCGCCATCACGTCGGGGCCGGGGCCACGCGTGTCCGACTGGTCGCGGCCGACGATACGTGCACCGTCGCGTGCGTCGTCGCCGCTGGGCGACGCTGAACCGATCGGGGTTTGCGAGTAGGCCATGATGTTCTCCTTGTTCACGATGAAACACGCACGCCGGGGGTCTCCCGCGCGCGGCGCGCGCCGGTTATGCAGCAGATTGCGGAAGTTGAGGGCGCAACCATGCGCCCTGGCGGTCGTGGTGGCTCGAAGGAAGATTCAGCGGCTCTTGCCGCCGCCGTCCAGGCCGGCGCCTTTGCGCCACACTTCCTTGCCTTGCTCAGAGAGCTCGCCGCTGCTGCGGGTGGCGTCGGGCTCGGTGCCGTGTACGGCCATATCGCCGCCTGGCGGCTCCGTCGCCCCTTTCTTCTCGCGCTTGCGTTGCGCCACACGCTCGTCGTGCGAGCGGCCTGCGTATTCGCTCATTTCGACCTCCTTCGGTTATGCGCATCGCATCACGACGCAATGCGGCTAGGGTTCGATCCCGTGCCGGCCTCGAAATGGACCGGCCAAGCCGATTCCACAGCATCGGTCATGCCGTGGCGCGCGAGGCGCGGCGATCGATCGAGAACCGGTCAGGATGCCGAATCAAGGAAACGCCCGCGAACCGCCGCGTTGGGCGCCCCGGTGTCGCGTCAGTCGCTACAACGAGGATGTAAATCGTTCATGCGGCGCAGGAGGCAGGTGGCTCGAGCCTGTCAGGGCGTGGCGACCCGATGGAGGATGTCGAGCAGCTGCGAAACCGCGAAGGGCTTGCGCAGGAAGCCCACGACGTCGGCGTCGGGGGGCAGGGTGACGAGCGCGGAGACGAGCACGAGCGGCACACCCGCGAGCTTGCTGCTGCGCCTCATTTCGCGCATGAGAGAGAGACCGTCCATGCGCGGCATCATGCAGTCGGAGATCACGACATCGGGAGGGTCGTCGAGCGCGCTTTGCAGGGCATCCGAACCGTCTGCGGCAGTTCTGACCCGATAACCTTCCTGCCCGACCAGTTCCTTGAGCGCGTCGAGCGCGTTCGTGTCGTCGTCGACTAGTAGTACGGTAGCCATACGTTTCTTGCGTGAGCGGCCCGGCAGATCGTGGCGGCTGGGCCTTTGTTCTTCGCGATCGCGTCGCGGCGGGCCGAGGGTGTCCGGCGGCCGTCCCGCAGGCCGCAATTTCTGTTCCCGTCGCGCGCAATCGCGCTCCGCGCCCGTCATCGTTGCCGTTTCGTTCGTCATCCTTGCGTTGCCGCGCCGCGTTGTACGGTCGAGCCGCGCGCGCCCAGTTGCGCCGCGACGATGAGTGCCGAGACTTCGGCAAAGCTGCCGAACGCCTCGTCGGGCAAGCGGCGCAGGGCGTCGGTCACGTCGCGCGGCGCGCCGCTGCGCTCGGCGGTTTCGATCAGCGTGGCGGGGTGTGCGGGCCAGGTGACGCGTTCGAGGGCGTGCAGCACGCGATCGCTCAGCGCCTCGGCGTTCGAACGCGCCTCGTCAGGGGTGTCAGATCGTGCGGCCTCGCAAGCGGAAGCAGGCTTCATCGGCTCCTCCTTCGAAGATCGCGACGCCTCCCGCAGTTGCCGTTCCCGGCGCCCATTATCTGTGCGCGCCGTGCACCGTGGTTACAGGCTGGGAGAGGACGTGGCCGCGCGCGTCCTCCCGGGCAATCGGGCGGCCGTTCAGGCGGGAAGCTTGTCGGCGAGCACGTCGGCGCGGCGGATCTGCGGCGGCGCGGCCAGCAGTTCGCCTGCGCGCGCCATCAATGCCGCGGCCACCTGGCCGTTCAGATGCGCGCTGCGGCCGGCCTCGTCGTCGAATGCGTCGAAGATCGCAAACGTCGTGGCGTCGAAGCGCACGCCGAACCAGGCCGGCGTGCCGGGCTCCGCATCGACCAGCGGCTTCGCGCCCGCGAGAAATGCCGCGAGTTCCTCTTCCTTGCCGGGCTGCGCGTGCAGCTCGACGTACAACGCATGCTGGGTCATGACATGGCTCCTGTTACGTCGTGGCGTCAAAGGCATGGTCGCGGTCCTGCGGGGCGTTCGTCAAGCGCCGGGAGGGCGCGGCGGGTTTTTCCCGCCTGCCGCGTGAGAATTACGATTCGTAGTCCAAATAGAGCCCGGGGTTTCATGGTTTTGTCTGACTACGCCGGGGGCACCGGCGCGCTTCGGCCGGCCAGCCATGCGGTTTTGAATAAACCTTCTACACGCGGCCAGGGCGAATGTTTTTCAAATTGATGCCGTAAACTCAGGCATATCTTCAGACCACGCCGTACATGCTAGATCCGGTCAATATCCTTCTCGTCACGGTGCTTTCGAGCATCATGAGCCTCGCCATTCTCGGCTCGCTGCGGCCTGCGGGTATTCCCGGTGTCGGGCGGTGGATCGGCGCCTATTGGATGGCCAGCGTGGCGCTCCTGCTCGCGGGCCTGCAACGGCTTGGTTTTCCCATCCTCACCGTGTTCGTTTCGAACACTTTGCTGGCGCTCGCCGTCGTGCGGCTGCTCGAGGGCTGCCGTCAGTTCTTCGGGCTCAAGCCGCGTGTGCCGCTCGCCTACGCGGGAACCGTTGCGCTCGCAATGGGTATTGTGTGGTGGTATTGGGTCACGCCCAGTCTCGGCGCGCGCGTGGCCGTCGTCTCCGCGTTTCATGCGGCTATCTACGCGTCGCTCGGCTGGCTCTCGCTGCGTTGCCGCCCGCCTGAGCGCCCCGTGTACAGCTATCGGTTCGTGACCCTCGCGGCGTGGCTGGGCGCGTTCGCGCACGCGCTGCGCGGGGTGATGTACGGCAGCGGCTTCGTGAAGCAGTACGGGCTGCTCGACTTCACGCCGCTCAACGTCGCGTGGCTCGCGCTCGGCATTCTCGTGCTGCCTTCGCTTTCGATCGGCATGGTCCTGCTCGCGCACGATCGCATGGCCGAGCGGCTCGAACGCCTCGCGAACCAGGACGAGCTGACCGGCGCACTCACGCGCCGCGCCTTTCTCGCTCAGGCGAACGCGTCGCTCGAAGCCGCGCGCGAGAAGGGCCAGCGGGTCGCGTGCGCGATTGTCGATATCGATCACTTCAAGTCGATCAACGACCGCTACGGGCACGCCACAGGCGACCGCGTGCTCGCGCAGTTCTGCCGCGTCGTGAAGGGCGGCGTGCGCGTGGAGGACTTGTTCGGCCGCCTCGGCGGCGAGGAATTCGCGCTGCTCTTCGTGGGCATGACCCGCGACGATGTCGTGACGCGCCTCGATGAATTGCGCGTGTTGACGCTCTCCGTGCGCCGCAGCGCCGACGCTCACGTCCGCGAATCCGGCGAGGAGCCCCACGACGGCCTGACGTTCAGCGCCGGCGTGGATGAACTGCAGGCGCAAGACTCGCTCGCCACGTTGATGGCGCGCGCCGACGCCGCGCTCTACGTCGCCAAGTCACGCGGGCGCGACCGCGTCGTGGCCATCTGACGATTCCGTCGGTCTCCTCCACGCAATCTATGCGTGGTGAATCAGCGCTCGCGCCCTTTCGCGGTGCGACGGGCAATCCTTGTCGAAACTCCATGCGCTACGCATAGTTGCGCAATGCGAGGCGCTTAACAGCGCTGTTTTTAAACGATAATTATCAATGGCGCGACTGACGTTGCGTGCAGCGTGAAGGCGCTTCGCTGCATGACGTGCATGTCCAGGTGGCCTGCGTGGCGCGCCTCAAAAATTTTCGGGCGGGCGTTTCTTCCCTTGTAACCAGTGGCGATCACGCGAAGCGGGATTCGTGCGGATACGAAGGCGCCTGCTCCCGGCGCCCCGCGCCCGCATTGGTTTTCTCTCGAGCGCGCTCTGGCGCCGCCGGCCGTGACCACTCCCCGCCGCGCGCCGCGACTCACGCGCTCGCCAGTCATTGCATCACCCACATTCATAAGTCCGCTGCCGGAATGCGCACGTCAGGCCTCATCGCGCGTGTCGTTTCGTTGCGGGCACATTACGGGCCTGCCTTTCGGAATCCTTCCTGACCAGACAAGTCGCCTCCGGGGCCGGCCTTTAACCACAAGGAGCCTGAGATGAAAGTTGGCAGCAACTGGCGTAACGCACATAACAACGACGCGGCATTGCCCGCATTCCTCGCAGCACGTGTCGATCGCTACTACACCGAGCGCGTGCAGGAAAGCTGGGCCGGGGGGCACATCATGAAGGGACGTGTTGCCGATGCGGATGCCTTGCACCTTTCGAGTAATGACTACCTCTCGATTGCACGCCACCCCGAGATTCTCGATGCAATGTGCATGAGTATCCGCTCGGAGGGCAACGGGCTCCTGATGTCCGGTGTGTTCCTGCACGGCGACGACTGCCCGCAGCTCGCGCTCGAAGACCGCTTCGCGTCATACATGGGGGCCGAAGCGAGCGTGCTGTGCCAGTCGGGTTTTGCCGCGAATACGGGGCTGATCCAGTCGATCGCCAATGCGCAGACGCCGGTGTACGTCGACATGATGGCGCATATGTCGCTGTGGGAAGGCATCCGCAGCGCCGGTGCGCGGGCGATTAGTTTCTTCCACAACGATGTTGATCACCTCGAGCAGCGCATCCAGCGCTACGGGGCCGGGATCGTGATCGTCGATTCGGTGTACAGCACGAACGGCAGCGTGGCGCCGCTCACGGCGATCGCCGAAGTGTGCGCCGAGCACGACTGCGTGCTGGTCGTCGACGAGTCGCATTCGCTCGGCACGCACGGCCCGCACGGTGCGGGCATGGTGGCCGAGCTCGGGCTCATCGACCGCGTGCATTTCCGCACCGCGAGTCTCGCGAAGGCGTTTGCCGGGCGCGCGGGCATCATCAGCTGTTCGCGGCGTTTTCAGGAGTATTTCAAATGCGAGGCGCTGCCCGCCATTTTCAGCTCGACGCTGCTGCCGCATGAAACGGCGGGTCTCGCGGCGACGCTCGACGTGATCGAGCGCGAAGACTGGCGGCGCGCGCGCGTCGCGGCCAATGCGCGTTACGTGCGCTCACGGCTGGCCGAGCTTGGCTACAACCTGAACGGCAGCGAAACGCAGATCATCGCGCTCGAAGCCGGGCCGGAGCCGCAGACGATCGTGCTGCGCGACGCGCTCGAGGCACGCGGCATTTTCGGTTCGGTGTTCTGTGCGCCCGCCACGGCGCAGAACCGCTCGCTCGTGCGGCTCTCGCTCAATGCGGCGCTGTGCGAGGAAGAACTGGAGCGGCTCGTCGAAGTGTGCGCGGAGATTCGCGACGAGGTGCAGATGTGGAACTGGCCGTCCACGCGCCGCAACGAACGCAACGCGGGCCGTGCGCGCATGCGTCTGCCGCAGGCCGTGGTGAACATGCCGATGGTGGCCGTGGCGGCCTGAGCCGTGCGCGATTGAGGCGGCGTGGAGCGAGACAGCGGTAGCGTGGGGTGCGCCCGGCTATCAGGGCGAGTCCCACGCCGCCTGGATCTCGCGGTCCAGCTGGTCGAGATGCCGGTCGTAGGGCAGCACGTTGTCGAGCGCGAGCCCCGCCGGCTTCTTCACCACGGCGTAGAGATAGCGGCGGTCGCCGTGAAACTCCGATGCGGGGTGCATATACGGCTGCCATTCCGCGCACTGTGACGGGTAATAGCCTTCCGTGCGCCAGAAATAAGGCAGGCTGCGACGGCTGTCGAGCTCGGCGAGGAAGCCTGTGGGCGCACCTTGTTCGACGGCGATTTCGCGCACGCCGCGCAGCGATTCGTCGGTGTGAATGACGAGCAGATACGCGGTGCCGACACCGTCGAACATCAGGAGTCCGTGCGGTTGATACGAGAGATAGTGCTCGACGATGCCCAATGAATCGGCAATGCCCTTCACGTGCGCGGCGAGCGCATGGTCCTTGAGGAAGGCATATTCGGAAACGGCGAGCGCGTCGAGCACCGTTCTGCAGCAGCGGTCGAAATACGCACGCTGCATATCGTCGATCGCCCGGTTCAGCGTTTCCACCGCATCGACTTCATGCTTGCGGATGAAGCGGTCGATCAGCCCTTCGTTGAAGCTCTTTACGGCCACGTGCTCATCGGCTTTGCCGGTCAGCACGATTTTCCTGATCGACGGGTCGGTAATGCGGCGGCAAAACTCCATGCCATTGAGTTCGGGCATGTCGTAATCGACCACCACGACCGAAACCGACTCGAAGCGCGAAGCGTTATGTACGAGACTACGTATCGCATCGACGCGCATGGCGATGACCTGGTGCGCATCGTTTTCTTCCGTGCGGTCCAGATAGGGACCGAAGATAGGCTCCGCCGCGCGGTCGTGAGGCGTACGGCCATTGAGGAACTTCAGCGCCTCGTAGGGCGAACTGAACAGGCGGAAGGCCAGGTCGGGGTCGAGTTGCAGGCTCAGGTTCGAAAGGAACGCGGCGCTGTCGTCGACGAAGGCGACGGTGGTCGGATAGGAGAACGGCTGAATGGCTTTCGTCATGGCGCAGGGAATGTCAAAACGAACTCGGTGTATTCGCCTTTTACGGAAGAGCAGGTGATTGCTCCACCCATCGCTTGCATGACATCGCGGCAGAATGCCAGCCCGATTCCTGCTCCGAGCGTCACGTCATCGGTGGCGGTTGTCGAAGTATAAAAGCGCGTGAAGATGTGCGGCAATACCTCAGGGGAAATACCGGTGCCCGTATCGCTGAAAATCAATCGATTGGCCCTTTGCCCTGATTCAAGACGAATCAAAATCTGCGCGCCTTCGATGCTGCCCATATGCCGGAAGGCATTTTTGAGCAGATTGAAGAGCACGTGAACGGTTAGCATTTCAGATCCGTGGAACTCGAAATCGGGGCGCAGATTGCAGATTACCCGACGCCGGTCGCCTTCGCGAAACGGAAAACGCGCGAGCGCGGTTTCCACGCAATGTACGATCGAACATAGCGTTGCGTTTTGCATGTTGCCGCCCGTGAAGCGCGCCGTGGCGAGCAGCATGTCGATGATCGCATTCGAATGCAGTGCTTCCTGTTCGATGCGGCCTACCACGCCTTGCAGGGAATGCAGATGCGCCACGCGTATCTTGGGCACCGGCAAGCGGCTGCGCTGGGCGAGTTGATAGGTGTCGAGCAGCGCGGGCAAATAGCGCATGAGGCCCGCGGCGCCCACGCGGATCGCCACGAGCGGCGTGCGCAGTTCGTGCGCCACGCTGCCCGCCGTGGCCAGCATGGCGCGCTCCTGTTCGATCTGAATGCGGTCCTGATCGTAATTGGCCACCGCGCCGATCGCCACCGCGAATGAAAAGATCGCCAGATGCGTGAGGTAGTTCGGCCCGAGCACGATGGGGTAGGTGGTGAGGCAGTACGCGACCACCGCGAGGCTGATGCCCACGAGGAACTGCAGCACGAGCATGAGCCAGTCGAGCAGCAGCACCATCACGAACGCCGCGATCAGCGCGCTTTCCACCCACACTTCGTTGCCGTTGTTCTTGAGCAGCATGAACGTGAAAAAGAACGGCAGTGCGTAGAGAGTGCAGAAGTACCAGTACCACGGCAGCAGCTTTTTGAGCGCGGCGGGCCAGCGCTCGAACGCCAGGATCGGTATGAACAGAAACGAGCCGATCAGGCGTAGCGTGAGATTTTCATACGGCTGAGGAAAGAGGTCTTTCCAGACGTAGTAGTAAAGCGGGAAGCCCACGCTCGCTACCACGGCGAGCGGGCGCATGCGGCGCTTCACGTATTGCAGGTTGCGCAGCGCGGGCGCGAAGGCGCGCACGAAGCGCGGACGCATCGACGCCCAGGCTCGCCTCAGTCGCACCGAGGTTCTTGAAACGTTCATCAGGATGGAATCGCTCATCGTTCTGGCCGGCGCGCGTGATCCGGCCGGTCTTCTTGCGTCTCGCTTTTTTTGGTGCCCCGTTCTGCCGTTGGGTTCGCGTGGGCGGACCCCGTCTCCACCCCGCAAAGAAAGACAATATCACCAAAGGATTGCAGCGATGAGGCGGGTTTGGCCCTTAGTTCGGCCTGCGATGGGCTTCGGCGCCGCGTTGACGGGGGAATGTTATGCGCGGTGCATCGATTCGCCCCTGTCTGGAGGCGTTCGATGGGCGCTGGAGGGTCTTGCGGGGGCGCTGGGGTGTGTTCAGGCCGTGGGCTTGCGTGGTGCGGAAACGAATTGCTCGATGATGTCGTTCAGGGGCTGCGGCGCGTCGCGATGCGGGGAATGGCCGCCCTGCGCGAGCGCGTGGACGCGCGCGTGCGGCACGGCCGCGCCGATCGCTTCGACTTGCGCCATGGTGCCGTAGTGGTCGTCGAGCGCCTGCACCGCGAGCAGCGGCACGCGTATCGACGCCAGCTCGCCGACGATGTTCCAGGACCGGAAGGCGGGATCGAGCCAGATATCGTTCCAGCCGTAGAATGCGGAATCGACATCGTCGTGATAGCGCGCGAGCTTTTCGCGCAAGCGGGTCGTTTCGTACGCAACCTTCGCCTCGCCGATGCTATCGACCGAAATGTCTTCGACGAACACGTGCGGCGCAATCGCCACCGCGCCCGCGAGTGCTTCGGGGAAAGCGGCGGCGTAGAGCAGGGCGATGGAGGCGCCGTCGCTATGACCGATCAACCACATGCGCGCGCGGTCGGCCGCGCCCACGCCAAGCGAGTCGAGCAGCGCGGGTAACACGTCGCGCGCCTGCGCCGACATGAAATCGACCGGCCATTTCACGCCTTGCGCGCGTGGTGTGGAACGACCGTAACCCGGACGCGAATAAACGAGCCCGCGCATGCCGAGGCGCTCGCAAAGCGCGGCGGGCCAGTCTCTCCACATCGCGATCGAGCCGAGACCCTCGTGCAGGAACACAGCGAGCGGCGCGTCGCTGGCGGCCGCGGCGATCCAGCGATATTCGATGCGCAGCGCATCGCGCGTGGACGTGGCGGGCAGATCGGCGAAATCGCTTTCGTTCATGGCGTTTGTCACTGTCACGACTGAAACTGCTGACGCAGCCGGAAACGCTGGATCTTGCCGGTCGCGGTCTTGGGCAGATCGTCGACGAACAGAATGTCGCGCGGATACTTGTGCGGCGCGAGCCGCGTTTTCACGAATGCCTTCAACTGCTCGGCCAACGCGTCGTGCGCGGTTTCCATGGCTGTTTGCTTGAGGACGACGAACGCGCAGGTCTTCACGAGCCCGCCCTGATCGACGCCGATCACGGCCGCTTCGAGCACGGCTTCGTGCTGCATGAGCACCATCTCCACTTCGATGGGCGAGACATACTGGCCGCTCACCTTGAGCATGTCGTCGCTGCGGCCCGCATAGACATAGGCGCCGCCTGGCAGGCGCCGGTACTTGTCGCCGCTCCTCACCCAGTCGCCGAGGAAGGTCGCGCGCGACTTCTCGCGATTGCACCAGTACATCACGGCCGCGCTCGGTCCGCGGATGAAGAGGTCGCCGATCTCGCCGTCGGCCACGAGCGCGCCGGTTTCGTCGCGCAGTTCGATTTCGTAGCCCGGCACGGGGCGGCCCGTGGTGCCGTATTCGACCGCGCCTGGCCGGTTCGAGAGGAAGATGTGCAGCATTTCCGTGGAGCCGAGGCCGTCGAGAATGTCGCTGCCGAAGTGCTCCCTGAAGCGCTCGCCCAGTTCGCGCGGCAGCGCTTCGCCCGCGGAGGTGCACACGCGCAGCGCGACGTCGGCGCGTGCGGGGAGATTGGGTGAGGCCATCATGCTCGCGTAAAGCGTGGGCACGCCGTAGAACACCGTGGGCCGATGCTGCACGAGGCGCGCGAAGACGGCGCTGGCGGTGGGGCGTTCGGCCATCAGGATCGTGGTCGCGCCGACCGAGAGCGGAAACGAAAGGCCGTTGCCGAGGCCATAAGCGAAGAACAGCTTGGCTGCCGAAAATACGATGTCGTCTTCGCGTATGCCGAGTATCGGCTTCGCGTAAGTCTCGACGGTCCAGTAGAGATTGGCGTGCGTATGCACCGTGCCTTTGGGCTTGCCCGTCGATCCCGACGAGTAGAGCCAGAACGCGATGTCGTCACAGCCCGTTTGCGCGGCGCGCGGGGCGGGCTCGGCGCGTGCGATCAGATCGGCGAGGACGTGTTGGGGTTCGTGCGGGAGCGACTGTGAAGCAGCCAGAGAAGCAGGCTGCGAAACGATTAACTGGCAGTCCTCACATTGCGCCTCGGCCAGCGCGGCACTCACGGCGGGCAGCACCGCGCCCGAGGCGATCGCCGCGCGCGCACGGCTGTGCGTGAGCATATACACATAGTCGGCCGGCGAGAGCAGCGTGTTGACGACCACCGGCACGATGCCCGCATAGAGCGCGCCGAGAAACGCAATCGGCAGCTCGACGGTGTCGAGCATCACGAGCAGAACGCGCTCTTCCGTGTGGACGCCCAGCGCGCGCATGGCGGCCGCGAAGCGGCGGCCCTGCGTTTCGAGTTCGCCGTAGTTCAGCGCGAGCATGTCGTCGATATAAGCAGTCTTCGCGGCGCGCGCGGCGTTGAGCGAGAACAGGTGCGAGGCGAAGTTGAATAGCGCGGGCGGCGGCGCGGCCGCGGCGTGTTCCTGCGACGCTGCTGGGATGGGCACGGTGTTGTCTCCGCTCAGTCTGATTCGATCGGATTTGTCGTCGATCAACCTTTTCGCGGAAAATTAGCCGTTAGCAAAATGCATGTCAAGCACTATAGTACACAAACACGGGTTCAGGGATTCCCTAAGATGAAGCAAACTTACATTGCCGAGCCGCCGGCGGAAGCCGCCGACGACGCCTCGCGCGGCGAGCGCACCGAACGCGATCCGTTCCTGACCGCCATGGGCGAGCGCGTTCGCATGCTGCGCGCGCGGCGCGGCATGACGCGCAAGACGCTGGCGGCGGAAACCGGGCTCTCGGAGCGGCATCTGGCGAATCTGGAGTCCGGGGTGGGCAATGCCTCCGTGCTGGTGTTGCGGCAGATCGCGACCACGCTGAACTGCCCGCTCGCCGAGGTGATCGGCGATGTCACGACCTCGTCGGCGGAATGGCTGCTGATCCGCGAGTTGCTGCAGGGGCGCGATCCGGCGGCCTTGCAGCGCGCGCGCATGGCGCTCGCCGAGATGTTCTCGCACACGAGCGCCGACCCGCACCGCAACGAGCGCATCGCGCTCATCGGCCTGCGCGGCGCGGGCAAGTCCACGCTCGGGCGCATGCTCGCGCAGGAGCTGAAGGTGCCGTTCGTCGAGCTGACGCGGGTGATCGAACAGCTGGCGGGCTGCCCCCCTTCGGAAATCCATTCGCTGTATGGCGCGAGCGCTTATCGCCGCTACGAGCACCGGGCGCTCGAGGCCGTGATCGCGGAGCACCCGCGCGCCGTGATCGCCTCGCCGGGCGGCCTCGTTTCCGAGCCCGCCACGTTCAATGTGCTGCTCGCGCATTGCTTCACCGTCTGGCTGCAGGCCTCGCCCGAAGAGCACATGCGCCGCGTCGTGGCGCAGGGCGACCTGCGGCCCATGTCGGGCAACTCGGGCAACAGCGAGGCGATGGACGACCTCAAGCGCATCCTGGCCGGCCGCAGCGAACTGTATGGCCGCGCCGACATGACCTTCGACACCAGCGAAAAGACGCTCGCCGACGCCTATCTGCAACTGCGCGACCGGCTCGCCGCCCGGCTGGCCGCGGAGGCGCCCCGCATCGAGTGAGGGGCGGGCGCGGACTAGGGCATCGCGGGTTTACCCCTTTCATGCATTAAAATGCATTAATGTGCTTTACATGAGCAATCAATTGCACTATCGTTCATTGAAACGATGTGTAGACAGGAGACGCTCATGGCCGCAGCCGAAACCGCCGTCGCCCCGCAGCGGGTCGATTACCGCACCGATCCCTCGCAGTACCGGCACTGGAAGCTCACGTTCAACGGCCCGGTGGCGACGCTCGGTATCGACATCGCCGAGGACGGCGGCATTCGCGACGGCTACAAGCTGAAGCTGAACTCGTACGACCTCGGCGTCGATATCGAACTGCACGATGCCCTCCAGCGCATCCGCTTCGAGCATCCGGAAGTGCGCACGGTCGTGCTGACCAGCCTGAAGGACCGCGTGTTCTGCTCGGGCGCCAACATCTTCATGCTCGGCCTCTCCACTCACGCCTGGAAGGTCAACTTCTGCAAGTTCACCAACGAAACGCGCAACGGCATGGAAGACTCGTCGCGCCATTCGGGCCTGAAGTTCATTGCGGCCGTGAACGGCGCGTGTGCCGGCGGCGGCTACGAACTCGCGCTCGCGTGCGACGAGATCCTGCTGGTGGACGACCGGTCGTCGTCGGTGGCGCTGCCGGAAGTGCCGCTGCTCGGCGTGCTGCCGGGCACGGGCGGCCTCACGCGCCTCACCGACAAGCGCCGTGTGCGCCACGACCGCGCCGATATCTTCTGCACCGTGGTGGAAGGCATTCGCGGCGAGCGCGCGAAGGCCTGGCGCCTCGTGGACGATGTCGTGAAGCCGAACCAGTTCGGCCAGGCGGTGCAGGCGCGCGCGCTCGAGCTGGCCGCCGCGAGCGATCGTCCTGCAGACGCGCGGGGCATTGCGCTCCCGCGCATCGAACGCGTGGAGCACGACGGCGGCTTGAGCTATGCCACCGTCGATGTCACGATCGAACGCGCGAAGCGCACCGCGACGTTCACGGCGAAAGCGCCCGCCGCGGCGCCTGTTTCGGATATCGAAGCAATCGTCGCCGCCGGTGCATCGTGGTGGCCGCTGCAGTTCGCGCGCGAGCTGGACGACGCGATTCTCTCCATGCGCACCAACGAGCTCGACATCGGCACGTGGATTCTCAAGACCGCAGGCGACGCCCGCACCGTGCTCGCCGCCGACGCCGCGCTGCTCGCGCACCGCGACCACTGGTTCGTGCGCGAGACCATCGGCATGCTGCGCCGCACGCTGGCGCGCATCGATGTCTCTTCGCGTTCGCTGTTCGCGCTGATCGAGCCGGGCTCGTGCTTCGCCGGCACCTTCGCCGAACTCGCGTTCGCCGCGGACCGCACGTACATGGCCGCGCTGCCCGCGAACGAAGACGAAGAACCGGGCATCACGCTCTCGGAAGCGAACTTCGGCCTCTACCCGATGGTCACGCATCAATCGCGTCTCGCGCGGCGCTTCTATGAGGAAACCGAACCCCTCGATGCCGTGCTCGCGAAGATTGGCGAAGCGGTCAAGCCGGTCGAGGCGGAGCGCCTGGGCCTCGTGACGGCCTCGCCCGACGACATCGACTGGCCCGACGAAATCCGCCTCGCGCTGGAAGAGCGCGCGGTCATGTCGCCCGACGCGCTCACGGGCCTGGAGGCGAATCTGCGCTTCAACGGGCCCGAGACCATGGAAACGCGCATCTTCGGCCGGCTCTCCGCGTGGCAGAACTGGATCTTCAACCGGCCCAACGCCGTGGGCGAGAAAGGCGCGCTCAAGGTGTACGGCAAGGGCAGCAAGGCGCAGTTCGACGTTGCCCGCGTTTGATAGCCGTCTCTGCCAAGGCGTTTGCCACAAGGAACCGCAATGTCCACGATCAATTACAGCGAAAAGATCCCGAACAACGTCAACCTCGCCGACGACCGCGCGCTGCAGCGCGCGCTCGAACAGTGGCAGCCGAACTTTCTCTCGTGGTGGGGCGACATGGGTCCCGACGGCTCGCACGGCTACGACGTGTATCTGCGCACGGCGGTGAGCGTCGACGCGGGCGGCTGGGCGCACTTCGACCACGTGAAGATGCCTGACTATCGCTGGGGCATCTTCCTCACGCCGGGCGATGCGGACCGAAAGATCCATTTCGGCGCGCACAAGGGCGAGGCGGCGTGGCAGGACGTGCCCGGCGAGCACCGCGCGAACCTGCGCCGCATCATCGTCACGCAGGGCGACACGGAGCCCGCCTCGGTCGAGCAACAGCGCCATCTCGGCCTCACCGCGCCCTCCATGTACGACCTGCGCAACCTGTTCCAGGTGAACGTGGAGGAAGGCCGGCACCTGTGGGCGATGGTGTATCTGCTGCATCGCTACTTCGGCCGCGACGGTCGTGAGGAAGCCGAAGCATTACTGGAGCGCCGCTCGGGCGACGACGACAACCCGCGCATTCTCGGCGCGTTCAACGAGAAGACGCCCGACTGGCTGGCGTTCTTCATGTTCACGTACTTCACCGACCGCGACGGCAAGTTCCAGCTTTCGGCGCTGTCCGAATCCGGCTTCGACCCGCTCGCGCGTACGACGAAATTCATGCTGACCGAAGAGGCGCATCACATGTTCGTCGGCGAGTCGGGCATCTCGCGCGTCGTGCAACGCACCGCGCAGGTCATGAACGAGCTGAAGACCGACGACGTGAACCGTTTGCGCGCCGCGGGCGTGATCGACCTCGAAACGATCCAGCGTTACCTGAATTTCCACTACTCGGTGACGATCGACCTGTTCGGCGCCGATCACTCGTCGAATGCCGCGACCTTCTACAGCTCGGGTCTGAAGGGGCGCTACGAAGAGACCAAACGCGACGACGACCACCAGCTCGAAGGTCAGCAGTACCGCCTGCTCGATGTGCAGGACGGCAAGCTCGTGGAGCGCGAAGTGCCGATGCTCAACGCGATGAACGAAGTGCTGCGCGACGACTACATCAAGGACTCGATTGCGGGTGTGAACCGCTGGAACAAGGTGCTGGAAAAGGCTGGCATCGATGTTCGCCTCAGCGTGCCGCACAAGGCCTTCAACCGCCAGATCGGCACCTTCGCGGGCGTGCGCGTGTCGCCGGACGGGCGCGTGATCGGCGAGACCGAATGGGCCGCGAACCAAGCGAAATGGCTGCCCACCGCGGAAGACCGCGCCTACGTGGCCTCGCTCATGGGCCGCGTAATCGAGCCAGGCAAGTTCGCCAACTGGATCGCGCCGCCGGCCATGGGCATCAACCGGCAGCCCGTCGATTTCGAATACGTGCGCTTTAACTGAGGGGAGCGGCGGCGCGCAGCCACGCGTTTGCGCGCCGCGGTGGGAGACAATCATGAACGGTCCGCTACCCGTGGAAATTCTCAGGCAACACCTGATCGATCCTGAAATCTGCATACGCTGCAATACGTGCGAGGAAACGTGCCCGGTCGACGCGATCACGCACGACGGCACCAACTATGTGGTGAAGGCCGATGTCTGCAACGCCTGCATGGCGTGCGTGCCGCCTTGCCCGACCGGCGCGATCGACAACTGGCGCAACGTGCTCAAGGCCGAGACGTACAGCATCGACGAGCAGTACACGTGGGACGAGCTGCCCGCGCAGAATCCATCGGTGGGGGCGCCAGTCGTTGCGGCGGAAACGGGCGATGCGGCGAGCGTTGCACAAGCAGCGCCGAATGCCGCCGATGCGCCCGTGGGCGGCTCCGACATGGTGCGCGGCTCGACCGTGCCGCCGTGGTCGGCGGCGCGCCCCTATGTCCAGCTCTACACGCACAAGGCGCCCACCACGGCGACCGTGGTCGGCAACTATCGCCTCACCGACGACGCCACCGAAAGCGACATTCATCACATCGTGCTCGACTTCGGCGCCATGCCGTTCCCGGTGCTGGAAGGCCAGTCTATCGGCATTCTGCCGCCGGGCGCGACCCCTGAAGGCCGGGCCCATCATGCGCGCCAGTATTCGATTGCGAGCCCACGCGATGGCGAGCGCCCCGGCTACAACAACGTTTCGCTCACGGTGAAGCGCGTGACGCGCGATCACAGCGGCAACGCCACCGATGGCGTGTGCTCGAACTATCTCTGCGATCTGAAGAAGGGCGACGTTGTGACCGTGATCGGGCCGTTCGGCAATACCTTCCTCATGCCGAACCATCCGAACTCGCATCTGCTGATGATCTGCACGGGCACCGGTTCCGCGCCCATGCGCGCGATGACCGAATATCGCCGCCGCCGCAGGCTCAAGGGCGCCACCGGCAAGCTCATGCTCTTCTTCGGCGCGCGCACGCAGCAGGAGTTGCCGTACTTTGGACCCCTGATGAATCTGCCGAAGGATTTCATCGACACGAACCTCGCCTTCTCACGCACGCCGGGCCAGCCGCGGCGCTACGTGCAGGACGCCATGCGCGAGCGCGCCGTGGACGTCGCGCAACTGCTCAAGGACGACAACACACACGTCTATGTTTGCGGATTGAAGGGCATGGAAGACGGCGTGCTGCAGGCGCTCCAGGAAATCGCCGAAAAACACGGCATGGGCTGGGAGGCGTTGTGGGATCGACTCAAGCGGGAAGGCCGTCTGCATCTCGAGACGTATTGAAACGTCCGGCGCAGTGAAGCGAGGCCTGAATCGAAACGGGTGAGAGACTCGCGATAATTTAAGCACGATCGTTCTAAAAGCGTTACGATGGCGCATCGTACAGGCGTGCACAGTCGCGAAGAGACGCGCGCCATAGACGGAGATCGCCTCGATGAACCTCGTTGCTGAAATGCCCGCCGGCCTGACCGGCGTCGAACAGTTGCAGCGCATGCTGCACGGGAGCCGTGGCCCGGCCATTGGCGAAACGCTCGGCTTCAGGCTGGTCGAAGTCGAGGAGGGCCGCGTCGTGTTCGAGGGCACGCCCGGGCTGCACGTGTACAACCCCATCGGCACGGTGCACGGCGGTTATGCGGCCACGCTGCTCGATTCCGCGTGCGGGTGCGCCGCGCACTCGCGGCTCGGCGCGACTCAGGGCTACACCACGCTGGAGCTGAAGGTCGCGTACCACCGGCCCATGACCGCCGACACCGGCACCGTGCGCGCAGAAGGGCGCGTGCTCAGCATCGGCCGCCGCGCGGCCTTCGCGGAGGCCAGCATCACGGATGCGCAGGGCAAGCTCTACGCGTCCGCCACTTCCACCTTGCTCGTGTTCGACCGCTGACGCAGCGCGAGCGATGCATGAGCGGCGCGCGCTAGATCGCCGCGCGCGCCTTGTCCTCGATGAGCCGCACGAGCGTCTGCAGCATCCGGTTCGCGGGCGTGGGCACGCCAAGCGCCGCGCCGCGTTGCACGACATAGCCGTTGAGATGATCGATCTCGCTGAGCTTGCCGCGCGCGAGATCCTGCGCCGTGGACGAGTATTGGCCCGGCATGGTCTGCGCGATGCGCGTCACGGCGCTGTCCATGTCCGGCGGCAGCGTCACGCCGTCGGCCTGCGCAACGGCCATGCATTCGCCCACGATATCGCGCATCGTCTCGCTCACGCCCGCCCCCTTCACGAGACGACCATAAGGCAATTGCGTAATCGCCGAGAGCGCGTTGTACGCGCAGTTCGCGATCAGCTTCGCCCAGAGCGCGCCGCGCACATTCGGTGAGATTTCCGTGGGCACGCCCGCGTCGATGAGCGTGCGCGCAACGGCGTTGCTTGCTCGCGAAGGCTCGATCACCAGCTCGCCGCGGCCGTGATGGCGTACGTGGCCCGGCCCCGCCATCTCCGTGGCGACATAGACCACGGCGGCCGCCACGTCCTGCGGGATCACGGTGCGCAGACGCTCGGCGTTATCCGCGCCGTTCTGCAGCGTGAGCACGAGCGTGGCGGCGCCCAGGTGCGGTTTGAGCGCGGCGCCCGCGCTTTCGGTGTCGGTCGACTTCACGCAGAACAGCACGAGGTCCGCGCCCGCCACGGCGCCGGCTTCGGTGCTGGCCGTGAGATGCGGCGCGCCGATGCGCTCGTCGAACTGCTGCGCTTCGAGGCGCAGCCCGTCGCGTGTAATGGCCTCGACATGCTGGGGCCGGCCGATCAAGACCACATCGTGTCCCGCGCGCGCGAGCATGCCGCCGTAAAAGCAGCCTACTGCGCCTGCGCCCATGACGGCGACTTTCATTTGCGTCTCTCCTGTGTGGCGTGCTTCGTTGCCTGAATTGTCCCGCGGCGTGCCGGTGCGCTCAGCGCAGCTCGAAGCCGAGCGCGTTGAGCGCGTCGCGCAGGCGGTCGCGGCCGTGCAGCGACTCGCGGCTGCGCCAGCGCGCGAGCGATCGCACGGTCCAGCCTGCCGCGCTCAATCCCTGGGCGGTCTGGAAGCCGCCCATGACTTCGTCGTAGCGGGCAATCGCGGCCGCCTGCGAAGGCGCGTCGTATTGCTCGCGGTGGAGCACGACCTCCTGCGGCAGGCGCGGCTTCACATCCGCAGGGCGGGTTTCGTCGGGATAGCCCACGCACAGGCCGAATACGGGGAGCACGCGCGGCGGCAGGCCCAGTTCCGCGGCGACCTGTTCAGGCTGATTGCGGATGCCGCCGATATACACGGCGCTCATGCCGAGCGATTCGAGCGCGACCACGGCGTTTTGTGCGGCGAGCGCCGCGTCGATCATGCCGACGACCAGCGTCTCCATATAGTGCAGACCTTCGACGCTCGCCCCGCTGCGCGTGCCAGCCGCTTCGAGGCGCGAGAGGTCCGCGAGCCACACGAGAAAGAGCGGCGCGGCGCGAACGTGCGACTGGCCGCCCGCAAGCTCGGCGAGGCGCGCCTTGCGTTCGGGGCTTTCGATGGCAACCACGCTCCACGTTTGCAGGTTCGACGAGGTCGAGGCCGATTGCGCCGCGGCGATCAGCGTTTCGAGCGTGCCAGCGGGCAGCGGACGGTCCGCGTAGTTGCGCACCGAGCGGTGCGCGAGCAGCGTGTCGAGCGTTTCGTTCCAGGCCGGCAGCGGCGCGGACCACGGCGTGCCATAGCGCGCTTCGAGCGCGCGCACGGCATCGGCGAGATCGGCAGCCGGGCGTGCGGGCGTGGTGACGGTGGACATCGGGTTTCTTCTCCGGCAAATGACAGTGGGTTCGTGGCGCGGAAATTCGGGGCGCCAGGCGCCGTATGGTACATGGCCCGGGCGATCGGCGCAGGCGTTCATCGACACGGGCGAAAGAGCGCGCCAAAGTGGTGAACTGCTCGTGGCTCATACTCGAAGCGTGGCACGTTTCCGGTCGCGCTAACAAGCGAGCCGTTCGCGTCATAGTAGGTCGCGCTCGACGTACGCTGGAACGTCCAGTTCGACGGTATCGACGGGTTCGCGATAAAGTCGAGTGAGAGCGTTGGCGGGGGTAATGCCGTCAGCGTCGCGATGTCATCATCGGATAGCGTCCTGCCGCGTTGAAACGGTGTGCCAGTTGCGCTGCCATCACTTCGCCGACGGTCATATTTTGCGAGAACCTCGGTGCCAGCGGTGTAGCCATGTGCCGCGCCGCGATTCACGCTGTTGTAGTCGCCTTCGCCGCGAGCGATCAACATGGCGAACGCAGAGTCAGCCAGGCGCGCGGAGAGCGCCCGCGTATCGGCGGCAGGGGGGGACGGGCGTGTGCGACGCGCCCAGCGGCTTGTAGCTCGCCATTTCGAGCGCACGAATGCGCTTAAGCTGCTCGGCCTCACCCTTGCCGAGATCTTCGCTGTGAAAGTGCAGCGCGCCGCTGACCGTGAGCGGGTTGACTAAGAAGCGCGTGACGCCGCCGAGCAGGTCACGACTGCTCGGCCTTCGTCGCGTTCTCGGTGGCCTGCTGGGTATCCACAACGTTGTGCACTGTCGGCTTCACGCGACAGCCTTTGACTTCAGCTCTCTTTTTGCCCGCGCTGGCCTGAGTTCGCGGGCTTCGGGCAGTCTCGCGCGCCCTCAAATCTGATCAGGAATCCCGTCAAATGTAGGGGAGCGAGCGTAAAGCGATCCGGCGTGCCAGATGGCAAATTTTGGGAAAAGCGCGCTGTTATCCTCGCCCCGGATAGCGTGGAGGCAATCAGTGGAATGGAAAGGATCGAGGAACTGCTCAAGGATCTGGACACATGCGAGCCGCAGGCAATCCGGCTTGAGCCGGGAGCGTGGGCGCGGCGTGTCGAGCGCAGGGCGAAGGTTGTACTTGCCGCTGCTGTGCTGACTACCCTCTGCCTTGTGTCGACTGGCCTGTGGCACACGTTCGTCCACAAGCTGCCGGAAGATATCGCTTGCGTGGTACTGAGAGTCTGGTTCGTGCCGCAAGGTCTTTTCGTGGTTTTCCTTGTCCTTGATATTGTCGCCAACCGGGCAGGTAAACTTTATCGCGAGCGCACCGGTGAGCCACAGCGGGCGGACTCGCCGCGCCTCACGGCACGCGCAGAGCGCGCACACATCGCGCTGCTCTCGCGATACCCTGACGCTCTGCTGCGCTGCGCGCAGCACTACCTCACGCAACCGCGTCCCGCGACGGCGCAAGGCTTCACGCTCAGTCAGGTACCGGAGAAGCTGGCGGCGATCGTGAGTGTCGCACTCGCTTGCGGAGTCGGCATCCAGACGTGGGCAGGGTGCCTGACGCAGCCTGGGCAATTCTGGATCGGATACGTCCTGGTGCTGCTATCGCTGTTCGTGCTGGCCGTCGCGATCAGCCGGGGGCGAACGCGCAGGCGTCGTCACTACCACTACTGGCTGCTGGAGCTGGTGCTGCTCGAAAAGGCAGCGACTCGTGGTCCGATGCGAAGTCTCAATCGTCGCCGTGTGATCGGGCGAGGCTAGTCACGAATGCCCACTGACCTTTCGTATGTTCAGCCTCCGAGGTACTCAGCCTGGCTAGGTCAGTCAGGCCTTGGCGGGAAAGGTTGTGGGCGGAAAATCGCGATAGTCAATTCGCATAACAGACCATATCGGTGCCGCCTCTTATCACAGCAATACACCTCACGGATGTAGAGAAATTCCGATTATCAGGTGTATTGCCAATTCTCCTGATGTAGATAAGGGTTCCAGATCAGTGCCGTGGACACCCCCATGTTGTTGACCGTAGGCTAGGTGATTAACCGTTGCTCACGCGGGATTGCTTCTCGCATTCCATTCGGACGGGGATCACTGATGAACGCTGTTACAAAAGCCTTTACCGATGCGCTACGTCACCCGAGCGTGCGCCTGACCCAGCATCTCAGGATCTGGATCGGCAAGGAGGCACTCGATCTCGACGTGCTCGACTTCAAGGTGCGCGGTGGCCTCTGCAAGGACTACGTCGTTGACGTGACCGTTACGTCCCCCCGTCTCGATATCGACGGCAAGGACTATGTAGGGCGACGCGCGGGCCTGCAGGTTGATGAGCGGGCAGCGGTGCCGTCGGCGAACTGGACGACGCCTGTCGATCACGCAGCGGCCACCCTCAATGGTGTGGTGACGCGCTGGAAGCGCATCCGCACGAGCCGCGACGAGGCAGCCTACCAGTTGCGCATCGAGCCGCGCTTTGCCGCGCTCGGCAAGCGCATGGTCCATTCCGATGTGCTCGACGACGTCACGTTCGAGGAGATGGTCAGGAAAAAGCTGGTCGACGGTCAGAACTTCGACGCCTTCGATATTGAGTTCCATCTCGAAGGGCCGCAGGAGAAGATGCAGCAGATCGTGATGTACGAGGAGTCCGTCTGGAATTTCATCGCACGTCACGCGAAGCGCAAGGGCATTTTCTGGTTCTACCGGCAGGAGCGCGGGGAGAACGGGCTGCTCGATATCCTCGTGTTCGCGAACAATCCGCGCGCCTATGTTCGCTCGGTCAACCTGCCACTGCTCGCCAGTTCGGGCATGCACAGCAACTCGCACGAGGCGGCGCAGGAGGTTCACGAACAGCGTACGCTGGTGCCGGCGACGATCGAGGTGTGGGAGCGCAACTACCGCACGCCGGAGGACCCGCTGCGGGCTTCGGCGAAGGTTTCCGACGAGGTCGACGACCGCTCAGTGTTCGGGCAGGTCAGCCGCAGCGCGGAGTTTCATCTGACGCAGCAGCAGGGCGAGACGCTTGTGCAGACGCGTCGCGACGAACAGATCGCGCGTCAGGTAACGCTCGCCGGTGCGACGGACGCGAAAGGTATTGCGTCGGGCGTCGTAATCAAGCTGACCAACACGAAGATGCCCAGCGCCGAATATGGCTTCGTGGTGACGTCGTTCAGAATGAAGGGTAGCCGCACCAAGCTCGCCTATACCCGCTTCAAGGCAATGCCGGCGCATCTGACGTATCGCCCGGAGTTTGACTACGAGCGGGATTGGCGTTTTCTGACGGGTCCCGTGGTAGGAGTGGTCACAACGTTCGACTCGGCGCCCTATGCTTACGTAGACGAATTCGGGCGTTATCCCGTTTTGCCGAAGTTCCTGCAAGGTTCGGCCAACGCCAACAACAAGCTGCTGAGACTGCGCCTGCTGCGTCCCTCGTCGTCGTACCAGGGCGGCTTCCACTCACCGCTGCTGCCGGACACTGAGGTTTTGCTCGACGGGGCACATGGGGACGTGGAGCGTCTTTATATCACCGGAGCCCTGCACGATTTTTCGCACCCTGACGTCGTCCGAAGCACCGATGCGTTGTTTAGCTATGCGATCTGGCGCTCGCCGCTGCTGGGGGCCGAGATTGTTTTCAATGACCTGAAGCGCAAGGAGAGCGCGCGAATCGCGACGGTCTACAGCCAGTCAGCGTTCAACCAGGGATTCCTCCTCAACAGCAGAAAGCTCCCTCGCGGGAACGGGTTCGAGGCGACGACCCAGGGGTGGGGGACGGTGCGCGCGGCGAAGGGATTGTTCTTTTCAGCAGACCCCTATTCAAACCCTGATGCGCCTCATCTCGAAATGCAGCCTGCGAACAGGCAGCTTGAGGTAGCGCTGTCGCAAATGGAGAAGTTGGCTGAACTGGCAAGCGCAGCCCATGCATTTGCTGCTGATGTCGAGAAGCAGCGTCAATTGCTTTCGGAACGGCTCGACGGGCTCAAACAGGCCGTGTTGCTTGCCAGTGCTCCTGATGGCGTCGCGCTCACAAGCGGTTCGCATCTGCAGTTGGCCGCTCAGGCGAATATCGTTGCAACTGCGGGAGGGAATGCCGATTTCGGTGCGATGAAGAATGTCTCACTCGCAGCTGGTGCTGGCATGTCGATGTTCGCATGGCAAGGCGCGCTGAAAGTGATATCGCAAAAAGGCAAGTTGCATTTGCAGGCGCAGGGCAATGCAATGGAGCTTGCTGCACAAGACGACATCCAGATCATCAGCGCAGATGGCGAGGTGCTTGTTTCGGCGAACAAGGCGCTGACCCTGAAGAGCGGTGGGGCGTACATCAAGATGAGTGGCGGCAATATCGAGATTGTCTGTCCGGGTGATCTTAAGCTACGTGGCGGCTCAATATCGCGTGGAGAAGGTGGCTCGATGCCGACGCCGTGCTTTTCGTTCGGTGAAGGGAAGGAGTTGCAACCACACGACCATCATTTCGTTGTGAAGAATCCGGCAACCGGCCAACCGATATCCGGCGTTGCATATCGAATCGTCGAGCCGGATGGAACGATCCATTCAGGGACGACCGACGCGAGCGGGAAAACAAAAATTGTGCAGACAGGTTATGCGAAAAGCGTGCTGAAACTGCAAATCGCACTTAAGGACATGAACAATGAGTGATACATCCTGGCTTGAACTATCATTTCCCGGCGTGTCGCAGGCGGCGTCGGAAGCCAGCTATACACTTGCACATTTTCCGCGTCGGATCGATCGGATCAGAATCATGCGGATTCCCTTTTATGGCACCAACGGTGCCATGATGGAGGCGGAACCCGGACACTATTGGCTGGAGCTTGACCATGGCGACCGCAAAATCAAGGAAAGCTATGGCTGGTATCCAGCAACGGACATCACCAATTCCGGGGTGTTGGACAAGGTCAAATCTGGTGCGTCGATGTTCACCCCGTTTTTCGAGTCTGAGGGGTGTATTAATGGCGACTCGCCCGCCCGGCGTAAGTCCCAAAATGAGCGTCATAGCATAGGGATCGCCGGTGGTGGTTTTGGTACTCAACCGTTCCCTTGGGATCCACACCACGGCGCAATCGATGTAAGAACCATTCGTCACCCGTATGTTGGCGTGGGCGATGATCGTTCAGAGGGCGAAATTCTGCAAGCGATCCGTGACTATGCTGCGTCATACAAGCACACTTCCAACGGGCGATGGACGTTCAAGTTCGATGATCCCGCAGAAAATAACTGCCATACGTTTGTATGGCAAACGTTGTATCACTGTGGTCTTATCGATGTCGACATCCTTGATTCGTCGGTTGACCGACATTTCGCATCGATCGCGAATGGCGGCCAGCATACGTCAGTTATCGGTCAAGTCGTCGGATACTTAAAGCGACCAGAGTTCGTTGACTATCTGTCGTCGAAGGCAAAGTTAATACAAGGGATACTGAGCAAGTATGGTCAGACCCAGTGATGCGTTGCCGTTCCGACTTGCTACGAAAATTGGCATTGTCGCTCTCGTTTTGGGCGCTTCATTGGGGTACCCTATCTTCAATATCTGTAGGTTAACCGGCTACTGCTCGGCGAGCGGGCTTACGTGGATGTGGCATATGACACACAAAGACGAATACGGTTTGATCGGTCAACATTTAGTGCCTGGAAAGGAATATTACTTTGAAGTCAAACCCGCGTACTTCGATCGTGACTATCCGCAGCATCCCCCTGTATCTGCCCGGCAGGTAGAGCCTCAGGATAAGGTGAGCATTGGAGTAGTTCGCGCCGATCAAAAAACAGAATGGGAGGTTGTCTATGAGCGGCAGAGACGTTCATTTGATGGGGAAGTAAATCTCGCGAAATTCGGAATTGTCGTTAATGGTGATTATTTCTTTTCAATAGATTCGAAGGGGGAATTAGAAGGGGAGATAACCATTGATGAGGCAATACGATCGCAGTCCTACGTCAAGGTTACGGCTTATTTGCAGAAGGCTCGGGCAGCTGATCTCGTTCTGCGAACACTCGAGAATCGTAATCGCTTTACTTACTGGTCCACCACTGGCCATCGAAAGGAAATGATCGGGTTCAATCGTCAAGATGGTCGGCGGGAGGATTGGCGTGAATGCTATGCTGAATCCAACGGAGATCATACGCCATGTCCAGGGGCCGAAAAATGACCGAACGTTTGACGAGAACAAGTGATTAGGTATTTTTTCCTTCAGTGTTTTAAAGTCGTGATATCCAATATTTTCTACTGGATTTAATTTTTCCGTGCCGGTTGAACTTTCAAAACTGCCACCCGAGGCTATACCGGACGCAAAGCCGCCACGGCTAATTGTCTGGCTTTTGCTGGCTGTAGTTACTATCGGCCTGGGTGCAGCGCTGGTGATCTGGTTGTGGCCGAAAGGCAAGTCGACGCACGTCTGGCAGTTTTGGACTTGGCTTGTTGTGCCTGTATTCGTATTTGCATTGACGTTTATTGCGCGCTGGCACCTGTATGAACAGGCGCTCGCGCAGGTCGAGGCACATAACCGCCAGCGCAAAGGCGTTGCTGATCACAACACTGGGTTTGCCCAGCGGCCTCTTGCGTTGCTTGCGCACGCTTACCTCACGGCGATGGGCGAGCGCGACGTTGGGAAGCGCATTCTTCAGGGCGATTCGCTGCTGTGCTATCAACCCGTTCGGGGAATTGGCGCATCAGTGAGCCATACCGCGATCGTCTCGCAGCGGGGGGATGATCGCGAAACTGAGAAACGCCGCACGCGCCGCAACGCGTTGCCTCTTACCGATGATGACCTGCTGGATCTGTTTGGGCGGTTGATCGGAGGGATGCAGGCAACGCTTGGGACCTTGCCTCCCCAACTCGTGCTGCCCGTCCGACTGATCGTTGCGGGAAATGAGTATCCGCTCGACGTCGCAAGGCAGTGGGAAACCGCCTGGTATGCGTTCGGTCTTGGGCAATTCGTGTTCAGTGATTCAGCGGCAGGGGCGGGGATGATGGCGCTAGATGCGTGGCTGGACGAAGCGGACCGGGGCAAGCGCGATCGGGTTGAACTGCGCGTTAACGTTCAGTTTCGGGACGACCCGCCGGACAACGGAGCCGAAGCCGCGACCGCAATGCTGATCGCGTGGCCGGACATCGCGGATCGCTTGGGGCTACCTGTTCAGGCCTGGCTTCATCGTCCGGTCTGCGCGCTTGCTGAACGCTCAGGACTGGCTCTTGATACAGCCTTGACGTGGGGTACTGTGACGTCTGCCGAAGATACGGTCGTGTGGTCGAGTGGCCTTGCAGTCGATGGCCGCGAATGTCTTGCTAGGGCGTTCAAACAGTCGCCCTCTAAGTCGACGGAAAGCGTCGGCGACTCAGATGGAGTGGCTGCCGCAAATATAGACATGTCGCTGGGCGACGCAGGGCATGCAGCGGGGTGGCTCGCATGTGCATTGGCAGCAGAAAATTTCACTGGGACGGAGCGAGCCCAACTGATCGCCACACAGGAGCCTTCTGGCGTGGTGTATGCGGTTGTTCGTAAGCCGTCTCGTCAACAACCGGAAAATCCACAATGAGCGAGAAATCTGTCCCGCGCCGGACCAGAGCCTTCCGGGCGTTCGTGATTGTGCTGGCCATCCTCGCTGGCGTACTGGTTTTGTTGATGGCCGAGCAATGGAAACTGTCTGGCAAGGGGCGACTTGGCTGGGCCTTTGCGCTGATCACCGGAATCGCTCTGGTTTTGATTATGCTGGAGCCGATGATTCATTTGTCGTGGGACTGGGTCTATGCAAGGACCTTCGAGAATGAGAAGCGCGACCTTCAGCCCGCCCAAAGGAAGCTGAAGCGGGACACGCGTTTGCAGTATCTGCGTGACGAATTGCGGACAGCGCACGGCTGGTTCTGGCGCTATCGCCTTCGTTGGCTGTTGGTTTATGGGTCGGACGAGCGTGTCGAACAGGTTGCGCCCGGGCTGAAGCGGGCGGGTGTGATGCATGTCGGCGAGACCATTCTTGTTCACGCTGCGCCCGATGGTATCGAAGGCCAGAAGTGGCTCGGTCAAGTTCGGCGATTGCGGCGGCGCTACCCGGTCGATGGTGTGGTGCACGTCGTCCGCGCGGGCGACTCCGAGACTGAACTGCCGCGCCAGCTTGCGGGAATTGCTACGGCGCTGGGCTGGGCTGCGCCCGTCACATTCCTGCATCCGGTCGCGGCGCATGGCCACCCGCCAGAACGGTTCGATGCTGTGGGTGCGTTCATGCCGGGCGGGTCGCGCAGGCAGGCGCACGAAGCCGCGACGAGTGCGCTGGAACTGCTGGCGGACCTTGAGTGGCGAACAGCAGACGCGGGTGTGCGCCGGTCCGGCGAGCCGGACTGGATGACCTGGATGCTGGAGGTATCCAAGTACGTCGGCGACCATACCGAACGTATCGCGACGGGCCTGCGCACGTTGGCCATGTCGAACTGGCTGCGTGCGCCGCTCGCGGGGTTGATGTTCGCCCCGGTTTTTCCGGGTGCTTCTGTCGTGCCGGTTCCTAAGGGCAATGCGCCGCAGGTCCTCGCGTCCCGAGGCGCGGCAGGGACATTAGCGACGCCTGGAACGCTAGATCAGCCCTCCGCACTTCTGCCTGTATGGCGGGAGATTGCAGCAGCGTCGCTCCGCTACCGGGGGCGCCGTTCGGGCTTTTACTGGCCCAATGCGCTCGCGTGGTGCGTGCTGGCCGGGGCCATCGCGTGGATTGTGCTGCTGGTTATGTCTGGCGCGGGCAACCGGGCACTCGTCAAGGATGCCGAAACGACTGCCGCCGTCGCGCTAGCCGCTACGCCCGGCACTCCACCCGCGCTGCGCGCTCAACTTGCGCTGCAGAACGAGATCGCCAAGCTCGAATACCGTCAGCAGCACGGCGCCCCCTGGTATCTGCGCGCGGGCCTCTCTCACAACGACGAGCTGCTCGCTGCGCTGTGGCGGCCCTATCAGACCGTGGCCACCCGCAATCTGCGCCAGTCCGTTGTGCAGGCGCTGGAAGGGCAGCTTGCGCAGCTCTCGCAGGTTCGTGCCGACGAACAGCAGAGCCACGACGCGCAGCAGCAGGCGTACAACCGCCTTAAGACCTATCTGATGCTCGCCACCCCGGCACGCACCGACGCGCCGTTCCTGAAGGCGCAGATGCTGGCGGTCTGGCCCGACGTGACCGGCATGCGCGCGGGCGAGTGGCTCGACGTTTCGCAGCAGCTCGCGGGCTTCTGGTCCGACCATCTGAAGGCGCATCCCGGCTGGCGGATCGAGGCATCGCAACCGCTCGTCACGCAGATGCGCTCAACACTCGTCAACCAGATCGGGCTTGCAGCAAGCGACGACGTGCTCTACCAGCGCGTGATTCATGACGCGCGCGGCAAGTATGCCGACGTGTCGCTCGCGACGCTGCTCGCCGGCGCGGACGCGCACGGTCTCTTCACCACCACGCAGACGGTGCCGGGCGTCTATACGCGCGCGGCGTGGGAAGGCGTGATCGAGAAGGCCATCGACAATGCAGTGAAAGAGCAGCACGTTGAAGGCGACTGGGTGCTGACCGGCGACCAGCCACCCGCCCGGATTGGCACGCCGGTGGCTGGCACGGTCGACGCCGCGCGTGCAGCACTCGAGGCGAAGCACGAAGCCGATGATCTTCGCGAACGTCTGCGCACACGCTACTTCACCGACTACACGGCAGCATGGGCGAGCATGCTCAACAGCTTCCAGTGGCTCCCGGCGACCAGCTTCTCGGGTGTGATCGACCAGCTTACGCGTCTGACCGATGCGCAGACGTCGCCGCTGCTGGCAGTCATGAAGTCGGTGCAGTACCAGGGCGAGGCGGGGCGTCCTTCCCAGGCGCTCACCGATACGCTCGTACGCAAGGCGCAGGGCCTCCTGGGCGGGAGCGACGGCGACCAGATGCAGGCCCCCGTGGTCCACCCGCTGGACCGCACCTTCGGCCCGCTGCTGGCGCTGATGGGCGACATCAACGGGAATGGCGCCAGCAGCATCGGGAAGGGCAACGCGGCCAATGCAGGCAACGCGGCGGCGTTCAACGGCGTAAGCCTCTCGCGGGCGCTGACTGCCGACACGACCGTGCGCCTGAAACTGCAGCAGATCCAGGCGAGCCCGGATGCACAGGCGATGGCGCGCTCGCTCGCGCAGGCGATCTTCCAAGGCAAGCTCTCCGATCTCTCACAGGCGCGCGACGACGCGGCGCTGACTGCCGCGAGCCTGGGCGCGCAGTGGGCGGGCTTCGGCCAGGCGATGTTGGTGCAACCGCTCGACGCGGCCTGGCAGGCGGTCCTGCAGCCCGCCGCCGCGAGCCTGAACGACGCATGGCACGGCGCGGTAGCGGCCCCGTTCCAGTCGTCGTTCGGTTCGCGCTATCCGTTCGCAGCAACGACCGCTGACGCATCCTTCGCCGAATTCGGTCGCTACGTGCGGCCCGATACGGGGCTCATCAGCCGCTTTATCGAGGTCGAGCTGGCCGGCGTGCTCAAGCGGCAGGGTGACCAGTGGGTGCAGAACGAACTTGCACCGCAGTCGCTGCAGTTCGATCCGAAGTTCCTCGCCATGCTGCGCCTCATCGGTCCGATGGGCGCGCATCTTTACGCGCAGGGCGACGCGGGTTTCCACTTCGAGATCATGCCGCAGCCGACGCCAGATGTAACGCGTACGGAACTGACGGTGGATGGCAGTCAGGTCATCTACTTTAACCAGCGCGAAACGTGGTCACCGCTCGCATGGCCGGGCAATGGCCTGAATGGCCATGCGTCGCTGAACTGGCAGACGCTGAACGGCGGACTGCGCCTGGCGTTTGACCGCACCGGTGACTGGGCCTTCCTGCGAATGCTGGAGAAAGCTCATGTGAAGGCGCTCGACGATACGCGCTACGAGCTGGTGTGGTACGACGCGCGGGGCAGTGACGACGCGCAGGCGGCATCGGCAGCCAGTGGCAAGACGGATGGCACGACAAACGGCGATGCAGTAGCCCCGCTGCGCTACCTGCTGCGTGTGCAGGCGGGAGCAGGGCCACTGGACCTGCTGAAGCTGCGCGGTTTCCAGATGCCGGATCGCATTTTCGTGACGCGCCGCGCCGGAAAGATATCGGGGCTCCCTTCACTGCCGCCCTTGCCACCGGAATTGCAGCCATGACAGCCCCGTGGAAATCCACGCAGCAGGAAGGCGGAAACCCCTTCCTGCGATATTTCGATGCCGAAATGCGCTTTCTGCGCGAGGCGGGTCGTGAGTTTGTACGCGCCCAGCCAGAGGCCGCGCGACGTCTGGGCATGCAGTACGGCCAGGAAAACGACCAGGTCCGCGCGGTCAACGAAGGCTTCGCCTTCATGATGGCGCGGCTGCGCATGAAGCTCGACGACGGTATGCAGGAACTGACCGATCCGCTGCTCGACAATATCTTCGAGCATATGGCGCGGGCGATTCCGTCGCTGTCGATCATCGAATGCGCGCCCCTGAACCGGGGCGCGAAGGTGGCGCAGATTTCCGCCGGTGCCGTGGTGCGCTCGGCGCCTGTCGGTCCCGACGGGGTGCAGTGTTCGTTCCGTACAACGCAGGCCGTCGACCTGCTGCCGCTCTCGATCGACGACGCGTCGGTAGCGGTACGCGCAGACGGACGCACGGTCATCCGCCTGACGTTCGGCCTCTGGTTTGGCGACCAGCGCGAGCATACCGACCTGTCGCGCATCCGCCTGTACCTGGACGGCGACCGGCCCGCCGCCGCCGCGCTGTACGCGGCGCTGACGCGCCAGATCGCCGCCATTGGCCTGCGCCTGCCCTCGGTGCGCGACGGCGCGCTGGTACCGCTCGACGGCGTAAATTTCACGCCTGCGGGTTTCGGCCCGTTAACGCGGGTATGGCCGGTCCAGGACGTCGCACGTAACGAGGCGCTGGACCGCGAACAGACGCTGCTGGAGTATTTCGTATTCCCGCAGAAATTCCACTTCGTTGACCTGTGCGGCTTCGATAGCACGATGGTACCGGCGGGCGAAACGCGCATGACCTTCGAGATCGGACTCGACGGACGTGTGCCGGGCGATCAGCCGGTGGGGCGCGAGAGCTTCCGGCTATTCTGCACGCCCGTCATCAACCTGTTCGAAGTCGATGCGCTGCCATTGCAGCCCGCCGACTGGCATGACAAGGAACACCGCGTACGTGTGCAGTCCGCCATAGAGAGGTATGTCCAGCCCTACGACCTGCTTGAGGTGACTGCCGCCGACCCGGAGGGCAGCGCACGGCACGCCTACAAGCCGTTCAAGAGCTTCAAGCATCGCGGCTGGGCACTGTTCTATGAAAAGCCCGAGCGGTACTTTCATACCGCGACCCGCTACGGCGTGGTGGGACGGGAAATGTGGGTCAACCTGTCGGGCCAGCTCTGGGAAGGCGTATACCGATTCGCGCCGGACGACGAGGAGCGCCCGCCGCACGACCGCCATGTCACGGTGCGGGCGCTGGCGAACAACGGGCGCCTGCCTCGCATGGCGCTCGCTGAGGCAATGATCAACGAGACGGTCTCCGGCTTTACCGGCATCGCGTCGGTGCGCAACGTGGCCTCGCCAAGCCTGCCGCAGTATCCGCCGCGCTACTACCCGGGCTACGACTGGCGCGTGCTGGGCCACTACGCCGCGAACGGCGCGAACGAACTAAACCGGATGGTCATGGAGGGCGCTCCGGTTCTGCGCGAGGTACTCGAACTCTACGACTGGACGCCGGACGATGCGGTACCGCAGCGTATCGACGCGATCCGCGCCGTGCGTTTCGCCGAAGGGCGGGAGATCCTGCAACGCGGCTACGTGCTGCGCATTGCGTGTATCCATGTTGACCTTGACCCGGGCGGCTTTGATGGACCCGGCGACGCGGTGCTGTTCGGCGACGTGCTCAATTACTTCCTCGGGCGCTACGCGAGTTTGCAGTGCTCCATGCAACTGGTGCTGAGCATCGACGGCAAGGAGACGGTCTATCCGCGCACCGATTTCAGAGGGGCGCCATTCTGATGCGTAGCAGGATCATACGGGCCGCGCTCGGCGTCGGCCTCGCGCTCGCCGTCTCGGCGTGCGGCATGTGGCAGTCCGTCAAGGACGGAACGGTCGCGGCGACGCAGGCCGTATTCGAGACGAAGGTCAAGCAGATGAACCTCACCGTTGCGGCGCGTAGCGCGCTGAATCAGGATACGCGCGGCGTATCGCTGCCGGTCGTGCTGCGCATCTACCAGCTCAAGGACGACAAGCCCTTTGCGACGGCGACCTACGCGCAACTGCTGGAGGGTAGTGATGCACTGAAAGCAGCGACGCTGTGGAGCCGGGACGTGACGCTGGGGCCAGGGCAGACATTGAAAGTGTCGGAGCCAATGGACGGCGCTGCGAACTACGTGGGCGTAGCGGCGTTTTTCCGCGACACGGCCAACGCCGAGTGGTCGGTGCTGGTGCCGAAATCGCAGTGGAAGAAAACCGACCCGGTGAAGCTGGTGGCGGCGGACCGCACGCTGGTAATCGAGTCCGGAAACAAATGAAGTCCCTGCGCGGATGGATCATTGCGGTGATGTGGGACCTGCGCCAACCGGAATGAACGACTGCATTTAATCACGGAGCGATGCGATGAGACGATACGATATCCGCGATGGCGACACGACAACGGTAGGCGGTCGCGTCAAGGGAAGCGGCGGTAAGGACACAATCGACGGCGTGCCGGTCGCCTTCGAGAACGATCCGGTCTGGTGCTCCCGCTGCCAGACGACCGGGCGCATTGTCTGCGTGGGTCCGCGCGTGTCATCAACTGGCCCCCTTGGGCGGCAACAGGCGCTCAGCGACGATCTGTGCCAGTGCCGCTGTAGTCCATCGCCTCGACTGGTTGCGTCGCAGATGCGCTCGTATTGTGACTTGTGAGATGCAGGCCACAATCTTTCGCGGGTGCGGGGAGCATTACCGCAGATCGAAACTGGCGGCCAGCGCGCGGGTGACGCCGAATTCTGCGAACGCGTCGACCATCTTCGCCATCGCCTCCGGGCTCGTATCGGCCTTCGACTTAAGCGTCCGGTCGGTCTGGATCATCGCCGCGTCGTGTGCCATTGAGCTCTACTCGATGTATGCATACACGCGATTAACTCGCGCTGGCGGTTGTTGCGCGTCCTTGATTCTGGCGTTCATATACTGTTTTTCCTCGACACATATCGTATCGAAAGCCAGTTTAGACGATGGGGCTGCCTCGAAGCACGCCGTGGAGGGTTTCTCCGATTCGCTGCTGGCGGAAGTGGCGCCGCTCGGCATCAAGGTGACCTGCGTGGAGCCGGGGCCGTTTCGCACGGACTGGGCAGGCCGCTCGCTCGTGCAAACGGCGAACCGTATCGACGACTACGCCGAAACGGCGGGCGCGCGCATGCAGCGCACGGCGCAAGGCAGCGGGCATCAGCCGGGCGATCCGGTGCGCGCGGCGCAGGCGATGATACGCATCACGGAAACCGACAAGCCGCCGCGGCATCTCGTGCTCGGTGCATTCGGCGTCGATGCGGTGGCGAACCGCTTGCGCGCGGCGCTTGCCGATATCGAGGCGTGGCGCGAGTTGAGCCTCGGCACGGACTATCCGGCGAAGAGTTGAGCGGGCGGCTCACGCCGTGGCGATCATCAGCGTGCCGGTTGCCACGAGCGCCCCGCGCCAGAGCCAGTCGAAGTTGATCCAGCCTCGCCGCAGCACGCCGAGACCGAGATACTCGTAGGCGAGCAGCGCGATGACGGCCGTGGTGGCGAGCGTCGTGGCGGTATGCAGCGCGGTGAACGCAAACGAAAGCGCAAGCGGGTTCGCAAGGCCGGCCGCGCTGCCCGCCCCACCGCACAGCGGCAGCATGGCGGGCATCAGCATGAGTCCCGCGCCGTGCAGCGTGGCCATTAACGCGGACCACGCCACAAGCCCGGCAAAGCCCACGGTCATCCCCACGCGCACGCGGTGCCGATGCCCATACGCGTACTGCCATGCGGCCCACGCGATCAGGAGTGCGCCCAGGCACCCGTGCAGCGCCGCGCCCGGCAGATGCGCGCCCAGCGCCGCCGTGGAACTCGTGAATAGCAGAATGGACGCGGCGTGACCAAGCGCGATGGGCGGCAAGGCGAGCAGCAACGCCGTGCGGCTGCCGCGCTGCAGCCCGAGCGCGGTCGCGAAGAGCCAGCCCATCGCCGGATTCACGCCGTGAAAGACGCCGCTGCCCATCACGGCTGCCCAGGCGCCCCAGTGCGCGCCGAAGACTTCCTCCATATCGTGCTCCGCGCTTATGGGTAGCAGTACGAATCGGATGAGCAGTCGCCGCCTTCGAGCCGGATCTGGTGCGGCCGGTGCGACTTCGGCCATTCGACGAAGAAGCGCTCGTCGAATTCGAGCCCGCCTTCGGGCGCGGCGTCGAGTTTCACCATCCAGCCGTCGATGCCTTCGGGATAGAACTGCGCGTCGATCGCACCATACAGCGAGTTGCTGAAATAGACGCGCCGGCCGTCGCGGCTCACTTCCACCATTTGCGGGCCGCCGTTCAGCGCGCGTTCGGGCGCGAACGGATGCGCCGCGCGCGCTGCGATGCCGCCGATGCGCACGCAACCCGTCAGGCGCGCATTCTCAGGGTCCGACACATCATACTGGCGCAAATCGCCCGTTCCCCAGCACGCCGCGTAGAGGAAGCGGTCGTCGAGCGAGAGCGCGATATCGGTGACGAGCGGCGGCACGGCCGCAAATCCCTTGAGCATGGGCGGCAGATGCTCGGGATCCGCCGGCTCGGCTGGAATTTCGATGATCTTGCGTGCGGCCCACTGGTCGCCGTCGAGATACCACTGCCAGATCGAGGCCGAGAGGTCCTTCAGGCTGATCACGGAGTTCACGAAACCGTAGGGCCGCGTGGGGTTGTGCGCGGGGCGCAGCTCGAACACGAGCTGGTTTTCGGCGCCGAAGTCGAGCACCTGCTTGTGCTGGCGCGTGTGCAGATCCCAGAAATGCAAACGATGGCCATACTGGCCGCCGAGCAGGACCTCGGGCACGAGGCCGTTCTCGAAGGTCGCGGGCAGCCCCCACTCGCTCGTCACGAGCGTGTCGTAGCCGAGGTGCCACCAGCCGTCGTAGGCGAGCTGCTGCGGGCCGCGGTCGATCTCCCACTGGCCGAGAATGTCGAAACTCTCGTGATCCATCAGGAAGACGCCGCCGGGCGCCTCGCCCTGCGCGTTCGCAAGCGACGTCACATAAATGCCATCCGGCCCGCAATGCACGGTGTGCGGACGCGTGTAGCCCGCGCGCTGCGCGACGCTCTCGGGCTCGTGCACGCGCGCGATATGCGGGCGGCGCGCGTCAGGCCGGGTATCGACGATATGAATGCGCGAGGAGCGCAGCCCGGGCACGACGAGATAGCGGCGCTCGGTATGCGCGTGGGGGGCGTTGGGGCACAGGCACGAACTGCAGGCATTCCAGCCGAAATGGTGGAGCTCGTCGCCGACGTTGGGCATTGCCAGCCGATGCACGATGCGCCCGAATTCCGGCGAGCGCGGGTCCAGATCGACCACGTCGAGCGAATCGGGCACGCTGCGCGTGGGATCGAAGCTGGCGACGTATGCCAGGGTCTCCGGCGGGGCTTCGCCTGCCATGCGCGCAGACGGGTAGAAGGTCGGGTCCGGTTGCCACGTCGCCATTGCTGCCCCCTCATCGAAGATTCGGAAGAGCCCCTATCATGCATCAGAGTGGCACAGTGCGTCGCATACGTGTTCCATATTCCATCCGGATAGAAGCTTATGCATTGAAGCAATGAAAGCCGATTAGGTGCGCTGCGGGAATAGTAAATTCGCTTTTGCAGCATTTATTCGCGAGGCCAACGTTCCTAGACTTGTACTCAACGGATGCAGACAAGCAACTGCGCCGATTTCAAGTTACTGGAGGTTAGTCATGAGAACGCTCATCAAGGCCGTTGCGATCGCTGCCGTGCTGGCAGTGCCGGCCATTTCGTTTGCACAGTCGCAAGGCACCAATGGTCCTGTGACGCGTGCCCAGGTGCGTAGTGAGCTGAAGCAGCTCGAAGCCGCGGGTTATCGTCCCTCGGTGAACGATCTGTATTATCCCGCGGATCTGCAACAAGCCCAGGCGCGAGTGAACGCACAAAACGGTGGGGCCGTTGCGCAGGCAACCGGCTATGGTCCGGCTACGAGTGGCTCGTCGCAAAGCGGTGCGCGTACCGATGGCGCGGTTAGCAGCTATTCGCCGCCGGTATATAACGCGCATTGAGTTTTACGGCGGCAGGAAGCCGATTCATGCCGCATGATGACTATCGGCCCGCAACGGTGCGAAGGCGCACCGTTGCGGGCTGATTCGTTTCCCGCCTGCGCATGCGGCACACAGAGCGGCCACGTTCAGTCTCAGTCTCGCGGCGCCGCACGCTCGACTATCCACAGGCGCGTGGACTCGAGGATCTCGTTCGATAGCGCGGGATCGTCGCACAGCCGCGCAAGCACGACTGCACCCACCATCGCGGCCCAGCCGCCGATCGCCGCCTGGCGCGCCACCGCGGCGCCGGCGCCATTCATCCCCCCGCTCAGACGCTCGATTTGACGCTCCAGACCGGCCGCCATGACGGCGCGCGCTTGCGGCGTTTGCCGCGCGGTTTCGGCGGCGAGCGCCGCGGTCGGACAGCCGTCCGCCACGTTGTCGCGATGCTCGGCACTGAGGTAGCGCGCCGCATAGCGAACCAGATCGGAATCGCCGCCTTCGCCCTGGGCGAAGACGTGGGCGAGCGTTTGCGCGATCAACTCGTCCTTCGACTTGAAATAGCCATAGAAGCCGCCGTGCGTCAGCCCGGCGGCACTCATCACGTCCGCGACGGTCACCGCATCGTAGCCGCGCTCGCGAAAGAGCCGGCCGGCGGCTTGCAGGATCTGCTGGCGATTCATTTCCACCTGTTCGCGACTGACCCTCATTGTTCTCTCCGCTTTCCATCATTCGACGCTTGACATTATACATGATGGTCATCATGATTCCGTTTACATGACGTTCATCATGTAAACGGAATCCCCAAGGAGAAGTTTCGATGTCTGCTAAACCTGCTGTCCTGATCACTGGCGCGTCCACGGGCATCGGCGCCGTCTACGCCGACCGTTTCGCCAAGCGCGGTCATGACCTCGTGCTGGTGGCGCGCGATCGCGCCCGCATGGAAGACCTCGCGGCGCGCCTGCGCGAGCGCGATGGCGTGAACGTGGAAGTCGTGCGCGCCGATCTGGCCTCGCACGCCGACCTTGCGCTGCTGGAGGCGCGCCTCGCCGACGACGCACGCATCGGTGTGCTGATCAATAACGCGGGTGCGAGCCTGCCGGGCACCTTCGTCGAACAGGCCCCGGACGCCGTGGCCGGCCTCATCGGTCTGAACGTCACGGCGGTTGCGCGCCTCGCCGCCGCGGTCGCGCCGCGTTTCGCGCGCGAAGGCAAGGGGGCGATCGTGAATATCGGTTCAGTCATTGGCCTCGCACCCGAGTTTCGTTCGAGCGTGTACGGCGCGACGAAGGCGTTCGTGCTGTATTTCTCGCAGTCGTTGAATCTGGAACTCGGCGGCAAGGGCGTGTACGTGCAGGCCGTCGTACCCGGCGCCACGCGCACCGAAATCTGGGAGCGCTCCGGCAAGGACGTGAATGCACTACCGGCCGTGATGGAAGCGGACGATCTCGTCGACGCGGCGCTCGTGGGCTTCGACCGGCGCGAGACGGTGACGATCCCGCCGCTGCCCGACGCGCAGCAGTGGGACGATTACGAAGCCGCGCGGTCCGCGATGTTCGCGAACTTCGGCCAGTCGCAGCCGGCGGCGCGGTACCGCGAAGCCATGTAGTCCGATGTATTGCGGGCGGCCAGTGGTCGCCCGCGGTCCATGGCGAGCCGCGAGGCGCGGCCGCCGTCCCAGCGCATCCTCACTCCCACTCTCACCGGCTCGCGTCCGCAAGCCCGGCTAGCCTCTTCCCCGCAGTCCTCCCTTCGCTTTAGCCCGTTCGCAATTTCAGCGGTTTCCGATATCGCGATTTCCCGATTCGCGGCAAGCTGCGCGCCGGCGCTCGCGTTCTTCGCGAGCCGCCCGCATGGGGGCGCGGGCGGCCATTCCTGGCGCGCGGGCGCGCGGCGCCCTGTACCATTCACCGCACGCCGCCCGGCAATGGCCACGCGGCGCGCGCGCAAACGAGGACCGGTCGATGCAACGAATAACACGAACAACTCGCGGGTGGTGGACGTTGGCGCTTGCCCTGGTGCTGGGCTTGAGCATGGCTTGGGCGTGGCGCGCCTATGCCGCGCGCGCGGTGAGCGTGTCGCCGCAGGGCACCGTGGCGCAGGTGCGCCAGGTGGTGGTGAAGTTCGACGAGGCCATGGTGGCGTTCGGGGCGCCCGATGCGAAGGACCCCGCGCGCCTGCAATGCAGCAACGCGGCGGCCAGCGCGGGCCAGGGTCGCTGGATCGACGGGAAAACGTGGGCGTACGATTTCGCCGCCGATCTGCCGCCCGACGTGCAATGCAGCGTCACGCTCGTCGACGCGCTCAAATCGCAGGCGGGCAACGCAGTGACGGGCGTGCGCCGTTTCACGTTCTCCACGGGCGGCCCGTTCCCGCTGAGCGTACGTCCCTACGGTGGCGAAATAGAGGAAAACCAGGCATTCGTGCTGAAGCTCAATGGCCCCGCCACGCCGGCTTCCGTGCGCGAGCACGTGTGGTGCGAGTCGGGTGGACTTGGCAACCGCATTCCGGTGCAGCCCGTCGATGCGTCCACGCGCGCGGTGCTGCTCAAACATTTCCGGCTCGAAAAGGCCAGCGCGAGCGTGCTCACGCTCACCTGCCAGCAAACGCTGCCTTCCAGCGCGAAGATGCAACTCGTGTACGGCAAGGGCGTGCTCGGACCGAACGGCACGCCCAACGACGTGGAGCGCCGCTTCGATTTCACCGTGCGCGAGCCGTTCACCGCGAGCATGAGTTGCGAGCGCGAGAATGCGAAGGCGCCATGTACGCCGCTGCGGCCCCTGCGCATCGACCTGAGCGCGCCGATTGCGCGCGCCGACGCGCAGAAGTTCCGTCTGCAAGGGCCGAAGGGGGAAGTCGCGCCGACTTTCCGCCCCGACGACAGGAACAACGAGGTCAGCTCGATCTCGTTCTCCGCGCCCTTGCCCGAGCGCGCGACGCTCACGATCACGGCGCCCGCCGGCCTCGAGGACGTCAGCGGCCGTGCGCTCGCGAACGCCGATCTTTTCCCGCTGCATACGGCGACCGCGCCGATGCCGCCGCTCGCGAAATTCCCGTCCTCGACCTTCGGCATCATCGAGCGCTATGCGGAGCCGGGCACGCCGCCGCTCGTGCCGGTCACGCTGCGCAACGTCGAAGCCGACCTGCACGTGCAGGGGCTCAACGCGGGCGAGGCGAAGTTCGCCAGGCTCGCGGTGCAGTCCGATACCGACATGCGCCGCTGGATGCGCCTCGTCGACCAGTTCGACAATTTCGGCATGAGCGAAACGTCGATCGACAAGCTGATACCGGGGCTGCTCGCGCGCGCGAAGTCGCCCGTGGTGATTCCGCGCACGACGGGCGAGGGGGACGACGACGCGAAGGCGCGCATCATCGACGTGCGCTCGCTCTCGCTGCTCGACGGCCAGCCCGGCGTGCAGACCCTCACGCTGCCCAAGGCCGACCCGAAGGCGTTGCGGCCGTTCGAAGTGGTGGGCATACCCGTGCCGAGGCCGGGCTTCTACGTGATCGAACTCGCTTCGCCTGCGCTGGGCGCGTCGCTGCTCGGCAAGCCGGCACAAATGTACGTGCGCACGGCCGTGCTCGTCACCAATCTGGGCGTGCACTTCAAGCAGGGACGCGAGAACAGCGTGGTATGGATCACCTCGCTCGACAAGGGCGAGCCGGTCGCAGGCGCCGACGTGCACGTATCGGATTGCAATGGCGAGACGATCGCCACGGGAAAAACGGATTCCCATGGACTCCTGACGATAGACGGGCCGCTGTCGAATCGTCGCGACTGCGGCGAAAACAGCTTTAGCGGGCTGTTCGTTTCGGCGCGCATCGACGACCCGAAAACGGGCCCCGACATGGCCTTCGTGCAATCGGACTGGAATCGCGGCATCGAGTCGTGGCGCTTCAATGTGCCGACCGACACGAGCCTGCAGCCCACGGTGCGCGCGCATACCGTGTTCGCCCGCACGCTGCTGCGCGCGGGCGAGACGGTGTCGATGAAACACTTCATCCGCGCCCAGACGATGCATGGCTTCGCGCTCCCGCAGCAGTACCCCACGCGCGTGACGATACGCCATACCGGCAGCGGGCAGACCTGGCATCTGCCGCTCAAGTGGGCCGCCGACCATACGGCGGACTCGACCTTCGTGTTGCCACCCGAAGCGAAGCTCGGCGAATACGACGTCTCGCTCGACGACGGCGACGCGAACGCGAGCACGGCCAGCGACGGCAACGACGAAGCGGACAACAGCGCGGACGCCATTCATATGAGCTACGACAGCGGCAGCTTCCGCGTGGAAGCCTTCCGCTTGCCGGTGCTCAAGGGCACGATCGCGGTGCAGAACGAGAAGACGTCGCCGCTCGTCGCCGCTACCCAGGCGAGCGTGGCGGTGCAGATCGATTATGTGTCGGGCGGCGCGGCTTCGAATCTGCCGGTGCAGGTTTCGGCGCTCGTGAAGGACACGACGCCGTCGTTCGCCGGCACGTACAGCGATTTCAGTTTCGCGCCGTATGTGAGCGCGAACCAGGCCGACAACACGTCCGGGGACGAGGACAGCGGCCCACGGGAGGACAACGAGGTCGCGAAGCTCGTGGCCGACAAGGAGCCGCTCACGCTCGACCGCAACGGCGCAGGCACGCTCGTGCTGAAGAACCTGCCGGCCGTGGACGCGCCGAAGCGCCTCGCGCTCGAAGCGACTTTCGCGGACCCGAACGGCGAGGTGCAGACCGTCAGCGGCGCGGCCACACTCTGGCCCGCTGCCGTGGTGGCGGGCATCAAGTCGGGGCATTGGGTCTCCGTGGGCAATACCGTGCCGGTCACCGCGCTCGCGCTCGATCTGCAGGGCAAGCCGCACGCGGGCGTGAAGCTCGAAGTGCGCGGCGTGGCGAAGATCACGACGACTTCGCGCAAGCGCATGGTGGGCGGTTTCTACGCCTACGACAACCACACGGAAACGCGCGATCTCGGCACGCTGTGCAGCGGCACGAGCGACGATCACGGCTTGCTCACCTGCGACGCGAAGCTCAAGGAGGCGGGCAACATCCAGCTCGTGGCTACGGCGCGCGACGGTGACGGCCATGCCTCTACGGCGACGACCTCGGTATGGGTCACGCGCGAGGACGAACTCTGGTTCGGCAGCGAGAACACGGACCGCATCGACGTGCTGCCCGAGAAGACGAGCTACGAACCCGGCGAGACCGCGCGCTTCCAGGTGCGCATGCCATTCCGCTTCGCGACGGCGCTCGTCGCCGTGGAGCGCGAGGGCATCATCGAAACGCACGTGGTGCAACTCGACGGGCGCGACCCGACCGTCGAACTGAAGGTGAGCGACGCGTGGGGGCCCAACGTCTACGTTTCGGTACTCGCGCTGCGGGGGCGCATTCACGAAGTGCCGTGGTATTCGTTCTTCACCTGGGGATGGAAAGCGCCGCTCGAATGGGCGCGTGCGTTCTGGTACGAGGGGCGCCAGTACGAGGCGCCCACGCCGCTCGTCGATCTTTCGAAACCGGCTTTCCGTTACGGGCTCGCGCAAATCCGCGTGGGCGACGCGGCGCACCGCCTCGCGGTGAGCGTGACGCCCGACGCGAAACGCTACGCGGTTCGCGCGACGTCGCACGTGCAGTTGCGCGTGCAGCTGCCGGGCGGCCAGGCGGTGCCGGCGGGTACGCAGATCGCCGTGGCGGCCGTAGATGAAGCACTGCTCGAACTGATGCCCAACCGCAGCTGGGATCTGCTCGACGCTATGCTGCAGCAACGCGCCTACGGCGTGGAGACGGCGACGGCGCAAATGGAGATCGTGGGGCGGCGGCACTTCGGGCGCAAGGCGGTGCCGGCGGGCGGCGGCGGCGGGCATGGCGCGACGCGCGAACTCTTCGACACGCTGCTCTACTGGAACCCGCGCGTCACGCTCGATGCGAGGGGCGAGGCACAAGTGAGCGTGCCGCTGAACGACTCGATCACGCGTTTTCGCATCGTCGCGATTGCGGCGAGCGGGGTGGCGCGCTTCGGCACGGGCAGCGCGACCATCGAGAGCACGCAGGACCTCCAGCTGATCTCGGGCCTGCCGCCGCAGGTGCGCGAGGGCGACACCTTCCGCGCACAGTTCACGCTGCGCAATACGACCCCGCGCGCGATGAAAGTGCTGGTCACGCCGAACGTGCCGCCGCTCGCGCTTGCCGCGCAGAGCGTGGACCTCGCACCCAATTCCTCGCGTGAGATTGCGTGGACCGTCGTGGTTCCCGACGATCTCGCCGAAGCGGAACGGCCCGCGCTCGCGTGGAACGTGAGCGCAGCGGAGCAGGGCGGCGCGCATGCGGTTGATGCGGTGAAGCTCGCGCAGCAGGTGAGCGCGGCGATACCCGTGACGGTACAGCAGGCCACGCTCGCCCAAGTGGACAGCACGCTTTCGATTCCCGTTGCGCCGCCGGCCAACGCGAGCGTGACGCATGCAGGCGTGGTGCGCGGCGGCATTGCAGTGTCGCTGCAGCCGAAGCTCGCGGACGGCCTGCCCGGCGTGCGCCGCTGGTTCACGCGCTACCCGTATTCCTGCCTCGAGCAGCAGACGTCGATCGCGATCGGCTTGCGCGACCCCGCGCGCTGGCAGGCGGAGCTTGCGCGCCTGCCGGTGTATCTGGACCGTGACGGCCTCGCGAACTACTTCCCGCCCGCTGACGACAGCGCGAGCCGCGGCAGCACCGCGCTCACCGCGTATCTGCTCACGATAAGCGACGAGGCGTCGAAGCTCGACCCGCGCTTCGCGCTTCCCGACGCCTTGCGCAGCAAGATGGTGGAGGGCCTCACGCGCTTCGTGGAAGGCCGCATCGAGCGCAATGCGTGGGCGCCGCGCCGCGACCTCGATCTGCGCAAGCTCGCCGCTATCGATGCGCTGTCGCGCTACGGCGCGGCGAACGCGCGCCAGTTCGGCTCGATCGAGATCGCGCCGAACCAGTGGCCCACGTCGGCGGTGATCGACTATGCGGAAAGTCTCGCGCGCATGCGCGACGTGCCGGATCGCGCGGAGAAACTGGCGCAGCTCGAGCAGATCCTGCGCGCGCGGCTCACGTGGCAGGGCACGCAGCTGACCTTCTCGACGGCCGCCGAAGACGACTTGTGGTGGCTCATGACGGGCACGGAGGTCAACGCGGCGCGCCTCGCGCTGGCCTTTGTCGACAACCCCGCGTGGAAGGAGGAAATGCCGCGGCTCGTGGCGGGCCTGCTCGCGCTGCAACGCAACGGCGCATGGAGCACGACGACGGCGAACGCCTATGGCTCGCTCGCGGTCGAGCGCTTCTCGCGCGTGTTCGAGCACGATCCGGTGACGGGCGCGACGAAGATCCAGCTCGGCGATACGTCGCGCATCATCGGCTGGAACGCGGCGGCGCAAGCGTCGGCGGGCGCCAGCGGGGCCACGGCGGCGACGCGCAACGCGCCCGCGCGCAGCACGCTGCTCGCGTGGCCAAAGCAGAACGCGGCCGTGCCCCTCACGTTGACACAGGAAGGGAGCGGCAAACCGTGGGCCACGGTGGAAAGCCTCGCGGCGGTCGCCTTGCGCGCGCCGTTCGCGGCGGGCTATCGCATCACGAAGACCATCACGCCGGTGAGCGCCGCCGTGAAGGGCGTGTACACGCGCGGCGACGTCGTACGCGTGCGCCTCGACATCGACGCGCAGACCGACATGACGTGGGTCGTCGTGAACGACCCGATCCCCGCGGGCACGACGATCCTCGGCTCCGGACTCGGGCGCGATTCGGCCGTGGCGACGCAGGGCGAGAAGCCGGACGAGAACGGTCCGTGGCCCGCGTTCATCGAGCGCGGCTTCGACGGCTATCGCGCGTACTACGAGTTTCTGCCGAAGGGCAAGGTCACGGTGGAGTACACGGTGCGGCTCAACAACGTCGGCACCTTCGGGTTGCCGCCCACGCGCGTGGAGGCGCTCTACGCGCCGGCCACGTTCGGCGTCGCGCCGAATGCGCCGGTGGTCGTGAAGGCGGCGCCATGAGCGGTCCCTACGCGCTCCGGCATCGCGCGGCGGGGGCACTCGGCGTTGCCGCGCTGTGCCTCGTGCTGCTGCCGCTGCCCGCGTTCGCCCTGCCGACTTTCGATGATGTGCGCGGCCAGTGGCAAAGCTCCGACTGGGTGCTGCTGGCGCGCGACGGCACGCCGTTGCAGCGCACGCGGGTGGAGCATACCGCGAGGCGCGGCGACTGGGTCGCGCTCGCCGACGTGTCGCCGGCGCTGCGCGAGGCGATCGTCGTTTCGGAGGACAAACGATTCTACGAGCACAGCGGCGTGGACTGGCGCGGCGCGACTGCCGCCGCGTGGGCGAACCTCTGGAGTACACGCACGCGCGGGGCATCCACGGTCACGATGCAGCTCACGGGCCTGCTCGACGACGACCCGCAGCACTCGGGCCAGCGCTCGCTCGCGCAAAAGGCCGTGCAAGCCGTGGACGCGCTGCGGCTCGAACGCACCTGGCGCAAGGACCAGATTCTCGAGGCGTATCTGAACCTCGTGCCGTTCCGCGGCGAGACCGTGGGTCTTGCCGCGCTTTCGCAAACGCTGTTCGGCAAGGCGCCGTCGGGCCTCGACGAACGCGAATCGGCGGTCGCCGCCGCGCTGATCCGCGCGCCCAACGCGCCTTATACGAAGGTCGCCACGCGCGCGTGCCGCATCCTGCGCGACATGCATGCGGCGAACGTCGATAACGGCTGCCCGAATCTCGATGCCTTCGTTCAGATGGCGTTCGCGCGCCCGGCCATCGTTGCCGACGATCCCTCGTTCGACGGGCGCAGCGAAAACTCGCCGCAGCTGGCACCCCACTTCGCGCGCCAGATCGCGAACGCCGTGCATCCCGCGCCCGGCATGCGCGTGCGCTCGACGCTCGACGCGAACCTGCAACGCTACGCGCGCGACACGCTCACGCGCACGCTCATCGAACTCAATGCGCGCGCGCATCCGCGCAACGTGCAGGACGGCGCGGTCGTCGTGCTCGATAACGCAACCGGCGAAGTGCTCGCGTGGGTCGGGTCGTCTGGCGGCCTGTCGAAGGCGCGCGAAGTCGATGCGGCGCTCGCGCTGCGCCAGGCGGGTTCGACGCTCAAGCCTTTTCTCTACGCCGAGGCCATCGACGAGCGCCGCGTGACGACCGCTTCGCTGCTCGACGACGCCCCGCTCGATCTCGCGGCGGGCGGCGGCCTCTACATGCCGCAGAACTACGACAAGGGCTTCAAGGGCTGGGTGAGCGTGCGCACTGCGCTCGGCTCGTCGCTGAACGTGCCTGCCGTGCGCACGCTCGTGATGGTGACGCCGCATCGATTCGCGAAGACGCTCACGGCGCTCGGCCTGCCGCTCACGCAGGCGGGCGACTACTACGGCTTCAGCCTCGCGCTGGGCAGCGCGGATGTGAGCCTCGTCACGCTCACGAACGCGTATCGCGCACTGGCCAATGGCGGCGTCGCGAGTCCGATCGCCGAATTGCCTGCGCCTGCGCAGGCCGCATCGAATAGCGTGTCAAAGCGGGTTTTCAGCCGCGAGTCCGCGTTCATCGTCACCGACGTCCTCGCCGACAACAATGCGCGCACGCGCACTTTCGATTTCGACAGTCCGCTGGATACGCGCATGTTTTCCGCGGTCAAGACGGGCACGAGCAAGGACATGCGCGACAACTGGACCGTGGGCTTCACGTCGCGCTATACGGTGGGCGTGTGGGTCGGCAACGCCGATGGCTCGCCCATGTGGGACGTCTCGGGCGTGACCGGTGCGGCGCCGGTGTGGGCCGCCATCGTCGGCTATCTGCATCGGCGCGTGCCGAGTGTCGCGCCGGCCGCGCCGCCGGGCGTCGAGCGCGTGCGCGTGCAGTTCGCCAATGCCGTGGAGCCGTCTCGCAACGAGTGGTTCATCGCGGGCACGTCCACGCCCCTAGTGGGCCTGGCATCGAATGCCGCCGATCTCGCACGTGGCCCCGCGCAAATCGGCAGCCCCGTGGACGGCACCATTTTCGCGCTCGATCCCGACATTCCCGCGCAGCGTCAGCGCGTCTGGTTCGAGCGTGCCACGGGGTCGACTGCGCGCGTGAACTGGCGGTTAGACGGGAAAACTTTTGGCGGCGCCGCGCGCGTCGCGTGGCTGCCCTGGCCGGGCAAGCACACGCTCGAACTCGTCGATGCGAGCGGGCAGGTGACCGATACCGTGCGCTTCGAGGTACGCGGCGCGCTTGCGAAGCCACAGAAGTCGATGGGCGCCGACGCCGCGCAAGGCGGCGTGGCGCGCTGAAGGAGAGGCCAGCTTAATTCGCGGGTGCAGTCGCGGCGGTGGCCGCCGGTGCCGCTGATGCCGGTTGGCTGCCTTGCGCCCCTTGCTGCTGCAGCGTTTGCTGATTGCCTTCCCAGCCGCCGCCGAGCGCGAGGAACAAGCGCACCTGGTCGAGCGCGACCTGACCTTCGGCCGCGGCGACCTGCGCGTGCACAGTGGTGAGCGTGCGCGTGGCGTCGAGGTCGGAGAGGAACGGTTCGCGGCCCGCGGCATAGAGACGATGCGTTTCGTCCGCCGACTGCTGCGCGGACGTGTAGGCCGTGCGCAGCGCATCGGCGCGCTGGTCGTCGGCGGCATAGGTCGCGAGGCTCGACTGCGTTTCGCGCAGCGCATTGAGCACCACACCGTCAAAGTGCGCGAGCGCGCCGCCCGATGCCGCTTCTGCTTCACGCACTCGTTCGCGCTGGCCGTTGACCGGGAAGGTCCAGCTGATCAGGGGTCCGAACGACCACGCATTGGTCGCGGGGGTGAACAGGTCGCTCGTCAGGCCGACCGTGCCTACGCCCGCGCCGAACGTGACGTCGGGGTACATCTGCGCGATCGCCACGCCAATGCGCGCCGTCGATGCCGCGAGCTGGCGTTCGGCCTCGCGCACGTCGGGGCGGCGCTTGAGGAGCGCGGCGCCGTCGCCGACGGGAATCGGCTGCTTGAGCCTGGGCAGGCGTTTGCACGCGAGCGCGGCGGGCGGCAGGTCCCTGGGCGCGCGTGCGAGCAGCATGGCGAGCTGATACTGGGCCACGCGCCGGCGTCCCTCGAAGCGCGGGATATCGGCGGCGATCGTGTTGGCCTGGGTCTGCCCCCGCGTCACGTCGGGCTGGTTGCCGCGGCCCGCGTCGCGCAGGCGCTTCGTGAGCGCCACGCGCTCGTTCTGCAGCTTGAGCGATTCCTGCGCGATCTCCAGTTCCTCGGCGGCCGAGCACGATTCCACGTAAGCCTGCGCCACGTTGGCGACCACGGTGATGCGCGCGAGGTCGGCCGCGGCTTCCACGGCCGCGTCGTCGGCGCGCGCGGCTTCCACGCCGCGCCTAAGCTTGCCGAACAGGTCGAATTCATACGAGATGTTGACGCCGAGGTCGCCCAGCGTCGCGACAGGCACCTTTTCGAACAGGAGGTACTGCTCGCCCGACACCTGTGCGCGCTCGGCGGTGGCATGCGCGCTGCCCGAGAAGCCGCCCTGTGCGTTGGCGACGTCGACCGCCGCACGCGAGCGCGCGAGATTCGCAGCCGCCACGCGCAGGTCCGTGTTCGACTTCAGCGCTTCCTGCACGAGTTCGTTGAGCGTGGGGTCGTCGTAAAGCTGCCACCAGTTGGCGGGCACGCCCAGTTGCGAGACGGGCGCATGGTCCGCGCCGTCGATCGGGCCTTGCGCGAGCGGCGCATTGACCACGGCTTCCTGCGGGACGTGGTAGTTGGGACCGAGCGTGATGCACGCGCCCAGCGCGAGCGTGAGCGGCGCGAGCGCGAGGTTGGGCCAGACGTTGGGCGAAAAGCGGCGGCGCCAGAAACTACGGCGTGTCATTGCGAAGCTCCGGCAGCCTGGGAAGCGGCGGGGGCGCTCGCACCCGTGGCGGGCTGCGAAGCGACGGCGCCGCTGGCGTTGTTCGCTTCGGTGCGCACGGCCACGGTTGCCGTGCGGCCCGCGATCATGCGGAAATCGGCGGGCACTTCGTCGAGCGCCACGCGCACCGGAATGCGCTGCGCGAGACGCACCCAGCTGAACGCCGGATTCACGTTGGGCAGCAGGTTCGGCGCCGCCTGGCGGTCGCGGTCCTCGATCGCCGCGACGATGCTCTGCACATGACCACGCAGCGGGCGCGTCTCGCCCATCACCGTGATCTCCACGGGTTGGCCGATCTGAATGCCGTGCAGGCGCGTTTCTTCGAAGTAACCATCGACGCGGAACGAATGCATGTCCACGACGGCGACCACCGCGCGGCCAGCCGTGACGTACTCGCCAGCACGCGGCGCGCGGTCGTTCAAATAGCCGTCCACGGGGCTCACGATCGTCGTGCGTTGAAGATTGAGCCTGGCGGTGTCGACCTGGACCTGGGCGTCGGCCGCTGCGGCTTCGCCCTGATCGACGCGCGTGCGGCTTTCCTCGAGCGTTTCCGCCGCCACGAGATTGCCGAGCGCGATATTGCGCGCGTATTCGCGCTTGGCCTGCGCGAGCGTGGCCTTGCGCTGCTCGAGCGTGGCCTCGGCGAGGCGCAGCGCGAGCGAGTAGCGCGCCTGGTCGATCACGAACAGCACCTGGCCTTGCTTGACCTGCTGGTTGTCGGCAACGTCGACGCGGGTGATGAGTCCGCCCACGTCGGGCGCGACCTGGATCACGTCGGCGCGCACGCGGCCGTCGCGCGTCCACGGCGAGAACATGTAGTAGTTGACGATGCGCCACAGCACGAGGGCGGCGACCACGACGACGATGAGCGTCAGCAGGATCTGTCCTGCGGAGAACCAGGTTTTTTTCACGTTCACGTTAATTCACGAAGCGATGCGACACGATGATGACGGCAGCCAGCACGAAGACATAGATACCGAGATCGAAAATGGAACGATGCCACACGAGCCGATAGAAGCCGACACGCGTGAGCACCTTGCCGATCACGACATTGATGAGGTACGCGATCAGCATCAGCACGAGCACGGCGGGCACGAACACGCCAAAGATATCGATTTCGCCGATCATGATGCGGGTTTCGAAAAAGGATGAGAGGGACGCACGCTCATACCGCGGCCTCCGGATTGGATGGCGACTGCGCCGCAAGGGCCGGATAGAGCGCGATGCGCAGGCCTACGAGCGCGTGCAGCGTGTCGCGCAGCCAGCGCTGCGAGACGAGCGCGCGCGGCGCGGGCTGGGCATCGGCGTCGGCAAGCGTGGCGGGCGGCAGTTGCGCGCGCGCGCGAGCCGCGACGCGTCGCATGGCGTCGTCGATGCTGGAGAGCAGCGCGGACGGGGCGTCCTGGCGCTCGCTCGCACGCGCGCAGCGCGCATAGTGGTCGCTGACGCCCGCGAGCACGCGGTCGATCGCGTCGGGCACGTCGCCGTCGAGCTTGTGGCGCGAACGGCGCAAATCGAGCGAATTGAGCGCGATACGCAGGTCGCGGAAACTCTCGATCGACGGATGGCGGTGCTCGTCGGAAGCCGCGAGACGCGGAATGAGCTGCATGAGGCGATCGACCATGCGCGAGGTGAGATTGCGCTGGTCTGCGATAGGCGTGGGCGATGCCGACAGCGCGACATCGCTCCAGCTCGAGCGCAGTAGGCGCCGCGCCGCGAGTTCGGCGCCGAACGGGCGCGTGACGCGCGTCCACAGGTAGGCGAACAGCAGGCCCGCCACGCCCGCAATATTGCTGTTCAGGAAGACAAAGAAGTCCGACTCGTAAGCACTCTGCACGCTGATGAAGGTGGCCGTGTTCACGGCCACGAGCATCGTCACCATATTGAAGGCCGGACGCGGAATGAGCGTGCCGATCAGGATGAACGGGCCCGCGAACAGCAGCACGAGCATCGCGAAGTCGTGCACCTTGGGCAGCGCGACGAAGAGATAGAGCCCCGCGAATACCACGCTCGCCGCGGTGGCGAGGAAGAAGCGGAACACCAGCGGCGCGGGCTCGTCGGATGCCGCAAAGAAGCAGCAGGCCACGGCCGCGAGCGTCACCGCGCCGGCGCCGTCGTGCCAGCCCGAGCTGACCCATAGCCAGCAGGCCACGAGAATCGCGCTCACCGGCACGAGGCACGAGAACACCATGAGGCCGCGATCGTAGAAGCGTTCGGTGCCGCCAAGGCGCCAGTGGCGATAGCGCGGCCGCCACGTGCCGACCTCGGCTTCGTGCGCGATGAGCGCGCGCAGCGCGCGGCAGTCCTGCCACACGTCGATCACCTGACCAAGCCGCCAGAGCGCGTTCGAGAGCAGCGCGCCCTCCCAGCTCGAGAGCGCGTCGCGCGCGGGCTGCAGCGTCGCGATGCGCTTGCGCAGATTCTCCGCGGTCGGGTCGCCCGCGTCATCGTGCATCTCGGCGGCGCGCGTGGGCAGCGGTTCGTCGAACCAGCGCGCCGCGTCGGCGAGCAGGCTGTCGAGGCCCTCCGGCCACACGTGCAGATCGCGGCGCAGCGCGACGAGCGGGTCGGCGAGCGCGGAGATCATCGGCAGAAAGAGCTGCATGCGCCCGCGCAGCGACTCGGCGCGCTCGAGGATCTCGGGGTGCGTGTGGTCGTAGCTCAACTGGCTCAGCAGGAATTCGAGCTGGTTGACCGTGGCGGCGAGACGTTGACGGCACGCCGAAAGCGCCTTGCCCGCAATATGGCCCGAGAGCGTTTCGCTGCCGTACCAGGCGGCGTCGCGGAACCATGCGTCGGCGCGCTCGATGAGCGTGGGCGCGAGGCGGCTAGGCAGGATGTTGCTGCCCACCACGCTCGCGCAAATGATGCCGACCGTGATTTCCTGCGTGCGCGCGATCGCCACGTCGAACACGGTGGTGGGATCGGTTACGGTGGGCAGCGCGATGAGCGGCATCGTATAGCCCGCGAGCATGAACACGTAACTGCGCGCTGTGCGGTCGGAAATCGCCAGATAGAGCAGCGTGCCGGTCCAGGTCGCGACGATCGCGCTGAAGAGCAGCGGCGTTTCGACGAAGGGCGGCACGAGCGCGATGGCGGCCGCCGCGCCGAGGGCGGTGCCGAGCGCGCGGTACAGCGCCTTCGAGCGCGTGGCGCCCACGAACGGGTTCGATACGATGTACACGCTGGCCATCGCCCAATAGGGGCGCGGCAGCTGGAATTTGAGCGCGATATAGAGCGCCAGCATCGACGCGGCGAAGGTCTTGACCGAAAAGAGCCAGTCGCGGATGGAGGGGTAGGTCATGAGTCCGCTGTCTGCTTTCAGTCGTGTAAGGGGCGGTCAGCCTGGTCTGCGGGGGGAACTGCGTTGAACGCGTTGAGCACGCGCAGCGTCGCTTCGAGGTCGGCGCGGCTCACGCCTTTGAGCACGCGGGCGCGCAGCGAGCGCAGCTCGTCCTCCATGCGCTCGGTCACGGCGCGGCCTTCGCTCGTGAGCGAGATCGTTTTTGCGCGGCGGTCGTCGGGGTCTTCGTCGCGGCGCACGAGGCCCGCGGCGCAGAGCTGGTCGAGCAGGCGCACGAGCGAAGGGCCTTCGATGCCCACGTGCTCCGCAAGCGTCACCTGGCGCACGGCTTCGCCAAGGCGCCCGGCGGTGAGCAGCGGCGCGGCGCATGCCTCGGAGACGTTGTATGCGGTGAGGGCGCCGTGCGTCGTGCGCCGCCATTTGCGTGCCGCCACGACGAGCGTGCTGCTGACCGCAAGGCGTAAAGTATGAAGATTCGACATCGGCGGATCATAGCCCAAAGCGATTCGATAGCAAACTATCTTTTTCTTTCGCAGCGCCACGAATCGGATGGTATGCGACTCATCGGCGGCCTGCTTTCTATCTGGTGCGGGGTGATGCGTACGGCCAACAGTGCGCGAAGCGCGCGGCTTTTTTGGCGTTGTTTTATACGCGCTTAACTATTTGACCAGCGGGAAAGCAGGGCGGGAAGTTGCACCATGTCGGTGAATACGTGCGCAACGCCCGCCTCGAGCAGCGCGTGCGCGCTGCTGTGGCCGGGCTCGGGCGGGCTGTAGCCGAACACGGTGGCGCCCGCGGCGAGGCCCGCACGCGCGCCCGTGACCGTGTCCTCGATCACGGCGCAGCGGGCAGGCGCCACGCCGAGGCCGGCCGCCGCCGCGAGGTAGACGTCGGGATGCGGCTTGCTGCGCGGCGTTTCGTGGCCGCTGTAGATGTGGCCGGCGAAGCAGCCGAGCAGGTTCACCTTGCGCAGTTGCAGCTCGACCTTGCGCCGGTCCGCACCCGAGGCGACGGCGATGCGCCCGTTCATGGCCGTGTACACCGCGCGCACGGCCGCGGGCGCGCCCGGAATCTCGACGAGATCGCGCTCCAGCGCTTCGTTGCGGCGCGCGCGAAAGCCTTCGAGCCAGGCATCGGTAATCGCGAAGCCCGTATGCGCTTCGATGCGCGCGGCCTCGTCTTTCACGGCCTTACCGACGAAGATGCCCATGGCTTCGTCTACCGTGAGCGTCCAGCCGAGTTCGCCCAGCATCTGCGTGAGCACCACGTGCGTAATGCGTTCTGAGTCGACGAGCACGCCGTCGCAGTCGAAGAGGATGGCGTCGAAGGGGATGGGGGACATCGTTTGCCTGCGGTTGCTTTCAGTTGCCTGCGGTTGCGTCATGCGGCGCGCATCGGGATCGCGCACGCAAGAGCGCGATGATAACCGGGGTCGCGTTTGCGTGGGCTTTTGGCGGGCAAGCCGCGAAGGCGGCCCGGGGCGGGCCGCCGTGCAGGGCGCGGCGTTGGTCGGCCCGTGCGAAACGATGGACAATAGCGTACCCAATCGCTACCCGACCGCTCTGATGTCCACCGACGAAAAGACCCCCAACGAACTCCCCGGCCGCGCCAACTACACACAATTCGCCGACCGTTACGCGGAGCGGGCGCCCGTCAAGCCGCACAACGCGCTCTACGAACGTCCCGCCACACGCTCGCTGCTCGGCGCGGTAGCGGGGCTCGACGTGCTCGACGCGGGCTGCGGGCCCGGCATCGTGAGCGCGGAGCTGGCGGGCGAGGGCGCACGCGTGCAGGCCTTCGACGTCACGCCCGCGATGGTCGAACTGGCGAAGGCGCGTTGCGCAGGCCTCGCGGTCGATATCGCGCAGGGCGACCTCGGGCGGCCGCTCGAATGGCTCGCGAGCACCTCGGTCGACCGCATCGTGTGCTCGCTGGCCCTCGACTACGTCGAGCACCTCGCGCCGACGTTTGCAGAGTTTCACCGCGTGGCGCGCCCCGGCGCGCTGCTGGTGTTTTCGATGTCCCATCCCATGCGCGACTGGATCGACACGCGCACGCGCGGTTCGCGCACCTACTTCGAGACGACGCGATTCGGCCTGCATTGGGGCGGCTTCGGCGAGCCGAAGCCGTGGGTGGAAGCGTTCAGGCGCCCGCTTGCCGATATCTTCAACGCGCTCATGGAAGCGGGCTGGGCCATCGACCGCGTGCTCGAGCCCATGCCACAACCGGAAATGAAGGCGGTGTCGCCGGCGCTGCACGCAGAACTGGCGCAGGCCCCGGCGTTCATCTGCGTGCGCGCACGGCGCGTTTGAGGGGGAGCGGCCGCGCGGCGCCGAAAGCGCTTAACGCCGCGCTTCGCGCGAGCCGGCCGAAAGCGACTCTTCGAGCGCGGCAACCCCGGCGGGCAGATCGACCTTCACGCCGAGATCGCTCATCGTGCGGCCAAGCGCGTGCACGGTGCGAAAGAGGTTGTGCTCGCGGCACTGCTCGCCCATCTGCCCGATGCGAACGATCGGGAGACCGAACGATCCGGCGATCTCCACCTGGTAATGTTGCGAGATGTGATTGCACACCTCGCGCGCGGTGGCGCCCTCGGGCAGTTCGATGCCGACCACGGAATTCAGGCGGCACGTTTGCGGCGTATAAAGCGCGAGGCCCAGCGCGCTCACGCCGCTTTGCAGCGCGAGCGAGCAGCGCAGGTGGCGCGCAAAACGCTTTTCGAGCGTTTCCGTGCACACGAGGCGCAGCGCTTCGTGTAGCGCCAGCACGCCCGAGACGGGCGCGGTGTAGTGATAGCCGGCGTTGTGCCAGAAGTTTTCGGCGAGCATGGCGTCGAGGCACCAGTGCGTGTTCGGCGCGGTGCGCGTGCGCACGCGCTCCCAGGCGGCATCCGAGAAGGCGATGAGCGACACACCAGGGATCGAGGAGAGGCCCTTTTGGCCGCCCGTGATGACGACGTCGATGCCCCAGGCGTCCATTTCCAGCGGCATGGTGCTCAGCGTGCAGACGGCGTCCACCACCACGAGCGCGCCGGCGGCCTTGGCGAGCGGCACGATTTCCTTGAGCTCGCGGTTCCATACCGTATTGGAGGTTTCGCCGTGCACGATCGTGACGACGGCCGGCCGCGTGCGCTCGATGGCTTGCGCCACGGCTTCGAGCGAGGCGATCTCGCGGTTCGCCACGTCGAGCGTCGTGACCTCGGCGCCCACGCGGCCCGCCATTTCGGCCATGCGCTGGCTGAAGAAGCCGTTGACGATGGAGAGCACGCGGGTGCCCGGCCACGCGAGGTTCGAGATCGCCATTTCCATGGCCGCCGAGCCCGGGCCGGCCACGCCGAGCACCCAGTTCGAACGCGTCTGGAAAACATAGCGCGCCATCGTCTTCACCTGGTGAATGACGCGCGCCATGGTGTCGCCGAGGTGATTGATGACGACGGTGTTGGCCTTGGCCACGGCGTCGGGAATCGGCACGGGGCCCGCACCCATCATGAGGAGCGGTTCCTCGGGCAGGATGCGGTCGAGCGTTTCGACGCTGGGGCAAGGCACGGGCGCGGCCTCGGCCGCTGCCGCCGCTGTGCGCGAAGTGGCCAGCGGGTCGGGGTGGAGCGCGTTGTCGTTCATCTTGAGTACCTGGTTTGACCTGGAAAGGGGTTGCGTGAGACGCGCGCGATCGGCGCGCCATCAGGCAGTGTTGTGCGGCGCGGCAGCGCTGGCCATGTACAGTTGCGCGCAATTTCGCTGAACAGTCGGATGGGCGGCGCTGCGGTCCGCTGCGGCGTTGCGGCAGCCACCCTATAATCAATCGCATCGCCCGATAATGCAAGGAAGACAGCGTATGTCGCAATTCGCCGTGGACAATCCGTTTCTCGAAACGCTCGGCGTGAGCGTCGCGCAATGGCGCGAAGGCTACGCGGAACTCGTGATGCCCATCGACGCCTCGAAGCTCAATCGCCAGGGCGTGCTGCAAGGCGGCGCGATTGCCACGCTGCTCGACGCCGCTGCGGGCTACGCGGGGCTCTTCGCGCCGGTTGGCGACCCGCCGCGTCATGGCTTCACGCTCTCGCTCACGACCAACTATCTCGACAAGGGGCTTGGCCAGTTCGTGCGCGCGAAGGGCTTTCTGGAGCGCGGCGGCCGCTCGATCTTCTTTGCGCGCGCCGAGGCGTGGGTGGACGATCGTTTGCTGATCGCGAGCGCGCAGGGGACGTTCAAGTACTCGTATCCTAAGCAGGCGTGAGCGAAACGTCTTCCGGTTGAATCGGTATCCGAAGTAATTTCGCTGAAAAGCCAATGCCCGCCGCTTCGACCGAAGGGCGGGCTTTTTTAACGCTGCGCCCGGACACTTATCCCAGCAGCAGCGCGTCGTCGTCGAGCTTCTCGTGGCGGGTCTGCTCGAACATGCGCAGCAGGTCCGGCACGTCGAGGCCGCGGCGCGCATCTCCCGAAACGTCGAGCACCACCTGCCCCTGGTGCAGCATCACCGTGCGCTGGCCGTAGTCGAGCGCCTGGCGCATGCTATGCGTGACCATCATGGTCGTGAGCCTGGCCTCTTCCACGATGCGTGCGGTCAGCTCCAGCACGAACGCGGCCGTTTTCGGATCGAGCGCTGCCGTATGCTCGTCGAGCAGCAGGATGCGCGAAGGCTGCAGCGACGCCATCAGCAGACTCACCGCCTGGCGCTGGCCGCCCGAAAGCAGGCCGATGCGATCGGTCAGGCGGTTTTCCAGGCCCAGATTCAAAAGACGCAGCTTCGCGCGAAACAGCTCGCGATCCTGCTTTTTGAGCGCGGGGCCGAAGCCGCGGCGCTTGCCGCGCGCCATCGCTAGCGCCATGTTTTCTTCGATGGTGAGCGCCTCGCAGGTGCCGGCCATCGGGTCCTGGAACACGCGTGCCACGAGATGCGCGCGGTCCCATGCCTGCTTCTTCGTGACGTCCTGGCTGTCGATGGTGATCGTGCCGTCATCCACCCTCTGGTCGCCGCTGATCGCGTTGAGGAAGGTGGACTTGCCCGCGCCGTTCGAACCGATCACGGCCACGAACTGGCCGCTCGGGATCTCGAGCGTGAGGCCGCGCAGCGCGCGTGTTTCGATCGGCGTGCCGGGGTTGAAAGTCAGTTTGAGGTCCTTGGCGCTGAGCATCTCATGCCCTCCCGTTCTTGCGGCCAAACAGCTTCTTGCGCGTGGCGGGCAGCACGAGCGCGATCGTCACGAGCACGGCGGTGACGAGGTTCAGGTCCTGCGCCTTGAGGCCTATGAAGTCGCTGTTGAGCGCAAGCGCAATGAAGAAGCGATAGAGAATCGCGCCGAGCACGGCGGCGAGCGTGGTCAGCATGAGCCGGCGCGCGGGCAGGATGCTCTCGCCGATGATCACGGCCGCAAGCCCGATCACGATGGTGCCGATGCCCATCGAAATGTCCGAGCCGCCCTGGGTTTGCGCGAAGAGCGCGCCGGCCAACGCGACGAGCGCGTTGGAGAGCGCCATGCCGGCGAGCGTCGCGCGGCCCGTGGCGATGCCCTGTGCGCGCGCCATGCGCGGGTTCGCGCCGGTCGCGCGCAGCGCGAGGCCGTATTGCGACGAGAAGAACCAGTCCACGCCGAACTTCGCGGCCAGCACGACGACGAGGAGCGCGAGCGGACGCAGCACGTAGTCGGGCAGCCAGGCGGGCTGGATGATCGTGAATACCGTCGATTCGGAAATGAGCGGCACGTTCGGCGCGCCCATCACGCGCAGGTTGATCGAATAGAGCGCGATCATCATCAGGATGCTCGCGAGCAGATCCATGATCTTCAGGCGCACGTTGAGCCAGCCGGTGATGAAGCCGGCGATACCGCCCGCAACGATCGCGCAGGCGGTGGCGAGAAACGGATCGTGACCGGCCGCGATCAGCGTGGCGGCTACGGCGCCGCCCAGCGGGAAGCTGCCGTCGACGGTGAGGTCGGGGAAGTTGAGGATGCGAAACGAGATCAGCACCCCGAGGGCCACGAGACTGAAAATCAGGCCGATCTCGAGCGCGCCCAGAAGCGAGTAGAGGGACATGGGGAAGAATCCTGTTGCGGTCTGCGGCGGCGGTGCGCCGGAGTCGACGCGCGGCGCACCGCCCGGATGGGGCGGCGTGCCGTTGCGCACGTAAGTGGCCGTTATCGGGCCTGGCAGTGTGACAGCGTGCGATGCGCCATGGCGGCGCCCACGCCGGCGCCTTACTTCACGACCGTGGTCGCGTCCTTGAGCAGATCGGCCGAGAGCGTCACGCCCTGCTTTTGCGCGGCGGCGGGGTTCACGAACAGTTGCAGCTGGCTGCTGGTTTCCGAGGCGATCGTGCCGGGCTTCTCGCCCTTGAGAATACGCACGACGACCTTGCCGGTCTGGTGGCCGAGGTCGCTGTAGTCGATGCCGAGCGCCGCGATGGCGCCGCGCTTCACGCTGTCCGTATCGGAGGCGACGAGCGGGATCTTCGCGTCGTTGGCGACCTTCACGAGCGCTTCGTAGGCCGAAACGACGTTGTTGTCAGTGTTCGTGTAGATCACGTCGACTTTGCCGATCAGGCTCTTCGCTGCGGGGCCGATGTCCACGGTACGCGGCGCGGCGGCTTCCTTGAGCGTCATGCCCTGTTGTGCGAGCAGTTCCTTGAGCGCCTTCACGACGACGACCGAATTCGCTTCGCCGGGGTTATAGACCATGCCGACGGTCTTTGCGTTGGGCACGACGCGCTTGATGAGCGCGACCTGCTTGTCGAGCGGCAGCTTGTCGGACACGCCGGTCACGTTGGTGCCGCTAGGCGTCCACGTCTTGACGAGCTGCGCGGCCACCGGATCGGTCACGCCCGAGTACACCACGGGCACGGACTTCGTTGCGGCCACAACGGCTTGTGCCGAAGGCGTCGCGATGGCGACGATCGCGCTCGGGTTGTCGCCCACGAACTTGCGGGCGATCTGCGCGGCGGTGCCCGTGTTGCCCTGCGCGCTCTGGTATTCCCACTTGAGGTTCTTGCCGGCGTCGTAGCCCGCGGCCTTCAGTTCGTCGCGCACGCCGTCGCGGATTGCGTCGAGCGCGGGGTGCTCGACGATCGACAGCACTTCCACAGTCGCGGTTTCGGCGGCGCGTGCGGCGGCCGAAGTCAGCGCGAGTGCGGCGGCGCCGGCGATCAGGGAAAGGGTGGCGGCAGCGGCTGCCTGCTTGAAGGTCTTCATTCTGTTTGATCTCCCCCGAGTGCTGGGTTCTTGCGGTTTTTTCGGATCTGCACGGTGCGGCGTCGCCGGCTTCACGCGTGGCGCGAGAGCACGCGGCATGCGCCGTAGTGGTGCATGCGGGCGCGGCGAGGGAGCGAGGATACCATCGTCTCTTGCGGGGCTGGAACGCTCTGGAAGGTCAGTGAGGCGGGCGCGCGACGGTGTCGCGCAGATTAATTCGAAACTGGGCGATCCGATTATGAGAAAAATTCGCGCTTTGGCGAGAGCTTTCGCGGTTTGGGAGTGAAAGGCGGAAAGTAGGGGTGATGCGAGATTTATGATGCCAGTTCAATGAATATAAAAATTCAATTTTAAGGCTTTCGTAATATTTATGCTTTGAAATCAATGATTTGGCGCATTTTGCATTTAGGGTAATCCCGGTTTATCGATTATTGGATGGGTGATTTTATCGCGATAAAAGATTAACTTTGAGATTTATTTCAAGATGCAATTCGCCAATCAGATTTCGTTAAAATTAAAATAACGATCGAGGGGGCGTAATAATCAAAAAAGCCAGTAATTCCAGACGCCCGCACCAGCCGGTCATCTCAGCCGCGATGGTGGTCCACCACCCGCCCGAAAGACCATTTTCCCGAGCGTTTTCAAGCGCTTTCCAGCATGCCCCTCTATTGACCAATGTCAAAACTCAACTCGATATCCGAAAAAACCCTTGGTTGCGATGAAATGGGATTATTGATAGCATCCGCGGGTCGCTGATTCAGGCCGGTCCACCTTTCCGGTACGAATTGCAGCGAACGGGGCAGGCGGAATGCTTGCGCAACAGAGTCTGTAACTCAGCAGTCTCTCCGAACTCAGCCGCCTATCAGGGCGCTGATACACGCCGGGCCCCGTCACGTCTTTTTCTCTGGTGCTCGTCGTGGTTGTTCCCCATTGAAACTCATTGGGGCGCTGTTCGTTTGCGCAGGTCATCCCGTCTGACCGGTTGACCCGAAAACAATCGAGGAGCTCCTGATGATGCCGCTGTTGTCCCTTAACCGCCTTACCTCCGTTTCCGTGGCCGCAGCGCTGCTCGCCTTTGGTGCAAGCGCAAACGCCGACACCGTGAAGATCGCCATTGCCGGCCCGTTCAGCGGCCCGGTCGCCCAGTACGGCGACATGGTCAAGGCGGGCGCGCTGACTGCGATCGAGCAGATCAACGCCGCCGGCGGTGTGAACGGCAACAAGCTCGAAGCCGTCCTGATGGATGACTCGTGCGAGCCGAAGCAGGCTGTCGCCGTCGCCAACAAGATCGTTTCGCAGCACATCCAGTACGTGGTCGGCCACGTCTGCTCGGGCTCGACGATTCCCGCTTCGGACATCTACGAGAACGAAGGCGTCGTGATGGTCACGCCGTCGGCCACCGCGCCGCAGCTGACCGAAGGCAAGAAGCGCCAGTTCATCTTCCGCACCATCGGCCGCGACGACCAGCAAGGTCCGGCTGCTGCCGCCTACATCATCAACAAGGTCAAGCCGAAGAAGGTCGCGATCCTGCACGACAAGCAGTCGTACGGCCAGGGCATCGCCACCTCGGTCAAGGCCGCGCTCGACAAGGCGCACATTCCGGTCGTCGTGTTCGAAGGCATCAACGCCGGCGATTCGGACTACTCGGCAGTCGTCACGAAGCTCAAGTCGCAGGGCGTGGACTTCGTCTACTTCGGCGGCTATCACCCGGAAATGGGCCTGCTCATGCGCCAGTCGCGTGAACAGGGCGTGAAGGCCACGTTCATGGGTCCGGAAGGCGTCGGCAACAAGGACGTGACGGCCATCGCCGGCCCGGCTTCGGAAGGCATGCTCGTCACGCTGCCGGCCGACTTCGCCTCGGACCCCGCCAACGCGAAGCTCGTGAAGGCCTTCGCCGACGCCAGGCGCGACGCCAACGGCCCGTTCCAGATGCCGTCGTACGCAGCAGTCGAAGTGATCGCCGACGGCATTGCCGGCGCGAAGAGCACGGACCCGACCAAGGTCGCGGCCTACCTGCACAAGAACGCGTTCAACACGCCGATCGGCAAGGTCGAATACGACGCACAGGGCGACCTGAAGTCGTTCCGCTTCGTCGTCTACACGTGGCACAAGGACGCCACCAAGACCGCCGCGAACTGATCCCGGCGCTGCACGCTGCCAACGCCCCGCCTTTCCTCGTGGCGGGGCGTTTTCATAGCGGTTGTGCGCGCAACTAAAAAAGGGTTGGTACGGTTCCAAAGGTCTCTCATCGGCTTCACGGCCGCGGGGCTTACGCATGAATGATTTTCTTCCTCAGTTCACCCAGCAGCTCGTCAACGGGCTCACGCTGGGTGCGATCTATGCGCTGATCGCCATCGGCTACACGATGGTCTACGGCATCATCGGCATGATCAACTTCGCTCACGGCGAGATCTACATGATCGGCGCCTATGTGGGCCTCGTCACGCTCACGGCCATCGGCACCTCGACGGGTTATCCGCTGCCGCTCGTGCTGGGCGCGGCGCTCATCGTCTCGGTGGTGGTCACCGGGCTCTACGGTTTCGCGGTCGAGCGCGTGGCGTACCGGCCGCTGCGCGGCGGCCCGCGCCTCGTGCCGCTCATCTCCGCCATCGGCATGTCGATCTTCCTGCAGAACTATGTGCAGATCGGGCAGGGCGCGCGCGACGTGTCCGTGCCGATGCTCATTTCCGGCGCGCTCGACTTCAACATGGGCGGCAACTTCGAAGTGACGGTTCCGTACTCGCGCATGCTGATCGTCGGCGTGACGCTCGTGCTGATGATCGCGCTCACGCTCTTCATCTCGCGCTCGCGCATGGGCCGCGCGTGCCGCGCCTGCGCGGAAGACATGAAGATGGCGAACCTGCTCGGCATCGACACGAACCGCGTGATCTCGTTCACGTTCGTGCTCGGCGCCATGCTCGCGGCGGTGGGCGGCGTGCTGATCGGTCTCACGATCGGCAAGCTCAATCCGTATATCGGCTTCATCGCGGGCATCAAGGCGTTCACGGCCGCGGTGCTGGGCGGCATCGGCAGCATTCCGGGCGCAATGCTCGGCGGCGTGCTGCTCGGCCTCGCCGAAACCTTCGCTTCGGGCTACATGCCTGCGGAGTACAAGGACGTCGTGGCCTTCGGCCTGCTCGTGCTCGTGCTGCTCTTCCGTCCCACCGGCCTGCTCGGCAAGCCGGACGTCGAAAAGGTGTGAGGTCGAAATGAGTCAGACTGTTTCGGTTCGCGTGGCCGCAGAGGGCCCGTCCTCGTCGCAAACGGTGAAAGGCGCGCTCGCCGCCGCCGTGGCGACCATCATCCTCACGGCCCCCATTCTCGGCCTGCAGCTCACGCTGGACGGCTATGAGGTCGTGCTGCAGCAGCACTGGCGCCCGGTGTGGATCGCGGCTGCCGTGGTGTTCGTGTTCCAGCTCGTCAAGCCGATGTTCGTGCGCGCCACGAGTCAGGTGCGCTTGCCCCGGGCCCCCGCGCTCGGCGCGCGTCAGCAGCGCGTGGCGATCTGGGTGCTGCTCGCGTTCGGCGCGGTGTTCCCGTTCCTCGGTTCGCGCGGCGCGATCGACGTGGCGACGCTCGCACTCATCTACGTGATTCTCGGCCTCGGCCTCAATATCGTGGTGGGCTTCGCGGGTCTGCTCGACCTCGGCTACGTGGGCTTCTATGCGGTGGGCGGCTATACGTATGCGCTGCTCAACCAGTACTTCGGCTTCACGTTCTGGGAGTGCCTGCCGCTCGCCGCGCTCGCCGCGGCCACCTTCGGTTTCGTGCTCGGCTTCCCGGTGCTGCGCCTGCGCGGCGACTATCTGGCCATCGTCACGCTCGGCTTCGGCGAGATCATCCGCCTGCTGCTCAACAACCTCACGAGCATCACGGGCGGCCCGGACGGCATCTCGAGCATTCCCAAGCCCACCGTGTTCGGCTTCGAAATGGCCCGCCACGCGAGCGTGGAAGGCGCGAAGACGTTCAACGAGCTGATCGGCATCGAGTACAGCGGCGAGCACATGGTGATCTTCCTGTACCTGCTCGCGCTCGTGCTGGTGGCGTTCACGCTGTTCGTCACGAGCCGCCTGCTGCGCATGCCGATGGGCCGCGCCTGGGAAGCGCTGCGCGAAGACGAGATCGCGTGCCGCTCGCTGGGTCTGAACCCCACGCGCATCAAGCTCTCGGCATTCACGCTGGGCGCGTCGTTCGCGGGTCTCGCCGGTGCGTTCTTCGCGGCGCGCCAGGGGCTCGTCACGCCCGAGTCGTTCACCTTCATCGAGTCGGCGCTGATACTCGCCGTGGTGGTGCTGGGCGGCATGGGCTCGCAGCTGGGCGTCGTGCTCGCCGCGATCCTGCTCACGGCGCTGCCCGAAGTGGCGCGCGGCTTTGCCGAGTACCGCATGCTGATCTTCGGTCTGGTGATGGTGCTGATGATGATGTGGCGTCCGCAGGGCCTGTTGCCCGCGAGCCGTCCGCACGTGGAGTTGCCGCAATGAGCGCACAAGCGTTGTTGAAAGTAGCCGGCCTGCAGATGCGCTTCGGCGGTCTGCTGGCCGTGGACGGCATCGACTTCGACGTGCGTCCGGACGAAGTCTTCGCGATCATCGGGCCGAACGGCGCGGGCAAGACCACGGTGTTCAACTGCGTGGGCGGCTTCTACAAGCCCACCGCGGGCGACATCGTGCTCGAAGGTCACGCCATTACCGGCCAGCCGAGCCACCAGGTCGCGCGCCGCGGCCTCGTGCGCACGTTCCAGAACATTCGCCTCTTCAAGCAGCTGACGGTGCTGGAAAACCTCATGGTCGCCCAGCACCTGAAGGTCAACCGCAACATGCTGAGCGGTCTGTTCGCGACGCCCGCCTATCGCCGCGCCGAACGCGCCGCGCTCGAGCGCGCCGCGTACTGGCTCGAGCGTGTGGGCCTGAAGCCGGTCGCGAACCGCGAGGCGGGCACGCTCTCGTACGGCCATCAGCGCCGGCTCGAAATCGCGCGCTGCATGATCACCGATCCGCGTCTGTTGATGCTCGACGAACCCGCGGCGGGCCTGAACCCGCAGGAAAAGGTCGAGCTGCAGCAGATGGTCGACGGCTTGCGCAACGAGTTCGGAATCTCCGTACTCCTGATCGAACACGACATGAGCCTCGTGATGGGCGTGTCGGACCGCATCTTGGTGATGGAGCACGGCAAGCCGATCATGATCGGCAAGCCCGACCAAGTGCGCAACGACCCGCGCGTGATCAAGGCCTATCTCGGAGAGGACTGATGCTGAAGCTGGAAAAGGTCCATACCCATTACGGCGCGGTGGAAGCGCTGGCGGGCGTGTCGATCGAAGTGAACAAGGGCGAGATCGTCACGCTGATCGGCAGCAACGGCGCCGGCAAGACCACGCTCATGATGACCGTGTGCGGCACGCCGCGCGCATCGGCCGGGAAAGTGACGTTCGAAGGAGAGGACATCACGCGCATGCCCACGCATGAAATCATGCGCAAGGGCATGGCGATTTCGCCGGAAGGCCGCCGCGTATTCCCGAGCCTCACGGTGCTCGAAAATCTGCAGATGGGCGGCTTCTTCGCCTCGCAGCACGAGATCGATGCGGGCATCGAGCACGTGTTCAAGCTGTTTCCGCGCCTGAACCAGCGTGCGAAGCAGCGTGCGGGCACGATGTCGGGCGGCGAGCAGCAGATGCTCGCCATCGGCCGCGCGCTCATGAGCAAGCCGCGTTTGCTGCTGCTCGACGAGCCCACGCTCGGCCTCGCGCCGCTCGTGATCGCGCAGATCTTCGACATCATCCGCACGATTCGCGAAGAGGGCGTGACGGTGTTCCTCGTCGAGCAGAACGCGAACAAGGCACTGCACGTGGCCGATCGCGGCTATGTGCTCGAAACCGGACGCGTGGTGCTCGCCGACAGCGCCGACAATCTGCTCGCCAACGACAACATCAAGCGCGCCTATCTGGGCGGTTGATCGTCGCGAACAAGACCGCACTGCGGCCCGCGTCATCCGCGTTCATGGAGCGTGGGAGGCGCGGGCCGCTTCTTTTTGCGTCGACGGATGTCGAATCAATCGCCGCGCGCGATCGCAAGCTGCGCGATCAAGCGCATCAGCTCGGCCTGGCGGCGCGTGGTGGTTTTCGCGAACACGTGATGCAGATGCGTGCGCACGGTCGAGGGCAGCACCTGCAGCGCTTCGGCCACGTCTTTCGGGTTGAGGCCCTTGCCGACCTCGCAGGCCACCCGTGCTTCCGCGGGCGTGAGGCCGAACAGCGCGATCAGGCGCGTTTCCACGCCGCGCCGCGACGATTGCGGATCGATCACGATGAGCATGGCCGTGCCGGCGCGCGCGCCGTGGGCGCAGTAGTCGGCGTGACGGCGTTCGCCTAGCGGCGAAACGAGCGCCTGCAGCGGCTCGTCGGGCGGCTGGCGGGCGATCAGCATTGCGCCGCCGCTGCGCCCGCGCCCGTCGCGCCCCGCGGCTCGCGCGATCAGCGAGCGTAGCTGTTGGGTGGCGGCAGCCGTGGCGGCGCTGAGCGCGGCGTGTTCGGTACGCAGCCCGTTTGCGCGCGCGAGCTGCGCCGTGGCGGCGCGATTCGCGAACACGATGTGCGCATCGGCGTCGACGATCAGCACGCCATGCGCGAGCGCGTCGAGTGCGTCCGCGGGGGCATTCGCGCTTTGATCGCGCGAGGCGAGGGTGCGGGCCGTGTGCCGCTGCACGCGCAAGGCATTGCGCAGATGCGGCAGCAGCGTGCGCAGCGCATCCAGTTCGTCCTCGCTATAGAAGCGTGTTTCATGGCGCAGCGCGCCGAGCACGGCGGCCATATCGCCTTCACGCAGCACGTTTGCGAAGGCCACCGTGTAGAAGCGCTGCGGGCGCACCCACTCCTGCACGAAGGCGCTGCGTTGCAGACTCCCCTGCGGGTGGATCATCGTGTCGGTGACGAGCGTGCCGGCGGCCCAGCGGCGCACCTGCGGCACGAGCGGATCGAAGCTGCCGTAGTGCTGCGCGTACGATTGGGCAAACGAAGCGTCGATGCCGTCCCACTCGGCGAGCGAGAACGTGCTTTCGGGCGGCAGCATGGTGAGATTGACGTGTTGCGCACCGATGCGTTGCGCAATGCGCGCGCACACATCGGGCCAGCGTTGCGCGTCGAAGCCGGCATCGTAGATCGCGTCGATCAGGCAGCCGGTATCATCCGGCTCGCCGTACCGCACGCGCGCGCTGTGTGCCACAGTATCGATAGCCGCGGCGTGTGCGGCCGTGGTGGGCCCCATGATGGTCTCCGGGCTGAAATTTATTAACGCAGAAGGCCTCAGGGCAGGCCGCGCGAGGTTGCATATAGGGCCATGTGGCACTGCAGCGACGCGAGGGGGCGCTCAGGCGCAAATCCACGTTTGCAAACGGCAGGCGGGAGGGGATGCACTGCAACATCCCGGGGTACCTATTCTGAATGAATAGACGATAAAACCTACGATTCGCTTTCGTCGGGAGAGATTTCGGGTTTCGTTACATCCGATGCATTCCGGGTACTGGACAAGCGCGCCGCGCTCACGATAATTGAGCGTCCAAACAGGCGCGCCGCACGGGGAAAAGGCGGTGCGCGCCAGTGAAAGTCAGAGATAGCGGAGAGTCCTTGGATGTCTGAAGAGTACGAAGTGCATGGGCCGCACGACCACGCGGTCGAACACGCCGCGGCGGGCCATGGCGGGCACGGCGAGGGCGATCCGTTCCCGGGCCGCATGGCGGTGATGACGGCGATCCTCGCTTCGATTGGAGCGATCTTTGCCTATCAGAGCGGCAACAGCGAGAACCAGGCGCTCTATTACAAGAACGAAGCGGCGATCCGCAAGACCGAAGCCGCGAATCAATGGGCCTACTATCAGGCGAAGGGCGAGAAACAGAATCTCGCGGAGCTGGGCGCGCAACTCTCGGCGCTCGCGCCGAATTCGGACGCCGCGCAGAAGCGCTTCGCCGCCGACGCCGACCGCTATCGCCAGCAGAAGGAGCCGATCCGCGCCAAGGCGGAGGCGCTCGAAAAAATCGTCGAGCAGGACGATGCGCTGAGCGAGCACGTGCTGCACGGCCATCATCGCTGGGCTCAGGCCACGACGCTCATCCAGATCTCGATCGCGCTCACGGCGATTACGCTGCTCACGCGGCGGCGCTGGCTGCTCAATACGTCGGTGGGCGTCGCCATCGTCGGGGTGGGGCTGGGCGCGATGGCGTTCTTCGGCGGCTGAGCGCTTACCCGCCGCACACGATCGCCGTGAGCAGCAGCGGCACGACCGATTGCACGGTCGCGTCGCTGTTGGCTTCGCGCACGCGCGAGCGCACCTTTTCCGCGGGCGCGGACACGACCACGCCGTAGAGCGGCGAGGTGATCTCCTTGCCGGCGCCGCGCCTGAAGAGCGTGTCGTCGCGGTCGTAGCCGAGCACCACGTAAATGGGGAAGCCGAACGCGCTCAGGCGGGTGCCGCGCACCGGGCTGAACGCGTTGACCGAATTCGCTTCCACTCGGCTCGGCTGGGGATCGATGGATTTTTCGTCTATCAGCGACGAAATGAACGTGTGGGGATCGGACTTGCAGTCGAACTGCTGGTCGTGTGCGGCGGATTGCGTGGATTGCGCATGCGCGGCCACCGGGACCAGCAGGGCGGCAAAAGCGGCAAGGCCGCTCAGCGCGTTCCGCAGCGTGCTGGCCGGGAACGCGAGTATCACGGGAGTGTGGCGCTTGGTCATGGCTACGAGCAGCAATGCCGGGAGAAGACCGGTTGATTCCATTCGACAGCCGGACTTCGTTCGTGTTCAAAGCTTACGGCACATAAATTGCGCGGGCGGTGCGCCCGCGCACATCCGCATACCGGATCGGGGCGGCTAGAGCATCGACTTCGCCTGGCTCAGGATCTTGTCGCAGACCTGCTTCGTGGCCTCCTCCTTGAGGCCGCCGCCCGTGAGGTCGAGCTTCTGTCCGTTGCCGGCCGTGAGGATGCCGCTCGTGCCCTGCGTATAGCCGCTATCCGTCGTGTTCGCGCCGCCGGGCAGCTTGCCGAGCAGCGAGTCCTTCACGTTGCTCGCGGCGTCGGCGTTCAGGTAATTGTTCTTGATGCAGTACTGCAGCACGCCGGTGACATTGCCGAGACTGTTCGAGGTGAGCGAGGGCGCCGATAGCGAGTTGCCGAGGCCGCCCAGATTGCCGAGCGCGCCCTGTGCCGAACCGCTGTTGCTGCCGCCCTGGTTGAGCAGGTTGCCGAACTGCGCCTGTGCGGCACCCCAGGGGGCGAGCAGCGCCAGGGTCAAGGTGGCTATCAACGCCGTGCCTTTGCGTGGCGTGGCGACGCCCGGCGTAGCGACGCCCGGAACAGAGGTTTGCATACACGAATCTCCGTGGTGGTTCAGTGCGCCCTTACTATAGACGGATTCGTTTACCCGGCTTCGCTACGTGACGCCGCACGAGCGTTCGGTTAGCGGCGGTGCAACCGGTGCGAAGTGCGACCGCCGGGTCTCGCGTGAAGGTTTCATGATGCGTCCGATGATTTCATCGGCATGTCATTTGTTGCGGGCACAACGATAACGCTGCAGAAGCAAACCCGGCATCCGCCGGGGCGGATGTGTCTTAAGTGGTATGCATGCGTTCGGAATTGTGTAGGGCACACAGCGTGTGCCGGCTACGCAACGATTGAGCCTGTTACAAGTGTATCTACGCTGTAAAACACTGCGTTTTCAGGCCTTTTTCGGCGATCTTCGCGGCTATTCAAGGTGGAGATTGTTTCTAACCGTAACACTTATTACGGCCCTCCTCATCGGCTGGTTTCAGGTGGTATGCTTCCTGCACAAATTCTCCCTTGCACGAGTGAGACCACGTGTATTGCGTCAATACAGTGAAAGAACGCACTGCCAGAGTGCGCATCGCGACGCAAATGAACACGTCATACAAGCATATGGTGCAACCGAGCTAGCCAAGGCGGGCAACAAGATCCGCAAGCCAGTGCTCCGTCACTGCAGCCCCGGTCCGGCTGCGTGGAGAACAGCATGAATTTCGAAGAACTGAGCGACGACGAGTGGATGCAGGTGTCTTCGCTCGTGTCAGATGAACCTCCAATCAGACTCAACCGGCGCGGCCGCCCTCGTGCCGAGCCGCGCGTCGTGGCCAATGCCGTCCTCTGGATTCTCACCACCGGTGAGTCGTGGTCGCGCTTGCCCGCGCGTTATCCGTCCGGGCCTACCTGCCGTCGTCGTTTCGAGGAATGGCACGGCAGCGGCACGCTGATCGAACTGGTCGAGCTGCTCTCGCAGCGCGGCCGCAAGTTCGTGTATGTGCCGCAGCCGGCGCAGGCCGATGCGCAACCCGTTGCAGTCGCAGTCGAGGAAGTCGCCGAGGACGATGGCCAGCCGGCCGTGTTCTGGAAGAGCCCCGAAGCCTGGCAGGCGCCCGCTGCGCTCGCCGACGCGCCGCTTGCCGATCCCATGGAAAGCATGATGCGTCAGCTCGCGGGCGGCGAACCGGCATTGCCCGTTTCGATCGACGCGCCTGTCGTGTCGGCCGCAACGAGTGCAACGACTGTTGCGAGTGCGACGCGTTCGCAGAGCGATGGGCCGTTCGCACCGTTCTCGCCTTCCCGCGTGAGCAAGCCCGTTGCGACCCGCGCGATGCCGCGCGACGCGTCGCATCGCAGCGCGCACCCGGCGGGCGGCGTGGTGCAGGTCGCGGAATGGCGCGGCTACACGATGAGCCTCACCGTGCAGCCCGTGCGCAACCGCATGTTCCGCGGCGCCGTGGAAATCCTCAAGGACGGCAAGCGCATCGAGCGCTCGGGCCTGATCGGGCCGCCGTTCCAGGATCGCGAATCGGCGCGCAATTTCGCCTTCGACTGGGCGCGTGAATGGCTCGATCGCGAAGGCATGGCCGAGTCCGCGTCCGGCGCTACGTGGCCGGGTTCGCCTCTCGCCAAGCATGCCGCGTCGAAGGGCGCTGCACAGAGCGCTTCGCAAACGGCGTTGCCCGGTGCCGCACCGCACGCGCCCATCCAGGCGCCAGGCGTGACGCGCGGCGATCCGTCCAATGCCGCCGCCGCACGCGCGTTGCCTGCGGCCGTGCCGGGCAGCGTGCGGCTCGCGCCGCTGCCAGCGCCGGTACAGCGTTACACGGCTACGGGCGCACTGCTCACGGGCAGTGAAGCGCGCGATGCCAATACGTCGTCGTCCGGCACTGCCGAGCGACGCACCGTCGGCACCACCGGAACGCGCTACCGCACGCTTTCGCGCTGATCCTGCAAGGCCGCGCGCATTGCGCGCGCGGCCTTCCTGCATTGCCTCTCCTGCTTGCTTCACTGCCTGCCGTACTGATCGTCGAGACGCACGATATCGTCTTCACCGAGATACGAGCCCGACTGCACCTCGATGATCTCGAGCGGCATCTTGCCGGGATTTTCCAGTCGATGCGACACGCCGAGCGGGATGTACGCCGACTCGTTTTCCGAAACGATGAAGCGTTCTTCCCCACGCGTGACGAGCGCGGTGCCGCGGACGACGACCCAATGCTCGGCGCGATGGTGGTGCATCTGCAGCGAGAGGCGTGCGCCCGGTTCGACCACGATCCGCTTGACCTGGAAGCGCTCGCCGCTGTCCACGCTGTCGTAGTGACCCCACGGGCGATGCACGAGGCGGTGCGCCACGGCTTCGGTGCGGCGTTCCTGCTTCAGGCGCTGCACGATCTTCTTGACGTCCTGGGCGCGCGAGCGGTCGGCGACGAGCAGGGCGTCCGGGGTCTCCACGACCACGAGGTCCTTCGTGCCGAGGCAGGCCACGAGCCGGCCGTCCGAATGCGCGAAGGTGTCGCTGGCGCCTTCGAACATCACGCGGCCGTGCGCGACGTTGCCTTCGTCGTCCTTGGGCGAAACCTGCCAGACGGTGTCCCATGAACCGAGGTCGGTCCAGCCGGCCGTGAGCGGCACGACCACGCCGCTTGCGATCGTCGGGTCGCCGGCGAGCGGTTCCATCACGGCGTAGTCGATCGAGTTCGAAGGCGAACGTGCGAACGCTTCGCTATCTACGCGGAAGAAGTCGCCGTCTGCCTTGCCGTGCTCGATCGATTCCGCGCAGGCGGCGTAGATGGCCGGATGGAAATGGCGAATCGCCTTGAGCCAGGTCGATGCGCGCACGATGAAAATGCCGCTGTTCCACCAGTAGCGCTGCGAAGCGACGTACTGCTGCGCCAGCTCGAAATAGGGCTTTTCGACGAAGCCGTTCAGACGCCGCGCACCGTTGGGTTCGGCGTTCACGAGCGGCTCGCCCACGTGAATGTAGCCATAGCCCACTTCGGGATGCGTGGGCACGATGCCCATCGTCACGATCTGGCCGTTCGCCGCGTGACGCACGCCTTCGGCCACGGTGTTCTGGAACGCTTCGAGGTCGGCAAGCGCGTGGTCAGCCGGCATCACCACGAGAATGCCGTCTTCCTGCTTCGCGACCACCGACATCGCGGCGATCGTGAGCGCGGGCGCGGTATCGCGGCCCACCGGCTCGAGAATCAGACGCGCCTGCTTGCCCGCCGCGCGAACCTGGTCGGCGGTGGTGAAACGATGTTCTTCATTGCAGACGATCAGCAACTCCTCTGCGAGCGTTACGCGCTCGGCGAGCGCATCGAGGCGGCCCGCGGTGTTGGCCAGCAGCGACTGCTCGCCAACGAGGTTGATCATCTGCTTCGGATATTGCTCGCGCGACAGTGGCCACAGCCGCGAGCCCGCGCCGCCCGCAAGCACCACAGGGCACACCTGCAATGCACTGCGCGTTTCGGCACGCGTCTGCGACGCGTTTGCCGATGCCGTAGCGGAACCCGTATCCGTCATCTCGCTCTCCTGAAAAAGGTATCGGTGATGCGATTTGTAGCATGCTTAAAATCGTCATAAATAGATTCGTAAAGAAGAAAACGAAAAATATTCGAATTAAATTTAAATCACGCTTCCGTCATAGCGAAATTCCGATAAAAAATTCAATAAAAATTCCGCTGCCGACCGCCGCAATTTCTTGTCGGAACCCAAAATCAGGCGTCCAGGCAGGAAAAATCTGCCGGAATGACCGGGGTTGTGAGCCAGTGCGGGTGTGAGTGTCGGCAATCTTTGCCGACAAAAGTCGCGAAAAATTGACCCGAAAGGGGCGAAACAATTGGAGATACTTTTGAGGCTTGCGGCCGGAATTTTTATCGCGCCTTATTAGGGTTTATTCGGATCAGAATTCGCGACGCCAGACGTTTTTCGCGGCGACGCAGTCCCAGAAACTTTTGAAGCGACCGGCCATGATTTGCAGTGCGTGGCCGCGTTTCATTTTTTAAACCCGAGGTGCCGGACATGCTCAGCGTTCTAGCCAGAATTTTCGACGTTGCCGCCATTGCCGCTGGAGCGCTGCTCGCGGCCGCCTTGCATCGTGGCCAGTTCGTGCCGCTCACCGACGCGGAGAGCGTGGCGCTCGCGTTCAACTGCGTGCTCGCGATCTGGATGTTCCCGGCGTTCGGGATCTACAAGTCGTGGCGCGGCAAGTCGCTCTACGTCCTCTTTGCGCGCGTGTGCGCCGCCTGGCTCGCCGTGGAGGGCACGGGCATCCTGCTGAGCTTCAGCCTGCACCGCGCCGATTCGCTCTCGCGCCTGTGGCTCGCGTACTGGGTCGTCGCCTCGGTGGCCCTGCTGATCGTCTCGAAGGCGCTCGTGCACATGGTGCTGCGTGGCATTCGCCGCGAGGGCTACAACCAGAAGGCCGTGGCGGTGGTGGGCGGCCCGCGCTACGGGCGCTTCCTGATCGAGCACATGCGTTTTCACGCGGAAGCGGGCTTTCACCCGGCGCTCGTGTTCGACGAGGACAGCGACGCGGACGGCGACGCGGCAATCGACGGCGTGCCCGTGGAGCGCAACCTCCAGGCGATGCTCGAATTCGTGCGCAAGAACGAGGTCCGCGAGCTGTGGCTCGCCTTGCCGATCACCAAGGAGCGCACGATCCATCGCATCGTCACGGCCTTGCGCAACGACTTCGTGAACATCCGCTTCATCCCGGACGTGCGCAGCCTGTCGTTCTTCAGCCAGCCCGTGGTCGATCTGCTCGGCGTGCCGGCCATCAATCTCGCGGCCTCACCGGTCACGGATCTGCGCGTGCTGCCCAAGCGCTTGTTCGACATCGTGTTCGCGGGCGGCGTGCTGGTGGCGCTGGCGCCGCTGCTCGCGGTCATTTCGCTCGCCGTGAAGCTCACGTCGAAGGGTCCGGTGTTCTTCAAGCAGCGCCGCAAGGGGCTCGATGGCAACGAATTCGAAATCTACAAGTTCCGCTCGATGAAGGTCCATGCGGAAGTCGCGGGGCAGATCACCCAGGCGCGCCGCAACGATCCGCGCGTGACGCGCGTGGGCGCGTTCCTGCGCCGCACGAGCCTCGACGAGCTGCCGCAGTTCATCAACGTGCTCAAGGGCGAGATGTCGGTGGTGGGTCCGCGCCCGCACGCGCTGGCCCACGACGACATCTACAAGGACCTCGTGCGCGGCTACATGGCGCGCTATCGCATCAAGCCGGGCATCACGGGCTGGGCGCAGGTCAACGGCTTTCGCGGCGAAACCGATCGCGTGGAAAAGATGCGCGACCGCGTGCGCTTCGATCTGCACTACATGCAGCACTGGAGCTTCGCGCTCGACCTGCGCATCGTGGCGATGACCATGTGGAAGGGCTTCGCAGGCCAGAACGCATATTGAGGCGAAGCGAGTGCGCGCGATGCTGGTGTGCGCAACGTTTCGCGTGACATGAAGAATCAATCACTTTTGAGGTGGGCATGAATCTGACGATCATTGGCAGCGGTTATGTGGGTCTCGTGACGGGCGCCTGTCTTGCCGACATTGGCAACGACGTGTTTTGCCTCGACGTCGACGAACGCAAGATCGACCTGCTCAATCAGGGCATCGTGCCGATTCACGAGCCGGGCCTGAAGGAAATCATCGAGCGCAACGTGCGCGCGCGCCGGCTGAAGTTCTCGACCGACGTGGAAGCGGCGGTCGCGCACGGCGACGTGCAGTTCATCGCAGTGGGCACGCCGCCCGACGAAGACGGCTCCGCCGACCTGCAATACGTGCTGGCGGCCGCGCGCAACATCGGCCGCCACATGACCGGTTTCAAGGTGGTGGTGGACAAGTCCACGGTGCCGGTCGGCACGGCCGCGCTCGTGCACGACGCGATCGCCTCCGAACTGCGCAAGCGCGGCGAGAGCCACATGTTCTCGGTGGTCTCGAATCCCGAGTTCCTCAAGGAAGGCGCGGCAGTCGAGGACTTCGCGCGGCCCGACCGCATCGTGCTGGGCTGCAACGACGACGTGCCCGGCGAGCGTGCGAAAGAGGTGATGAAGCGGCTCTATGCGCCGTTCAACCGCAATCACGAGCGCACGCTCTACATGGACGTGCATTCGGCCGAATTCACCAAGTACGCGGCCAACGCCATGCTCGCCACGCGCATTTCGTTCATGAACGAACTCGCGAATCTCGCCGACCGCGTGGGCGCCGATATCGAGGCCGTGCGCCGCGGCGTGGGCTCGGACCCGCGCATCGGCTACGACTTTCTCTATGCGGGCTGCGGCTACGGCGGCTCGTGCTTCCCGAAAGATGTGAAGGCGCTCATGCGCACTGCCGAGGATTTCGGCGAGCCGCTGCAGATCCTGCGCGCTGTGGAGTCCGTCAATGAAGCGCAGAAGCAGGTGCTCGCACAGAAGATCGTTACGCGCTTCGGCTCCGACCTCACGGGCCGCACGTTCGGCGTCTGGGGGCTCGCGTTCAAGCCGAACACCGACGACATGCGCGAGGCGCCGAGCCGCACGCTCATCGCCGAACTGCTCGCGCGCGGCGCCACGGTCAAGGCTTACGACCCGGTCGCGACCGCCGAGGCGCAGCGCGTACTCGCGCTCGATCTCGCGCACGCGCCGGAACATCAGGCGCGGCTGTCGTTCGTGAACGACGCGATGGAAGCCGCAAGCGAAGCCGATGCCGTGGTGGTCGCCACCGAATGGAAGGTCTTCAAGGCGCCCGACTTCGAAACGCTCAAGTCGCAGCTGAAGATGCCGATCGTGTTCGACGGCCGCAATCTGTACGAGCCGTCGGCGCTGCAGGAACTCGGCATCGAGTACCACGCCGTGGGCCGCGCCAGCGCGACCCAGGCAAGCCGCGCACGCGCCGAAACCGCCGCAACGCAGGCAGTGGCCTGAGCGTTGCCGGGCTTCGCGCATAGCGTCATGTAAAGGAAGGGAGTCACGCGATCATGATCAAGAACGTGCTCATCGTCTGCCACGCCAACGTCTGCCGCTCGCCGGCGGCGGAACAGCTCTTTCGCGAGCGTCTGAGCGAACAGACAGGTTCACGGCCGGAATCGTTTCAATCGGCGGGCCTGCGTGCGCGCGATGGGGACGACATGGACCCCGTGATGCAGTGGCTCCTTGCCGAGCGCGGCATGAAGGTGGGCGAGCATCAGTCGCGCCGCCTCACCAGCCGCCTCGTGCGCTCCGCAGACCTCGTGCTCGTGACCGAGCGCCGCCAGGTCGCCGCGGTCGAGCGCATTGAACCCACCGCGCGCGGCAAGGTGTACGCGCTCGGTAATTGGGAGAACTCTGATGTCAGCGATCCGCATGGGCTCCATGAGTCCGCGTATCGCCAGAGTCTTGAATTGATGGATCGTATGGTTAAGGGATGGTTGAGCCGAATATGCCAATGACAAAACTGAAACTGACGGCTGTGGTCGCGTTGAGCGTCTTCGTTTCCGCGTGCGCGACGGCGCCCGGCAATTATCTCGACACGTCGAGCCTGAAAGAACAGCCGAACAACCAGCCGCAGCAGCAATTCAACGTGACGCTCATCACGCAGCAAGTCGTGCTGCAGCAGGCGCAAGCGGCCGCAGCCCAGCCGAAGGCGCCGCTGCCGCCCTCGAAGTTCTCGAGCGCCGCCGACTACACCTATCACATCGCGCCGCAGGACATTCTCGGCGTGACCGTGTTCGATCACCCCGAGCTGTCGACGCCGCAGGGCTCGACGTTCTCCACGGGCGGCAACACGACGCAGACGGTGGGGCAGGCGCTCACGCAGCCCTATACCAACGCGCTGCCGGGCCAGGCCGACCCGTACGGACAGACCGTGGCCAAGGACGGCACGATCTTCTTCCCGTTCGTGGGCCGCATCATGGCCGCGGGCAAGACGCCTGGCCAGATCCGCGACCAGCTCGCGTCCGGCCTCGGCCCCTACGTGAAGAACCCGCAGGTGGACGTGCGCGTGCTCGCGTACCGCAGCCAGAAGGTGCAGATCACGGGCGACGTGAAGACGCCGGGCCCGCTCTCGATGAGCGACGTGCCGCTCACGCTGGTGGACGCCATCACGCGCTCGGGCGGCACGACCGACAACGCCGACATCAACCGCGTGCGCCTCACGCGCCACGGCAAGCTGTACATCCTCGATGCGAACCGCATGCTCGACGGCGGCGATTCGACTCAGAACGTGCTGCTGCAGGACGGCGACGTCATCAATATTCCGGATCGTTCGGATAGCAGAATTTTCGTGATGGGCGAAGTGAAGACGCCGCTGCAGACGAACCTGATTCGCGGCGACCTCACGATCGCCGACGCGCTCACCCAGGCGGGCGGCATTCTCGATACCGACGCGAACCCGCGCCAGATCTTCGTGATGCGCGGCATGAAGGACAACCCAACGCAGCCCGAGATCTACCGTCTCGACATGACCAAGCCCGACGCGATCATGCTTTCGTCGCAGTTCCAGCTCAAGCCGCTGGATGTGGTGTACGTGGGCACGGCCGCTTCGACGACCTTCAACCGTGTGTTGCAGCAGGTGCTGCCGACCATCCAGACCGTCTTCTATCTGAAGCAGATCGCGAAGTAACAGCGTGATCGAAACGCTTCGAAAGAGGACGCAGGAGCAACACCTAAACAACGGGATTGAATCGTGACCATACAAGCCAATAGCCAGGCGGCCCCGGCGGCCCGCACCGAGGAAGAGGACGTCGTCCTCGGCCAGTTGCTGCGCGTCATCATCGACGACATCGGCTGGCTCATCGCGATCGCGGCGGCGGTGATCGCCATGGCCGTGTTCTACTGCTTTATCGCCAAGCCGGTCTATACGGCCGACACCCAGGTTCGCGTGGAGCCTTCCGACTACACGTCGCAGGCCCTCACGCAAACGCAAACCGGCGCGAACATCAGCTCGGGATCGTCGACGGGCAGCCTGCCCACCGACGCCGAGATCCAGATGATCAAGAGCCGCAGCGTCGTCGAACCGGTGGTGAAGCAGTTCAAGCTGAACACCACCGTCACGCCGGTCATGCTGCCGCTGATCGGCAGCCTGTCCGCGCGTCTCGCGACACCGGGCACGCCCGCGCGTCCGTGGTTCGGGTTGAGCAACTGGCTCGGCAACTTTGCGTGGGGCGGCGAAGTCATCAACATCGACTCGATCGAGGTCACGCCCGAGCTCGAAGGCAAGAAGCTCTCGCTGACCGCCCTCGACAACGATCGCTACGTGATTTCGACGCCGGACGGCGCGCGCCTGCTCGAAGGCACGGTCGGCCAGGTCGAGCAGGGCGGCGGTGTCAAGCTGCTCGTCAACAAGCTCGTTGCGCGTCCGGGCACCCGCTTCAATGTCGTGCGCCTGAACGACCTCGATGCGATCAGCGGCTTCCAGAACGCGATCCAGGTTCAGGAGCAGGGCAAGCAAACGGGCGTGATCGACATCTCGCTCGAAGACAACGACCCCGAGCACGCGGCCGCAATCGCGAACGCGGTGGCGCAGTCGTACCTGCGCGAGCACGTGGCGACCAAGCAGGCCGACGCGAGCAAGATGCTCGACTTCCTGCGCAGCGAACAGCCGCGCCTGAAGTCGGACCTCGAGAACGCCGAAGCGGCGCTCACGGCTTACCAGAGCAAGTCGGGCTCGATCAACGCAAGCGACGAAGCGAAGATCTATCTCGACGGCAGCGTGCAGTACGAGCAGCAGATCTCGGCGCTGCAACTGCAGATCGCCTCGCTCCAGCAGCGCTTCGGCGACCAGCACCCGGTGCTGATCGCGGCGCGCCAGCAGCTCGCGCAGCTGCAGGGCGAGCGTGCGAAGTACGACACGAAGTTCCGCGACCTGCCGGCCACGGAAGTGAAGGCCGTGCAGCTGCAGCGTGACGCGAAGGTGGCCGAGGACATCTACGTGCTGCTGCTCAACCGCATCCAGGAGCTTTCGGTGCAGCGCGTGGGCACGGGCGGCAACGTGCATATCGTCGATCCGGCCCTGCGCCCCGGCAACCCGTCGAAGCCCAAGAAGCTGCTGATCGTCTCGGCGGCGTCGCTGCTCGGCGTCATTCTCGGCACGGGCTTCGTGCTCATGCGCCGCAACATGTTCAAGGGCATCGTCGATCCGGATCAGATCGAGCGCTCGTTCCAGCTGCCGGTGTACGGTCTCGTGCCGCTTTCGCCGGAGCAGCTGGCGCTCGAAAAGCGCGCTCCGGTGCGCGGCGGCACGCGTCTGCGTGAAGTGCTCGCGAACTCGCGCCCGAAGGATCTCACGGTCGAAAGCCTGCGTAGCCTGCGCACCTCGCTGCAGTTCAGCGTGATGGACGCGCGCAATCGCGTAGTCATGCTGACGGGTTCGGTGCCGGGCGTGGGCAAGAGCTTCCTGACCGCGAACCTCGCCGTGCTGCTCGCGCATTCGGGCAAGCGCGTGCTGATGATCGACGGCGACATGCGCCGCGGCGCGCTCGAGCGTCATCTGGGCGGCCCCCAGGAAAACGGCTTCTCCGAGCTGCTCTCGGGGCAGATTTCGCTGGACGAGGCGATTCGCGCGACCGAAGTGGACAACCTGCACTTCATGTCGTGCGGCCGCCGTCCGCCCAATCCGTCCGAGCTGCTGATGTCGCCGCGTCTTGGCCAGTACCTCGAAGGCCTGTCGAACCGCTACGACGTGCTGCTCATCGATACGCCGCCGGTGCTCGCCGTGACCGACGCCGCCATCATCGGCGGCCATGCGGGCTCGACGTTCCTCGTGCTGCGTTCGGGCATGCACACCGAAGGCGAAATCGCCGAGGCGCTCAAGCGACTGCGCAACGCCGGCGTGCGGGTGCAGGGCGGGGTGTTCAACGGCGTGCCGGCGAACACGCGCGGCAACTACGCCTATGGCTACGCGAACGTGCGCGAGTACCTGAGCGCATGACGCAAACGCCCTCATCAAGCACAGCAGAGGAGAACTCGCGATGAAAGTGACCGTGCTCGTGCCGACCTATCGGCGTCCTGACGATCTGTCGCGCTGTCTTTCGGCGCTGCTGCGCCAGCAGCGCGCGCCCGACGAGATCGTGGTGGTGGCGCGCGCCGACGACGAGGCGACGCACGCGTGCCTCGCCGAACACGTCACGCCCCGCGTGCTCAACGTGGCAGTGGCCATCGTCGAGGAACCGGGGCAGGTGGCGGCGCTCAATCGCGGCATCGAGGCCGCGACGGGCGACGTGATCGCCATTACCGACGACGACGCCGCGCCGCGCGCCGACTGGGTCGCGCGCATTGCGGCGGCCTTCGAGGCCGACCCGAAGCTCGGGGCGCTGGGCGGCCGCGACTGGGTGCATGAAGGCGGCCGCGTGATCGACGGCGAGCGCACGCTGGTGGGCAAGCTGCAGCGCTCGGGCCGCATTATCGGCAACCATCATCTGGGCGCGGGCGGTGCGCGCGAAGTCGATCTGCTCAAGGGTGCGAACATGAGCTATCGACGCGCGGCGATCGGCGACCTGCGCTTCGACCGGCGCCTGCGCGGCACCGGCGCGCAAACGCACAACGACATGGCGTTCAGCCTGAGCGTGAAGCGCGCGGGTTGGAAGCTCGTCTACGACCCGCTCGTGGCCGTCGACCATTACCCCGCGCCGCGCCCGGGCGAAGACCCCCGCAACGCGCAGACGCTCGCCTCGATCCGCAACGCCGCCTACAACCTGCATCTGATCCTGCTCGGCCATCTCACGCCGCTGCGCCGCGAAACCGCCTGGTGGTGGTACGCGCTCGTCGGCACGCGCGTGTATCCGGGCCTCGTGCACACTGGCCTGAGCGCCGTGCGCGGCGATTCCGCGGGCGCGGCGTTCGCACGCTGGCGCGCGGTGCGCGGCGGCGCACGAGAGGCGCGCCGCGCGCTCGTTTGACTGGCGCGGCCAACGACTACAGGGAGGACCCCGAATGAGCAGTACGCAAGTCCACGTCCACCTTTTCTATGGCGCCGATCCGCGCCGCTATCGCAAAGGCGAGAACATCGGCAGCCTGTACGGCTACCATCACGCGGAATCTGCGGAATTCGCCCTCAATTACGCGCAGGACGCGAGCGAGAGCACGCCCATGCGCTTCATGCGGCGCGCGCTGAAGGCCGCGGCCGGTTTCGACTTCATTCATGCGTGGCGCAATCGCCGCGCCATTCTGCAATCCGACGTCATCTGGACGCACACCGAGCAGGAGCATCTGGCCGTGGCGCTGGTGCTGCTGATGAACGCGAAGAAGGGCGGCGCGCGCCCGCTGCTGCTCGCACAAAGCGTGTGGCTGCTCGACCGCTGGCCCGGCTACGGCGCGCTGCGCCGCGCGATCTACCAGCGGCTGCTCAAGCGTGCCGATCTGCTCACCACGCTCGCGAGCGAGAACGCCGCGTTGTGCGGCGAATATTTCGGGCGCGAGGCGCGCCACGTGCTCTATGGGCTCAATACCAGCGACTTTCCGCTGCGCCCGCCTGCGCAGTGGACGCCGCATACGCCGGTGCGCGTGGCCGCGATCGGCAACGACCGCGACCGCGACTGGACCACGCTCGTCAGCGCGCTCGGCAACGATCCGCGCTATGAGGTGCGCATCGCCACGCGCCGGCGCATGCCGGCATCGGCGCGCGCGGACAACGTCGAGATCGTGCGCGTGTCCGGCATCAAGCAACAGCATGCGCTGTACGACTGGGCGGACATCGTCGTCGTGCCGCTGCGGCCCAACACGCACGCTTCGGGCATCACGGTGATGCTGGAAGCCGCGGCGCTCGGCAAGCCGATGATCGCGACGAAGGTGGGCGCGCTCGAAGACTACTTCGACGACAACGCCGCCTCGTATGTCGAGCCGTTCAACGCCCAGCAGCTGCGTGACGCGGCGAATGCGCTGGCGGCCGACCCGGCACGTGCGCTCGCCCAGGCGCGCGAAGCCTGCGAGCAGCTGCGCACGCGCGATCTCACGACGCAGCACTTCGCACGGCAGCACGCGCAGCTCACGCGCGAGATGCTGCACGAGCGCGACGCGCGCAACGGCGAGTCGATCGCGAGCGAACCCCAAGGCCGGGGCGTCGCTGCGCGCGGGATGTGATCATGGACGTCACGACCGCTATCCCCGCACCCGCGCCGGCGAGCCAGCCGGGCCGCCGCCGCGGCGGCCTGCGCGGCCTGTTCAGCCGCGATACGCTGCCGCCGTTCGCGTTGTGGCTATTGACGGCGCTCCTGATCGGCGCGCACCAGGGCACCGTGCTGACGCTGGCGTTTCCCGTGCTGTCGATCGCGGTGGGATTCTGGCTCTACTTCGTGAACCCGGTGCGCTATATCGGCTTCATGTGGTGGCTGTGGTTCCTGAGCCCCGAAGTGCGGCGCCTCGCCGACTACGGCAAGGGCGGCTTCACGCCCACCAGCCTCATTCAGGTCGCGCCGCTCGCCGTCACGATGATCAGCGGCATTTCGCTGCTGCGCTACTACCCGATCCTCGGGCAGCGGCGCGGTCTGCCGCTCCTGCTCGCGCTGCTCGGCATCGGCTATGGGTTCGTGGTGGGCGTGGTGGGCAGCGGCCCGGCCGCGGCGGTCTATGACCTTGCCAACTGGATCTATCCGTTCCTGATCGGCTTTCACATCATGGTGCTCACGCGCCAGTATCCCGAGTGCAGCAAGACCATCATCAACACCTTCATCTACGGCATGCTCGTGATGGGCGCGTATGGTCTCGTGCAGTTCTTCATCATGCCGCCATGGGATGCGATGTGGATGATCGGCTCGGACATGAACTCGCAGGGCGACCCCGTGCCGCTCGGCGTGCGTGTGTTCAGCACGATGAACTCGTCGGGCCCGTTCGCGTTCGCGATGATGGGCGCGATGGTGTTCGTGATGGCCGCGAAGCATCGGGTGCGCTGGATCGCGGCGGCGTTCGGCTTCTTCTCGTTCGCGCTCTCGCTCGTGCGCTCCACCTGGGGCGGCTGGGCAATCGCCATGGTGATCCAGCTGATGAAGTCGAGCAACAAGGTGCGCATTCGCATCATCGTCAGCGCGCTCGTGCTGGCGGGCGTGTGCGTGCCGCTGCTCACCTTCGGTCCCGTGGCGGACCGCATGCAGCAGCGTCTGAATACGCTCGTGAACCTGAAGGACGACCAGAGCTACGAGGCGCGTAACCAGTTCTATGCCGACTTCGCGAAGAAGGCCTTCACCGACGTGACGGGCGAGGGCCTCGGCGCCACCGGCGCATCGACCAAGCTCTCCAGCAACAACGGCCAGCTCGGCCAGTACGGCAGCTTCGACAGCGGCGTGATGAACATTCCGTTCGTGCTGGGCTGGCCCGGCACGCTGCTCTACATGTCGGGCGTGCTGTGGCTGCTCGTGCGCGCGGTGCGCGTATCGATGCGTTTTCCCGAGGACCGCTACGTGTGCGCGTGCCTGAGCCTCGCGGTATCGATCTTCGCCATGCTCGTTTTCACCAACTCGCTAGTGGGCACCGGCGGCCTGCTGCTCTTTTCGAGCGTGTTTTCCATTCTCAGCGCGGGGCACTGGGCGAAGCTGCAACGCCAGGCCCTTACCACGGAGGTCTCCGATTGAGAGTCGCAATCGTCACGCATGTCGTGCGCCACAATGACGGCCAGGGCCGCGTCAATCATGAAATCGCGCGCGCCGCGCTCGACGAGGGGTTCGAGGTGACGCTGGTCGCCTCGCATGTCGCGCCCGAGCTGCTCGCCCACCCCAAGGTGAAATGGGTCAATGTGCAGCCGTCGCGCGCGTGGCCCACCAACCTGCTGCGCCAGCAGGTATTCGCGGTGAAGAGCGCGCTGTGGCTGCGCCGCAACCGGCGCGCCTACGACGTGCTCCATGTGAACGGCTTCATCACCTGGGCGCACGCCGACGTCAACACCGCACACTTCGTGCACGGCGGCTGGGCGCGCAGCAAGTACTACCCGTTCGGTCTCACGCGCGGCGTGTGGTCCGCTTACCAGTTCGTCTACACGCGTGCCAATGCGGTGCTGGAGCGCTGGGCGTACCGGCGCTCGCGCGTCATCGCGGCCGTTTCGCGCAAGGTCGCCGACGAAATTCGCGCGTCGGGCGGCAACCCTGTCGAGCGCCTGGACGTGATCTACAACGGCGTGGACACGCGCGGCTTCTCGGCCGCGAGCGCGGACCGCGCGAAGTTCTCGCTGCCCGCCGAAGCGTTCCTGCTGCTGTTCGTGGGCGATCTGCGCACGCCGCGCAAGAACCTCGGCACGGTGCTGCACGCCATGAAGCAGATGCCCGAGCACGTGCATCTGGCCGTGGCGGGCTACCTGCCGGGCAGCCCGTATCCCGATCTTGCGCGCGAGCTGGGCATCGAGAAGCGGGTGCATTTTCTCGGCCTCGTGCGCGAGATGCCCACGCTCATGCGCTCCGTCGATACCTACGTGTTTCCTTCGCGCTACGAAGCAATGAGCCTTTCGCTGCTCGAAGCGATGGCGGCGGGCCTGCCCGTCGTCACCGCGCGCACGGCCGGCGGCGCGGAAATCATCACGCCCGATTGCGGCATTGTGCTCGAAGACCCCGACGACGTGCCGGCGCTCGCCAACGCCGTGAAGACGCTCGCCACCGACACGTCGCGCCGGCTCGCGATGGGCGAGGCGGCAGCGGAACTGGCCACGCAGTTCGGCTGGGCGCGCATGGCCGCGCAGTACATCGCGCTCTACCGGCAACTGGCCGGCGACGCGAGCGAGGCCGTACGCCGCGAAGAACCCGCGTTCGCTGCTGCGACGCTGCCGGGCGGTCAATCGCTCCAGCGCGCAGAAACCCCCTGATAACCGCATACATGCAGAATAAGGACACGCGATGACCACACAATCCATTCAATCGCTGCAGATCGGCATGCACTGGTTTCCCGAGCGCGCTGGCGGTCTCGACCGCATGTACTACTCGCTCGTCGGCGCGCTGCCCGGCGCGGGCGTGCGCGTGCGCGGCGTCGTTGCCGGCTCGCCCAAGGTGGCCCAGGACAGCGGCGGCGCGATTCACGGCTTCGGCTCCGCTTCGCGCTCGCTGCCGTTTCGCCTGATGGACGCGCGCCGGGCGCTGCGCAGCGAGATTCGCCGCCACCGTCCCGACGTGATTTCCTCGCACTTCGCGCTCTACACCTTCCCCGGGCTTGACGTCACGCGCGGCATTCCGCAGGTTTCGCACTTCCAGGGGCCGTGGGCCGACGAAAGCTTCGTGGAAGGCGCGGCCACGCTGAGCCAGCGCATCAAGCACTCGCTGGAGCAGTCGGTGTATGAGCGTTCCTCGCGGCTCATCGTGCTCTCGAAGGCGTTCGGCGACATTCTCACGCGCCGCTATGGTATCTCGCCCGAGCGCGTGCGTATCGTGCCGGGCTGCGTGGATACGGCGCATTTCGACCCGGCCTGCACGGCGGCGGAAGCGCGCCTGAAGCTCCAGCTGCCGCAAGGCCGCCCGATCATCCTCGCCGTGCGCCGCCTCGTGCGCCGCATGGGCCTCGAAGATCTGATCGACGCGATCAAGATGGTGAAGCAGCGCCACCCGGACGTCCTCCTGCTGATCGCGGGTCGAGGCCGTCTGGAGTCCGAACTTCAGCAGCGTATCGACGAAGCCGGGTTGGCCGACAACGTGAAGCTGCTCGGCTTCGTGCCCGACGCGCACCTGCCTGCGCTCTATCGCGCGGCCACGCTGAGCGTGGTGCCGACGGTCGCGCTGGAGGGCTTCGGCCTGATCACGGTGGAGTCGCTTTCCGCGGGTACGCCGGTTCTGGTGACGCCGGTAGGCGGTCTGCCCGAGGCGGTGGCGGGTCTGTCACAAGACCTCGTGCTGCCGAGCACGGGCGCGAACGCGATCGCCGATGGCATCGACGGCGCGCTCTCGGGCCGCATCAAGCTGCCGGATGAAGAGGCATGCAAGGCGTATGCGCGCGAGCACTTCGATAACGCCGTGATCGCGAAGCGCGTGGCCGGTGTCTACGCGGAAGCGATCGCCGCGCACTGAAAGCGGGTCGATCGACCCAAAGAAAACCGCCGCTCGGGAGAGCGGCGGTTTATTTGTAGAACAGAGCAAGCGAGCAGGGCGCTATTGCGTTTCGGGCACACGTTCGCGCGCTTCTTCGTACATCCAGCGCAAGGTTTCTTCGAGGTGCTTGCGCGAGCTGTCGCCGACGATGGCACGCAGCTTCGCATTCGACCCGATCAGCTGACGCACTTCGTTGGCGCGGACGAAACGCGGATCGACGTGCACCTCGATCTCGTAGCCGGCGATGCGCGCGAGCATGTCGAGCAGCGCGCCGAGCGTCTGGCCGGTGCCCGAGCAGACGTTGACGATGGCGCCGCGCGGCGCGACTTCGACGAGCCGCGCATAAGCGTTCACGACGTCGCGTACATCGGAGAAGTCGCGGGCCACGTGCAGGTTGCCGAGCGAGATCTGCTTCTCGCCGCGTGCGTAGTGCTCGACGATCTTCGGGATCAGGAAGTCCGGCGACTGGCCTACGCCCGTGTAGTTGAACGGGCGCGCGATGATGATCGGCAATTGCGCCTGAAAGCGCCTCGCGACGTATTCCATCGCGAGCTTGCTGACCGCGTAGTCGTTGGCGGGCTGGGGATCGACCTGTTCGTCGATCACGCCGTTGGTGGCGTTGCCGTAGACGTTCGCGCTGCTGGCGAGCAGCACGGCGCGCGGCACATGCTCCTGCTGCGCGAGCGCCTCGAGCAGATTGCGCGTGCCGACGACGTTCACGACGTAGGTGCGCGCCACGTCGCTGTCCGCCACGTGGGCCACTGCGGCGAGATGCACGACCACGTCGGGCTGCACGGATTCGAGCGCATGGGCGATCGCGGCGCGGTCGAGCAAGTCCGCTTCGATGGCGGTGGCGCCGAACGGGAAGGCTTCCGCGTCCAGCGATTCGCCCGTCCGCACGGTGCCCCACACGCGGTAGCCGTCCGCGGCGAGGCGGGCGGCCATATAGCGGCCCGTAAAGCCGCCAATGCCCGTGATGAGCGCGCGCGGACGGCTAGCGGGATCAGAATGTGTCATGGCGTTCGTTGCGCGCAAGGTCGGCCGTGACCATCATCTGGCAGAGCTGCTCGAGCGAAGTCTGCGGCTTCCAGCCGAGCTTCTCCTGCGCCTTGGTCGCGTCGCCAATCAGCAGGTCGACTTCGGCGGGGCGGTAGTAGCGCGGGCTCACGCGCACGAGCGTGCGGCCCGTGGCGACGCAGATGCCGGTTTCGCGCTCGCCCTTGCCCGACCATTCGAGCTGGAAGCCGGCGGCGGCGAAGGCCATCTTCACGAAGTCGCGCACGGTTTCGGTGCGGCCGGTGGCGAGCACGTAGGTGTCGGGCTCGTCGGCCTGCAGCATGCGCCACATGCCTTCGACGTACTCGGAGGCGTAGCCCCAGTCGCGCTTGGCGTCGAGGTTGCCGAGTTCGAGCATGTTCAGCTTGCCAAGCTTGATCTTGGCGACGCTGTCGGTGATCTTGCGCGTGACGAACTCGCGCCCGCGCAGCGGCGACTCGTGGTTGAAGAGAATGCCGCTCGTCGCGAAGATGTCGTAGGACTCGCGGTAGTTGACGGTGGACCAGTGCGCGAACAGCTTGGCCACGCCATAGGGGCTGCGCGGGTAGAACGGCGTGTCCTCGCATTGCGGAATCGCCTGGACCTTGCCGAACATTTCGGAGGTCGAAGCCTGATAGAAGCGCGTCTTCGGATTCACGACGCGAATCGCTTCGAGCATGTTCAGCACGCCGATGCCGGTGACTTCGGCGGTCGTGGCGGGTTGGTCGAACGACACGCCCACGAAGCTCTGGGCGGCGAGGTTGTAGACCTCCTGCGCCTGGGCGCGTTCGACGAGGCGCAGGGTCGAGCCCGCGTCCGTGAGATCGTGTTCGACGAGATCGAGCGACGGATGGTCGAGGATCCCCAGCTCGTTCATGCGCCAGAAGTTCACGGAGCTGGTGCGGCGATACGTGCCGGTGACGTTGTAGCCCTTGTCGAGCAGAAGGCGCGTGAGGTAGGCGCCGTCCTGGCCGGAAACGCCGGTGATGATCGCTTTGCGACGTTCGTTCATGTGATGTGCCTTTGAAGTGTCGAACGGGATTCAGGAATTACGATTGCGGGCTCGACTGGCTCACGCGTGCGGTGAGGTCGACCGGCTCAGCCGCTGAGCGGCGGCGCGGGCCGCGTGTGAGGCGGCGCTCGAAGAGGAACCAGCTCGCGCTTGCATAAGCGAGCGTGAGAACGAGCGCGATCGCGGCGCTCTTGATGCGGCCGTAATGGAGCGGCCACACGGCATAGAGAATCGTGAGGTGAATGAGGTAGATCGTGTAGCTGATCGTGCCGACATACACGAGCACCGGGTTGGACAGCAGGCGCCGCACGATGCCTTTCGACTGCAGCGCGAACACGACGATGGAGGTGCAGAGCACGAGCGAAACGCTATAGAGCATGGCGTTCGAGAGCGGCGTGTTCATGCCTCGAAAGCGCGGGTAGTGCAGATGCAGCCAGGCCAGCACGCCGAGCGCCGCGAAGAAAAGCACGGCGGCGGGCCACTTGAAGGGCTCGAGCGCATTGCGGTCGCGGCGCACGAGCACGGCGAGCAGTGCGCCGGCGGCCAGCAGGTCCATGCGGAACGGCGTGAGGTAGTAGATCGGCCAGTACGAGTCGAACCACGGCGTCGCGACGGCGCGCAGCACGGGCACGACAAAGATGAGCGCGGCCGCCACCACGGCCATGAGCCGTTGCGGCAGGAGCAGCACGACGAAGGGCCACACGATGTAGAACTGCTCTTCGACGGCGAGCGACCAGAGGATGTTGAGGCTGTCGTGCCCGCTCTGGCCGAGTGCGTCGCCGATATTGGTGGCGAAGAATGCGTACCACGGCCAGTAGTGCGCCCAGCCGAAGCCGAACAGCAGCGACGAAACGATGAGCAGCAGCAGGTAGGGCGGCAGGATGCGGCGCACCCGGCGCGCATAGAAGTAGCTGAAATACGATTGCCCGCGGGCCTTGCGCTCGAGCAGGATGCCGGTGATGAGAAAGCCGCTCAGCACGAAGAACAGGTCGACGCCCATCCACAGCGGCGCGCGCAACGCGTGCTGCGCGAACACGGCGAGCACGGCGAAGGCACGCAGACCGTCCAGCTGGACGATGCGGTGGGAATGGCCGGCGGGGCCTTGTTGACTGACGGGGCGGCTAACGGTCATCGATTCTCCGGTGGGTTCATGCAAGCGCGATTGCTTCGCGGTTCATTCTAGAAAGAATTAAATGTTCAAAAAGCCGAAATATATTGATTCCGGATTTTTGAATTTGAATGCCGGAATTTGCGCGATATGAAATACGCATTACCGTATGGAAATCGGGCTTGGCCTCGCTGAACACCGCACCGCACGGCCTTTTCGGCGTGGTATCGGCGTTCGGGAATTTATTTCCGGATGGCTCGGAAATGGGTCATAAATACTGAATTTTTTTGAATTATTTTCCCTTTTTTGGAGGCGATTTTTCATCGGGTTTGTACGGCATGATCCTGGCAGATTGCCGTCATCAGACCGGAGGAATTTGCCTTGCCGTTATCGAATCCCGATCGCCGCTTGCGCAGGACGTTGGCACTGGCCGCGATGTGCACGTTTATCTGCACGTCGTCGGTTCAGACCATCGCCGCGCCGCAACTCAACGTGACGACCTCGTGGATCGGCAATAGCTTTGGCAACGGCCAGGGCACGTGGATGCAGATCAACGTGACGGCCATCGCCGTCACGCCCGAAGGCAAGGTGTTCACCAACGCGCCGTGGGACGAGAGCGGCGCCGAGATCAGCGCGTACCAGGACGGCAAGCCGCTCGGCTTCGCCGGCGGCACGCATGGCTGGGGCGGCGCAGGCGGCAACGCCGTGGCCGTGAATCATCGCTATCTGTATGCGGCGGTTGGCGTGGGCAACGAAAAGGGTCATCTGGTCGGGAGCGGCATCTGGCCTGCGAAGGGCAACCAGTGGTACGGCATCACGCGCCGGCCGCTCGACGAGCCCAAACGCGCCGCCGCGTTTCAGGCTTCACCCGATCCGCTCAATCCGCATGCACAGCTTTCCGCGTCGTTCCTGAAGATCAACGAGGTGCCCACCGGCACGCATGCCGACATCGGCGGACTCGCCGCGACGGATTCGACGCTCTATGTGAGCAACACGCCGATGAACCGCATCGAGGTGTACGACGCGAACTCGATGCAGCGCAAGGGGCAATGGGACGTGCAGGCGCCGGGCCGCATCGCGCTCGCGGCCGACGGGTCGGTGTGGGTGCTGACGGGCGCCGAAGCGGGCAAGGTCGCCGCGCACGCGCGCGTCGAGCATTACTCGGCGGACGGCAAGCGCCTCGACGACACGCTCGCGCTGCCCGACGATTCGGTGCCGGTGGATCTCGCGTTCGATCCGCAGCAACGCCTGCTGATCGCCGATAACGGGCCGCGCCAGCAGATCCTCATCTTCACGCGCAACGGCAAGACGTGGACGCAGAGCGCCACGCTCGGCGAGCGCGGCGGCATTTTCTCGGGCGTCGCGGGCCGGCCGGGTCCGGGCCGTTTCAACGGCCTCACGGGCGTCGGCACCGACGCGCGCGGGAACATCTACGTTTCGACCAACGGCGTCGGGCCGCAGCACGAAGACAACATCGGCGCGGGTCTCGGTGCAACGCTGGAGGCCTATACGCCTGCCGGCAAGCGCTTGTGGAACCTGGAAGGGCTGCTGTTCGTGGATGGCGCGTGGGTGGACCCGCAGCGCCCCAACAGCGTCTATACGGGCAACAAGCGCTTCGAGCTCGACTTGTCGAAGCCGCCAGGGCAGGACTGGAAATATGTCGGATTCCTGTCCAATCGGTTCCGCTATCCCGACGATCCGGTCTTTCACACCGACCAGTGGCCGGGCCTGCCGACCGCGCGCGTATTGAACGGGCACACGTTCCTGTTCCTCACCGACATGTACGCGGACCACCTGAAGATCTACCGCTTCGACGCGCAGCGCGACGGCGAGACCGCGATCCCGTCGGGCTTCATCGCGGGCCGCGGCCGCGGGGTGCAGAACGTGCCGAACGCGCCGCCGCCCGGCGGCGACTGGATCTGGCGCGACGCGAACGGCAACGGTGCCTTCGACGCCGACGAATTCACGCGCAATCCGGGCCGCGACCATCTGGCGGGCGGCTGGGGCTGGTGGATCGACACGCGCGGCGACATCTGGCGCGCGCGCGACGACAAGGGCATCTGGCGCTTCCGCTTTGGCGGGCTCGACGCGAAGGGCAACCCGATCTACTCGTACGACAAACTCGACAAGTACGCGGTCCCCGAGCCGTTCACCGAAGTGCATCGCGCGATCTACGAGCCGCAGACCGACACGCTCTACGTGACGGGCTACACGGCCGATGCGCCCCACGAGCCCGGCTTCTGGAAGGAAGCGGGGCGCGTGCTGGTGCGCTACGACAAGTGGTCGAGCGGCCACCCCGAGCAGCACTACATGCTGCGCCTGCCGTGGGACCCGAAGGCGAAACCGCCGGTCACGCCCGCGGGGCTCACGGTGGAAGGCCAGTACGTGTTCGTGGTCGAGCCCGCGGGCAACGTCCACGTGTACGACAAGGACAGCGCGAAGGAGATCGGCACCTTCGGCCCCGGCGCGGAAGTGGGCAACACCTCGGGCTGGGTCGACGTGCCGTTCGGGATCACCGCGCATCGCGAAGCGAACGGCGAATACCTCGTGTTCGTCGAGGAAGACGCGCGCGGCAAGGTGCTCATGTACCGCTGGAAACCGGCCTGACCCGCTACGGGCCACGCAACTGGATACCTAATGGATAAAGGCATACTGCGCAACGTCGCAATCAATCTGTTCGGTCTCGTGCTGCCGACCTTCGTGTCGCTCGTCACGGTGCCTTCGTATATCCGCCTGCTCGGCGTGGAGCGCTACGGCGTGATCGCGCTCGTCTGGACCCTGATCGGCTACTTCAGCGTGCTCGATCTCGGCATGAGCATGGCCGCGCAAAACCAGATCTCGAAGGCGTATGCGTCGAAAGACGCCGACGCCTGCGAGCGCGTGTTCTGGAGCGCGTTCTGGCTGAACTTCACGACCGGCGCGATCGGCGGCCTGCTGATCTATTCGGGCGGCGCGCTCTATACCGCGTATTTCACGCACGTGACGCCCGAATTGCGGCACGAAGTCTATCTCGCGCTGCCCTGGCTCGCCGTGGCGATTCCGGTGGCGAACGTCTCGTGGGTGTTCGCGGGCGCGATCAACGGTGCGGAGCGCTTCGGCATCTACAACACGAACCAGACGCTCGGCACGTTCCTGTTCCAGTTGCTGCCGCTCGCCGCCGCCTGGGCCTACGAACCGAATCTGCAGACCGTGCTGGCCGCCGCCGTGTTCGCGCGTCTCGCCGCCGCGATCCTGCTCGGTCGTTCGGCGCTGCGCGTGCTCGGAATACGCAAGGTGCGCGGGCCGCGCCTCGATACCTCGAAGGCGCTCTTCAATTTCGGCGGCTGGATGCTGGTCGCGAGCATCACGACGATGGTCGCGGATTCGCTCGACCGCATGATGCTGGGCGCGGGCCTTGGCGCGCGTTTCGTCACGTACTACACGGTGCCGCAGAACCTCGTCACGCGCCTGAACATGGTGCCCAACGCGCTCGTGCGCACGCTGTTTCCGCGCCTTTCCGCGCTGGGCCGCGAGCATGCCGATGAAATCGCCGCGCAGTCGCTGCAGTTTCTCAATGCCGTGTTCACGCCCATCGCCATCGGTGCGATCGTGGTGCTCCAGCCTTTCCTGCATGCGTGGGTCGGGCCCGTGATCGCCGAGCATGGCGCGCCGGTCGGGCGCGTGCTGATCATCGCCGTGTGGCTCGTGGGGCAGGCGGGCGTGACGCGCATTCTCATCCAGTCGCAAAACAATCCTGCCGCCGCTGCGCGCGTCGGGCTCGTGGAGCTGCCGCTCTTTGCCGGTCTGCTGTGGCTCGGCATTTCGCGCTTCGGCTTGCCGGGCGCAGCCGCCGCCGTGCTGTTTCGCGCCCTGTTCGACTACGTCGTGCTGCTGTGGCTTTCGCGCATTCATAGCCGCACGATCATCGTCGATATGTTTGCCCACCTGAGTTTTCTCGCCGCTGCGCTCGCTCTTGCGTGGTGGCTGCCGGACGCGCTGTACGCAATCGGCGCCGGTGTCGTGCTCGCGCTTGCCAACGTGGTGTGGTCGGTTGCGACCACGCCGATGCTGCGCGGCTACGCCCGTTCCCTTCTCTTTCGACTGAATTCACGGAAAAGCGCATGAGTCACGAACTGATCGACGAAGCGGCGCCGTCCGAAAGCGCCGCCGCGCCCCTTCAACGGCGCGACGCCACCAAACCGCGACGCCCCGAGTCGGGCGCCGTCATGCCGCTGCGGCCACTGCGGCCGGCGCTCGCCGCAGGCCGTGCGCCGCGCGTGGCCATCGTGCACGACTGGCTCGTGACCTACGCGGGCGCGGAGCGCGTGCTCGAGCAGATTCTGGCCTGCTTTCCCGATGCGGACCTGTTCTCGGTCGTCGACTTCGTCGATGCGAAGGACCGCACGTTCCTGCGCGGCAAGCGCGCCACGACCTCGTTCATCCAGAAGCTGCCGGGCGCGCGCAAGCGTTATCGCGCGTACCTGCCGTTCATGCCGCTCGCCATCGAGCAGCTCGACGTGTCGGGCTACGACGTGGTGATTTCGAGCAGCCACGCGGTGGCCAAGGGCGTGCTCACGGGACCGGACCAGTTCCATATCAGCTACGTGCATTCGCCGATCCGCTATGCGTGGGACCTCCAGCATCAGTACCTGCAGGAGTCGAGCCTCACGCGCGGGCCGAAGTCGATGCTCGCGCGCCTGATCCTGCACTACATCCGCAACTGGGACGTGCGCACGGCGAATTCGGTGGACCAGTTCGTCGCCAACTCGGAGTTCATCGCGCGGCGCATTCAGAAGGTGTATCAGCGCCAGGCCGAGGTGGTCTATCCGCCCGTGGACATCGACGCGTTCGAGCTGGAGACCACGAAGGAAGACTTCTATCTGACCGCTTCGCGGCTCGTGCCGTACAAGAAGATCGACCTGATCGTCGAGGCGTTTGCACGCATGCCCGAGCGGCGCCTCGTGGTGATCGGCGACGGCCCCGACATGCACAAGGTACGCGCGAAGGCGACGCCCAACGTGGAAGTGCTGGGCTATCAGCCGTTCGCCGTCCTGCACGACCGCATGCGGCGCGCCAAGGCGTTCGTGTTCGCAGCGGAAGAAGACTTCGGTATTTCCGTGGTCGAGGCGCAGGCTTGCGGCACGCCCGTGATTGCATTCGGCAAGGGCGGCGCCCTCGAAACGGTGCGCGACACCGGTTCGCGCCCCACGGGCCTCTTCTTCGAAGAGCAAAACGCAGACGCGATCATCGATGCGGTCGAATCGTTCGAAAGCGATCCAGGCCGATTCCGCGCGGAGGATTGCCGCGCGAATGCCGAGCGCTTTTCTTCGCGGCATTTCCGCGAGCAATTCTTCGCGCGCGTGGCGAAGGCGGTGCCGGCGATTGCGCAGGCGGGCTCGGCACACGGCGCGGCTCCGTACGAGATCGAAGCGGACGCAGCGGAAGCGCCGCGCGTGCTCGCCATCGACCAGAGCGGCGTGCTGGGCGGCGCCGAGCTATCGCTGCTGGAAGTGGTGAAGGGCTTGCGCTCGCGTATCGACGTGCTGCTCTTCAACGACGGTCCCTTCAGGGAGGCGCTCGACAAGGCCGGTGCGCGCGTGGAGGTGCTCGATTCGGGCGCGTTGAACAAGGTGCGCCGCGATGGCGGCACCGCGCCGCGACTGGGCGTGCTTGCGGGCATCGCCGCGCTCGTGCGCGAGACGCGCCGCCGCGCGCGCGAAGCCGACGTGCTTTACGCCAACACGCAGCGTGCCATGGTGATCGGCGTGCTCGCGGGCAAGCTCGCGCGCAAGCCGGTGGTCTGGCATTTGCGCGACATTGTTAGCGACGAGCATTTCGGCCGCGTGCAGCGTGCCGTGATCAAGGGCTGCGCGAAGCTGGGACTCGCGCACGTGATTGCGAACTCGCATGCATCGGCGAAGGTGTTCGCGCAGCTCACGCGCTTCGACACGAAGCGTATCGACGTGGTGCACAACGGCGTGGATGAATCGCCTTTCCGTGCGCTTGCGCGGGTGCCGCAGGCTCAGTTGCGGGCGCAGATCGGGTTGCCCGAGGATGCGTTCCTGGTTGGTGCTTTCAGCCGTCTTGCGCGCTGGAAGGGCCAGCATGTGCTGCTCGAAGCGTTGCTCGACGAGCCGCGTGCGCATGCTGTGCTCGTGGGAGCGCCACTGTTTGGTGAGGATGCTTATGCCGCGGAGCTGCGTGCGTTCGTCGAAGCGAACGGGCTGCAGGAGCGTGTGCATTTTCTCGGCTTCCGGCATGACATTGCGGCTTGCATGCGGGCCGTGGATGTGATCGCGCATACGTCTATTACGCCTGAGCCGTTTGGGCGGGTGGTCGTTGAGGGGATGCTGGCGCAAAGGCCGGTCGTTGCCTCTCGTGATGGTGGTGTGACTGAGATCGTCGAGCATGGTGAGAGCGGGCTGCTCTGTACGCCAGGTGATGCGAAGGAACTGGCTGCCACTATCGGCAGGTTGCACGACGACGCGGCGTTGCGGGATGGGCTTGCTGCGCAAGGGCTGGCTACTGCCCGGGCGCGGTTTGGGAAGCAGCAGTATGTCGATGCCGTCGAGCGGGTGCTGGATGGGGTTGTTGCTCGGGGCAGGTAAGTTTTTGCGCTTTTAGGCCTTTTTTCGCGGCTTCTGGCCGCTTTGGCCTTTCCTTGTTTTCGCGTCGGTGTGCAGGTGTTGCCCCTTTGTGGGTGTCCAAAGAGGCTTGACCACTACACACTTGCATACCGACGCGAAAACAAGGAAAGGCCAAAGTGGCCAAAGAGGATCAAGCGACAACCCGCTTCCGAAGCCGAGCAGCAGCATTAAGCGCAGGCTTCTCGAAAAGCCGATAGAACACCCATCCAACGGGAATCACGGCCAGCGTGAACCCAAACGAAGGCCATATCGAAGTCTGCAGCTCCGAGCGGAACAATAGCGAGCCGAGCAATACGAAGAGCGGCAAGTGAATGAGATAGAGCGAGTAGCTGAAATCGCCGATCCTGGAGAACAGCGACTGCAGAAAGCCAGGGGAAGCAGGCGCAGGCCGCGCAAGCGCTTTGACGAGATAGCAGGCAAACGCACAGGCCCAGAGCTGAAACGCCCCAAACTGCCCGAAGTGAAACGCCACGCAACCGGCGACAGCGAAAAGCGCCGCAGCAGGATAGGCGAACCGAAAGCCAGAAGACCCGCGCAAACGCACTTCGGCGATCCATGCGCCGAGCATCCACGAGAACCAGTACGAAGTGAAAACGATGATGTCGTGCCGCTCCAGCGTCAACGCGGAAACGACGTTGATGAGGGCCACGGCGGCAAGCACGACATTCAGGCCAAACCGGCGCCGCGCAGCGAACAGCAGCGGATACAGCAAGTAAAACTGCACTTCGAGCGAAAGGGTCCAGAGCGCGCCGTTCGACCCATACGTCTTACCGGCCACGCCCTGCAGCGAGAACAGGTTCACGAAGAAATCGCGCGCCCCGATCTCGTTGATCTTGTGGCTCACCGGAAGCAGCGAGAGGCTGACCGAATCCACTGCCAGCGTGAGCAGCAACGCGGCGAGCAGCACCGGATAAATGCGCACGAAACGCCGCAGCCAGAACTGCCGCGCGTCGAGCCGGAAATCGGGGTTCGAGAAGAGCCGCGCGGCGCCGCTGCGGTGAATGCAATAGCCGCTGATGACGAAAAAAATCGGCACGCCCGCCGATCCCCACGCAATCGGGAACGTCAGCCACGCGGCAACGGTGCCGGGGCTCGCGAGGCTGGCATGCAGCTGGTGGAACGCGCCCATGCCGATCCAGGTGACCTGGCGGCAATGGAAATACGCCACCAGCAGGGCCGCAAAGCCACGCAGGGCTTCGATCAGATGCTCGCCGGCCAGCTCGCGGGCCGCGGCTACGGGCCGCGCTGCAGAGGCAGCGGCGGCGGGCAGGGCGGATGCAGGCGGCATGGCGGTTTGGAGTACGGGATCGCTCATCGGTGTCAGCCGGTCCTTGGGGAGAGTACCCGGCGATCTTAGGGGCGCGCGCGCGAGGGAAGTAAGGAAAAGATTTTCAAAATGTATTCATGATGAAATGAGAAATGGAGAAATAAATGGATTGAAAAACAAAGCGGTTTATTTATCGAATTTGGAATGCTAGTTTGAGTGTGATCGACTATGGTCGCTGGAGAATCCGATGAACCTGCACTTGCTGGCCGGCGTGGCCGTGCTGTTGATACTCGTGGGGGTGTCCGCGTATCGCGAGGCGTTGCGCAATGAGCCCATCCGGCGCGCACGCACGCGCTCCGGCGCCTTGCCGCCCGTCGACGAGGCGGAGTAGACTGCGCCCGAACAAGACGCGTCATTGACACAAGACGGAACAGGAAATTCATGCCGATCCGGTTGGAATTATTCTGTGTGAGTGGCAATAATTTCCGGTGTTATGCCGGAAGCGAGTCATCCGAATTTATTGGCCTTTTTTTATTCCTTAAAAGGCGCTAAACAATCTCATTCAACACAAGAATCTGCCACGGCAGAACCTCGGGGAAGTCGGCTTGCCTCGCTGCGAGACCGAGACTCAAACGAACGATCTGGGAATGGACATCATGCTGAAAGTAACCAAAGCGGTATTTCCTGTTGCAGGCCTTGGGACGCGCTTCTTGCCCGCCACCAAGGCGAGCCCGAAGGAAATGCTGCCGATCGTCGACAAGCCGCTCATTCAGTACGCGGTGGAAGAGGCGATCGCTGCGGGGATTACCGAAATGATCTTCGTGACCGGCCGCAGCAAGCGCGCGATCGAAGACCATTTCGACAAGTCGTACGAGATCGAATGCGAACTCGAAGCCCGCAACAAGCAAAAGCTGCTCGACGTCGTTCGCAGCATCAAGCCAGCCAATGTGGACTGCTTCTACGTGCGCCAGGCCGAGGCGCTCGGTCTGGGCCACGCCGTGCTGTGCGCGGAAAAGCTCGTGGGCGGCGCGCCGTTCGCCGTGATTCTCGCGGACGACCTGCTCTACAGCCCCACGCCGGTCATGAAGCAGCTCGTGAACACGTTCAATCACTATCACAGCTCGGTGGTGGGCGTCGAATCGATCGCGCGTGAAGACAGCGCGTCGTACGGCATCGTCGACGGCCGCGAATGGGAAGAGGATGTGTTCAAGCTGTCGGGCATCGTCGAAAAGCCGGCGCCGGAAGTCGCGCCGTCGAATCTCGGCGTCGTGGGCCGCTACGTGCTGATGCCCACGATCTTCGAACATCTGCGCGCACTGAAGCCGGGCGCAGGCGGCGAACTTCAGCTTACCGACGCCCTGCAGTCGCTGCTCACCGAAGAACAGGTGCTCGCGTACCGCTATATGGGCACGCGTTTCGACTGCGGCAGCAAGCTCGGCTACCTCAAGGCGACGGTGGAGTTCGCGCTGCGCCATCCGGAGGTCAAGGACGAGTTCGAAGCCTATCTGCAAGCGCATCTGCCGGCGGCGCTGCCCGCTGCAGCATAAAACTCCATAGCGCCACAATCACGCTACGGGGTACTTCAAGCGCGCGGGCTCGACGCCGGCGCGCGTTTCGCCCATCTCGCATCACTTCCCGACATTCTCCGCGACCTGGCCTTCCCGCGTCGCCGTGACAACTTTGCAATCGTCACCGGTGTATAACGGTTCTGGCGGGCATGCCGAATGCGCTCAGCGCGTCGTTTGCGTTCGTGCTGCGTGGCGGGCCGCTCGTGCGGCGGCCATGCTGCGTGAATATCCCAACGATTCTGTACGGCATTCCGGGCCGGTTTGGCGCGCGGAACTCCCGTCATTCAACGCGTGTCCGAAGGCCAGAATCCAGGCACGCGCTTCAAGGAGGAGCAACCGTCCATGACCAGGCACCTTCCCGTGGCAGGCAGTGAACATCCCGCGCCCGCTGGCGCGCAGTGCGTCGGCGCTTGCGACCCGGCGGAGCGTTTCAGGATCGTGCTGATCCTGCGGCGTCAGGCGTCGGCAGAATTTCACGAGCTGGTGGACCGGCTCGCCGCGAACGATCCCGCCGCGCAGCCAGTTTCGCGCGAGGAATACGAGCGGCGCTTTGGCGCCAGCGCTGCCGACATCGAACGTGTCGAGCAGTTCGCGAGCGCGCATGGGCTCACCGTGGATCTGGCCGACGGCTCGGCGCGCCGCGTCGTGCTCTCGGGCACGGTGCAGCAGTACAACGCCGCCTTCGGCATCGACCTGCAGCGTTTCGAGCATCAGGTCGGCAAAACCACCCATCACTTTCACCAGCCGAGCGGCCCCCTGCACTTGCCGGAAGACATGCACGAGGTCGTCACCGCCGTGGTGGGGCTCGACAATCGCGCGAAGGCGCAGCCGCACTTTCGCATCGTGCCGACGAGTCTGACCAACGCGCCGGCAGACGCGCCAGGCACACCCGGTGCACCGATCCGTCCGCCTATCCGCGCCGCGCGCGCGGTAACCAGATCGTTCACGCCTTTGCAACTCGCGGAGCTTTACAGCTTTCCCGCGGGCGACGGCAGCGGCCAGTGCATTGCCGTCATCGAAATGGGCGGCGGCTATGACACGGCAGACCTCAGCGCGTATTTCAACGAGTTGGGGGTGAGCGCGCCGCGCGTGGAGGACGTGTCCGTCGATCAGGCGACGAACGCGCCGACCGGCGACCCGAACGGCCCCGACGCCGAAGTCACGCTCGACGTGGAGATCGCCGGTTCGCTGGCGCCAGGGGCGCTCATCGCCGTCTATTTCGCGCCGAACAGCGAGGCAGGTTTCGTCGATGCGGTGAGCGCCGCGCTGCACGACAGCCAGCGTAAGCCTTCAGTCATCTCGATCAGCTGGGGCGCGCCGGAGTCGGCGTGGTCGCAGCAAACGCTCGGCGCGCTGAACGACGCGCTGCAAACGGCTGTCGCGCTCGGCGTGACCGTGTGCGCGGCTTCGGGCGACAGCGGCTCGTCGGACGGCGTGAGCGACGGCGCCGATCATGTCGACTTTCCCGCGTCGAGCCCTTACGCGCTCGGCTGCGGCGGCACGCACATCGCGGCGTCGAACGGACGCATCTCGCAGGAAACCGTGTGGAGCGAAGGCGATAACGGCGCGACCGGCGGCGGCGTGAGCGCGACGTTCGCGCTGCCGGACTGGCAAAAAGGCCTGCGCGTCGTGCGCGGCAGCGGCGGGGCGGGCGCGCTGGTGCGGCGCGGCGTGCCCGACGTCTCCGCCGACGCCGATCCCGCCACGGGCTACGAGGTGCGCGTGGCGGGCGCGGATACGGTGGTGGGCGGCACGAGCGCCGTCGCGCCGCTGTGGGCGGCGCTGATCGCGCGCATCAACGCGGCGCGCGGCACGCCCGTGGGCTTCGCGAACGCGAAGCTCTACGCGCAGCCCGGCGCCTTCAACGACGTGACGAGCGGCAGCAATGGCGACTTCTCGGCGGCGCCGGGCTGGGACGCCTGCACGGGCCTCGGCACGCCGGTGGGCAGCAAGGTGGCAACCGCGCTCGGCTCGGCGTAGGATGAGCGCGGCACGCCGCCGCGACGCGAGTTGAACACGAGAGCCAGGCGGCGGGCGCGATGCGGGTTGCATGAGAGGTTGCATTCGAAGTTGCATTCACTGTCTCAAACGCACACACACAGAAAGTGGAGACGACATGAACGACGAAGCGCAGTCCACCAAGGGCAACGGCGGTGCTCAAGGGGCCAGCCCCGCGAGCGGCAACGGCAAGCATCGCTCCCAGGCCGACCAGCCGTGCTTCGATCCCACCGCTTACGGCAACGGTCCCGACGACTTCGTCACCGACATGACCGAGAACGCCGCGGTCACGCATCACGCCATCCAGATCGGCAAGGAAGTCATTACCTATACGGCAACGGCCGGTCACCTCGTGACGGTCGATCCGAGCAGCTCGCAGCCCAACGCCAAGATCTTCTACGTGGCGTTCACGAAGGACGGCGTGCAGGCGCAGGACCGTCCCGTCACATTCTTCTACAACGGCGGCCCGGGCTCGTCTTCCGTATTCGTGCTGCTCGGCTCGTTCGCGCCCAAGCGCATCAAGACCTCGATGCCGGGCTTCACGCCGCCCGCGCCCTATACGCTCGAAGACAATCCGGACAGCCTGCTCGACAAGAGCGACCTCATCTTCATCAATCCGGTGGGCACGGGCTATTCGGCCGCGATCGCGCCGCATCACAACCGCGACTTCTGGGGCGTGGATCAGGACGCGGATTCGCTCAAGCAGTTCATCAAGCGCTACCTCACGGCGAACGATCGCTGGAATTCGCCAAAGTTTCTCTACGGCGAATCCTATGGCACGGCGCGTAGCTGCGTGCTGGCCTACCGGCTGCACGAGGACGGCGTGGATCTGAACGGCATCACGCTGCAGTCGTCGATTCTCGATTACACGCAAAGCGGCAATCCGGTGGGCGCGCTGCCCACGGCGGCCGCCGACGCGTGGTACCACAAGCGCCTCGGCGTGACGCCCGCGCCGAAGGACTTGCAGGCGTTCGCCGCGCAGGTCGCGCAATTCGCGCGCACCGATTACGTGCAGGCGCTCTCGAAGTTTCCCGATCCGAACGACAAGAGCATTCCTGCCACGCTCAAGACGTTGTCGCAATACACGGGCATCGACACGGAAACGCTGGAGTCGTGGAATCTCGACATCGCCTCGTACGACAGCCGCGGCAATTCGCTTTTTCTCACTTCGCTCCTGAAGGACAAGGGCGTGGCGCTCGGCTCGTACGACGGCCGCGTGACCGCCATCGACACGGGCATTGCCGGCAATATCGACCCCAACTCGGGCGGCAACGATCCCACCATGACGGCGGTGAGCGGCGTCTATACGGCGATGTGGAACAGCTACCTGAATGAGCAGCTCAAGTTCCGCACGAACTCGTCGTTCACGGACCTGAACGACCAGGCGTTCAAGAACTGGAACTTCGGTCATATCGATCCGACGGGCGCGCAAAAGGGCGTGGACGCGCAGGGCAATATCGTGCTTTACACGGCCGGCGATCTCGCGGCAGTGATGGCGCTGAATCCGGATTTGCGCGTGCTTTCCGCGAACGGCTACTACGACTTCGTCACGCCGTTCTACCAGACCGTGATCGACCTGCAGAAGATGCCGCTGCTCGACCAGAAGGTGCGCGACAACCTGAGCGCGCGCTTTTATCCTTCGGGTCACATGGTGTATCTCGACGCCGGCTCACGCACGGCGCTCAAGGCCGATCTCGCGAAGCTCTATCAGGTGGCCGTGACGGACCGCCCCGCGGTGGCGCGCATTCGCGCGCTCCAGCGCATGAGCACGATGAGCACCATGCATCACTGATTCTTTCGCAGGCACCGGCGCAGGCGTTTGCACGCGGTTATGGCGTGCGCCCCTGCGCCATGGCTTCGAGACACGCGCGCGCGTCGCCCTGCACGAGACGCGCCGCGCACGCGATCATCAGGTTCTTCGCCAGGCCGAAATCTTCCACCAGATAGCCGCGGTCGCACACGCGCCCCTGCGCGTCGGGCACGGAAGGCACGCGTTCGATGAGCGTGCCCTGGTCGGACGAGTAGGCCCAGATTTCCTTGCCGAGTGCGGCCGCATAGCCGATCTCGAAGGCGGTGCCCGAGTCGGGCTCGCCGGGGCCGCGAAAGTCATTGACGTTTGCCATCACGATATCGGCGGCGCGGATCGATTCGACGTTCGCGCGATAGATCCACGCGGCCTTGCGCGGGCCGTCGAGGTCCGCGGGCGCCTGCGCATCGAGCGGATAGACGCCCTCGAAGCCGAATTCCGCACACGCGGCGACGAGGCGTGCGCCGTGCTCGAGCGCATCGCGCCGGAAGACGTCGAAGCCGGCGAGATACACGCGCGGGCGGCGGGGCAACGGGGTCGAATTCATGGCGCGCGGTCCTCCAGTGCAAGGGGTTCGTCGAGACCCCGGTTCGACGATTCTAGCGCCTGGTCCCGGGCCAGTGAGGGTTCGTCCATCTTCCTGTTGCTTACAGACGATTGACAACATTTGTTGCCTCTCGCTACGATCATGCACTTTGCATCGTGCCGTGCGCCGTTGTGCGGCATCTGGATTTGCACCATGTTGGAGACCATGAATACGATCGCCGGTGGCCAGTCGAAGGCCGCATTACAAAATCTCGAGACGCGCGCCTATTCGAAGGCGACGTTGCGTCTGCTGCCGTTTCTCTTCCTTTGCTATGTGGCCGCGTATCTCGACCGCGTGAACGTAGGCTTCGCCAAGCTCCAGATGCTGAGCGACTTGCAGTTCAGCGAAACCGTCTACGGTCTCGGCGCGGGCATTTTCTTTATCGGCTATTTTTTCTTCGAAGTCCCGAGCAATATCCTCATGCACCGCGTGGGCGCGCGCGTGTGGATCGCGCGCATCATGATTACGTGGGCCGTGCTGTCGGCGGCCACGCTGCTCGTGAAGACGCCAACGCAGTTCTATTTCGTGCGCTTCCTGCTGGGCGTGGCCGAAGCGGGCTTCTTCCCTGGTATCGTGCTGTATCTCACCTACTGGTTCCCGGCCGCGCGCCGCAGCCGCATGAATGCGCTCTTCATGATCGGCATTCCGATCGCGGGCGTGCTGGGCGGCCCGCTTTCGGGCTGGATTCTCTCGGCCTTCACCGGCGCGAACGGCTGGACGGGCTGGCAGTGGCTCTTCCTGATCGAAGCGCTTCCTTCTCTCGTGCTCGGCGTGATTACGCTCTTCTATCTGCCCAACGGCATTCGCGCGGCGAACTGGCTCTCGGACGACGAGAAGGCCGTGCTCGAACGCAATATCGCGCAGGACCAGGCGGGCAAGGGCCACGCATCGATCGGCGCGGTGTTCGCCAATGGGCGCGTGTGGCTCATGGCCGTGATTTACTTCTGCTGCATGATGGGCCTGTACGGCATCAGCTTCTATCTGCCTACGCTCATCAAGGCGAGCGGCGTGAAGAACGTGCTCGACGTGGGCCTGCTCACCGCCATTCCGTACGCATGCGCCGTGTTCAGCATGCTGTTCGTCGCGAAGAGCGCCGACCGCACGGGCGAGCGCCGCTGGCACTTCGCGATCGCTTCGCTGGCATCGGCAATCGGCCTGTATCTGAGCACCGTGTTCGGCAACAACGTGCCGCTCGCCATGCTCGCGCTTTCGGTGGGCGCGGCCGGCATGCTTGCCACGATGCCCGTGTTCTGGACCTGGCCGAGCGCGATTCTCGCGGGCGGCTCGGCGGCCGCGGCCATCGGCATGATCAACTCGATCGGCAATCTCGCGGGCTTCGTGAGCCCGTCGATCATCGGCTGGATGAAGGACGTGACGCAAAGCACGAACGCGGGCATGTACTGCGTTTCGGCGGCCATGGTGCTGGGCGCGGTACTGGCGCTGCTGCAGCCGAGGAAGCTCGTCAACGGCTGATCGCATTCACCGTGACGATTGCGCAGCATGAGCGATGAAAGCAGCGGCCATGCACGCCTGCTTTTTTCCATGATCGGCTTAACATCGCGGGAAACGCGTGGTATTTCCCACATGTTGCGCGATGATCGATTGTGGCGACAAATGGATGCTTCGACCGCGCGAAATAACAGCGGCAGACGAAGCGTGACGACGAGGACCGACCCATGAACCGACTGAAGCGGCTGTCACTGGCTTGCTGGGCCATCGTGCCGTGTCTCTCTCTGCTGCAGCCCGCGGCCGCCCAGGTCGCGCAGCCTACGCTCGAGAAGATCCGCTCGGCGAACATCATCGCCATTGGTTATCGCGAGACTTCGGTGCCGTTCTCTTATGTGATCGGCGACAACCAGGTGATCGGCTTTTCGCAGGACATCTGCGACAAGGTCATCGACGCAGTCAAGCTCAGGACGAAGCGCCCGAACCTGCAGGTGCATTTCATTCCCGTCACTTCGCAAAACCGCATTCCACTCGTGCAGAACGGCACCGTGGACCTGGAGTGCGGCGTCACGACGAACCTGAAGGCGCGCCAGGCCCAGGTGAGCTTCTCCAATACGTTCTTCGTCGCGACCACGCGCCTGCTCACGCGCAAGGACTCGGGCATTCACGACTTCGCCGATCTCGCGGGCAAGACCGTACTCACCAACCAGGGCACGACGTCCGAGCGTATCTTGCGGCGCATGAACATCGACAAGCAGATGAACATGCGCGTCATCAGCGCGCGCGATTATGGCGAGGGGCGCACCACGCTCGAGTCGGGCCGCGCCGTGGCCTACATGATGGACGACGTGCTGCTCGCCGGCACGCGCTCGCTCACAGCGAAGCCTTCCGAATGGGTGATCGTGGGCACGCCGCAATCGTCGGAGGCCTATGCCTTCATGATGCGCAACGGCGACCCCGAGTTCCGGCAGCTCGTGAACGACACGATGGCGGCGCTCATGAAGAGCGGCGAAATCAATGCGATGTACGCGAAGTGGTTCGAGAAGCCGGTGCCGCCCAAGGGCGTGAACTTCGCGTTTCCGATGAGCGAACAACTGCGCGCGCTCTATGCCGCGCCGAACGATCGCGCCTTCGACTGATTGCCGTGTGCAAGTGCGAACCATGAGATGATCTCGTTCCTGACGCGGCGGACGGCGCGGGCGGCTCATGGGCGCGAGGGTTCACGCGTGCGTACGAGTCGTGGCCGCCGATGCGCGCAATGAATCAATCAACGGGTAGAAAGCGGAAAAAGCGGGAGCGGACATGCAAGAAGACGGCGGCACGGTGGTGATCGTTGGGGCAGGGCACGCGGGCGGCAACGCCGCTGCGCTGCTGCGGCAATACGGGTTTGGCGGCCGCGTCGTGCTGGTCGGCGAAGAACCGGTGCCGCCTTATCACCGGCCGCCGCTCAGCAAGGCCTATTTGAAGGGCGAGGCCGACGTCGAGCGCCTGTGGCTCAAACCGCGCGCGTTCTACGACGAGCAGCGCATCGAGCTGAAGCTCGGCGCGAGCGCGCAGTCGCTCGACCGCGCGAGCCGCACGCTCACGCTCGCCGACGGCAGCCCGCTGCAATACGACAAGCTGATTTTCGCCACCGGCTCGACGCCGCGCGCGTTGACGGTGCCGGGCCACGATCTCGCAGGTGTGATCGCGCTGCGCTCGCTCGCCGACGCCGATGTGCTGCGTGAGCGCGTGAAGCCGGGCGAAAAGCTCGTGGTGATCGGCGCCGGTTATATCGGCCTCGAAGCGGCCGCGGCGGCGCGCCAGCTCGGCCACGAAGTCACCGTGCTCGAAGCCGCGCCGCGCGTGCTGGGCCGCGTGACGGGCGAGACCGTTTCCACGTTCTATGCGAACGAGCATCGCGCGCAGGGCGTGGAAGTGCGCCTGAACGCGAAGATCGAGGCGCTCGTGGGCGAGGACGGCAAGCTCACCGGCGTGAAGCTCGCGGACGGCGAGATCGTCCCCGCCACGCTCGCGCTGGTCGGCATCGGCATCCTGCCGAACGAGGCGCTCGCGAAGGCGGCGGGCATCACGTGCGCCAACGGCATTCAGGTGGACGACGACGCGCGCACGAGCGACCCGGACGTCTTTGCGATCGGCGATTGTGCGCACCGGCCGCTTGCTCACTATGGCCGCGCGGGGCGCCTGGAAAGCGTGCACAACGCGGTGGAGCAGGCGAAGCTCGCGGCCTCTGCCATCGTCGGCAAGCCGCGCCCCGCGTGCGACGCGCCGTGGTTCTGGTCCGATCAGTACGACCTCAAGCTGCAGACGGTGGGCCTGCTCGAAGGCCATGACGAGGCCATCGTGCGCGGCGACCCGGCAGCGCGGCGCTTCGCGGTGTACTACCTGAAGGACCGCGTGCTGCTCGCGGTCGACGCCGTCAATTCGATGCCCGATTTCCTGTGCGGCAAGAAACTCGTGGGCAAGGGCGTGAAGCTCGACCTCGATGCGCTGCGCGATCCGGCCACGGACATGGGCAAATTCGCCGCTGCGGCGCTTGCCTGAGCGGCGAGTCGAACAATGAAGCCAGGGGGCGCGCGACGCCCCCGCTATTTTCGCGATCGGGAGACGCTGCGCGCCGGATCGACCCTCCGCGCAGCCCTCTCGCCCCATACCTCCCCGCGTCAATCCCGCTCCCGGCGCCCGAGCGCGGCCTCCACTCCCGTGCTTTGACCCGCATTGTCACGAGTCTCGGCTAGAATGCGAACGCGGCGCCGCCCATGAGGCGGCTCAATTCGATCAACAAGCCGCGTCAACCGGTGTTCGCGCTCGTCCGAACGCCGCCACTCGAGGAGAGTGACGCAATGGAACAACGCTCCCGTTTTGGGGCGAGCCTGCTGCCGTACCTGCTCGTCGGCCCGCAGCTTGCGGTGACCGTGATCTTTTTCCTGTGGCCGGCCGGGGTGGCGCTGCTGCAGTCCACCCAGGCCCAGGACGCCTTCGGCACGTCGTCGGTCTTCGTCGGCGTCGCCAACTTCACGCGGCTCCTGCGCGATCCGCTCTATCTGGCCTCGGTCCAGACGACGCTCGTGTTTACGGCGCTCGTCACGTTCGGCGGCCTCGCCATTTCGCTGCTGCTGGCGGCCATGGCGCACCATGTGACGCGCGGCAAGCGCTTTTATCAAACGTTTCTGATCTGGCCGTACGCGGTCGCGCCCGTCATTGCCGCCGTGTTGTGGGGCTTTCTGTTCAACCCGAGCATCGGCCTCGTGACCTTCGCGCTCGCACGCTTCGGCGTGACGTGGAATCACGCGCTCAACCCGGGGCAGGCCATGGCGCTCGTTGTGATCGCATCGGTCTGGCAGCAGATCAGCTACAACTTCCTGTTCTTCTACGCGGGCCTGCAGTCGATTCCGCAATCGCTGTTCGAGGCGGCCGCCATCGACGGCGCGGGCCCCGTGCGGCGCTTCTTCGGCATCGCATTCCCGCTGCTTTCGCCGACGAGCTTCTTTCTGCTCGTGGTGAACGTGGTCTACGCGCTCTTCGACACCTTCCCCGTGATCGACGCGGCAACCGGCGGCGGGCCCGGCCAGGCCACGCGCACGCTCGTCTACAAAATCTTCGACGAAGGTTTCCGGGGCCTCGACATCGGCAGCTCGGGCGCGCAGTCGGTCGTGCTGATGGTGATCGTGACGGCGCTCACGATCTTCCAGTTCCGCTTCATCGAACGACGGGTGCAGTACTGATGGTCGAGAATCGTAAGTACTTCAACCTGTTCTGCCACCTCATGCTGCTGCTCGGTGTGGCGGTGGTGGCCTTCCCCGTGTACGTGGCGTTTTGCGCTGCCACGATGAACGAGAAGGAAGTCTTCTCGGTGCCACTCTCGCTCGTGCCGGGCACCCATCTGTTCGCGAACATGGCCACCGTGTGGAATGTGGGCACGGGCAGTGCGGCGAGCCCGTTCGGCGTGATGCTCATGAACAGCGTCATCACGGCGCTCGTGATTTCGGTGGGCAAGATCGCCATATCGATCATTTCGGCGTATGCGATCGTGTTCTTCCGCTTTCCGTTCCGGCGCCTCGCGTTCTGGCTGATCTTCGTGACGCTCATGCTGCCCGTGGAAGTGCGCATTTTCCCCACGGTGCAGGTCGCGGCCACGCTGCATCTCACGAACACGTACGCGGGTCTCACGCTGCCGCTCATCGCCTCGGCCACGGCCACGTTTCTGTTCCGCCAGTTCTTCCTCACGCTGCCCAACGAGTTGATCGAGGCCGCGCGTATCGACGGCGCGGGGCCGCTGCGTTTCTTCTGGGACGTGGTGCTGCCGCTTTCCAGAACGAACATCGCGTCGCTGTTCGTCATTACGTTCATTTACGGCTGGAACCAGTATCTGTGGCCGATTCTCATGTCGAGCACGGCTTCGATGACGACCGCCGTGGTGGGCATCAAGAGCATGATTTCGAGTGGCGACGCGGCGACGCAATGGCATCTCGTGATGTGCGCGACGATGATCGCCATGCTGCCGCCGCTCGTGGTGGTGCTGGCCATGCAGCGCTGGTTCGTGCGCGGCCTCGTGGACGTGGAGAAATAAGCATGAAGGCAATTCGGGGGACGGCATGGCGGCATTGAGCATACGGGGCGTCACGAAGTCGTACGACGGCGCGCAACAGGTGTTGCACGGCATCGACGTGCAGGTGGCGGACGGCGAGTTCATGGTGCTCGTCGGGCCGTCGGGCTGCGGCAAGTCCACGCTGCTGCGCATGGTCGCGGGGCTGGAGACCATCACGTCGGGCGAGATCGCCATCGGCGAGAAAGTGGTCAATCGCGTGGAGCCCAAGGATCGCGACATCGCCATGGTGTTCCAGAACTACGCGCTTTATCCGCACATGACGGTCGCGCGCAACATGGGCTACAGCCTCAAGCTGCAGGGGCTCGACCGCGCGACGATCGATGCGCGCGTGGCGGCGGCCGCCGAGATCCTCGAACTGGGCAAGCTGCTCGAGCGCAAGCCGCGCGAGCTTTCGGGCGGCCAGCGCCAGCGCGTGGCGATGGGCCGCGCGATCGTGCGCGAGCCGTCGGTGTTCCTGTTCGACGAGCCGCTCTCGAACCTCGACGCGAAGCTGCGCGTGCAGATGCGCCTTGAAATCCAGCGTCTGCATGCGCGTCTGCGTACGACGAGCCTGTACGTCACGCACGACCAGATCGAGGCGATGACGCTCGCGCAGCGCGTGATGGTGCTCAACGGCGGGCGCGCGGAGCAGATCGGCACGCCCAGCGAAGTGTACGACCGGCCCGCTTCGATGTTCGTGGCGAGCTTCATCGGCTCGCCGGCCATGAACCTGCTGCGCGGGCGCGTGAGCGACGACGGCCGGCGCTTCGAAATCGCGGGCAACGGGCCGCATCTGCCGCTCGGCGATGCGCCGGCCTGGCTGCCGAAGGGCGCCGAATGTGTGCTGGGCGTGCGGCCCGAGCATATGCACGCGCGCGGCGCCAACGAGCCGGTCACGCTCGAAGTCGAGACCTGTGAATTGCTCGGCGCGGACAATCTCGTGCACGGCCGCTGGGGCAGCGCCGATGTGGTGGTGCGTCTGCCGCACGAAACGCGGCCCACGCCCGGCGAGCGGCTGGCGGTGCACCTGCCGCCGGCGCGCCTGCATTTCTTCGATCCGGCTACCGGCAAGCGTTTGGGCTAGGTCGCGCCTGCCGGAGTCCACACCGCAGCCTGCGCATGAAAGCGGCGCTCGCCGCGGTCCCGATTGTCGTAAACTGTTGCATCGCGCGGGCGCAATGCCGTCTGCGCCATTCATATCGGCAAATACCGGCGCGCACCAGCGCGTACCGGTATGTACCGGCACCAAACACGAACAGGCGACATGGCCGCAATTCCTTTTCTCCGCTTCCTCGCCCCATCTGCCCAACCCGCGCGTAACCTGTGTCAGGCGTGCCGGAGCCTCGCTTGAGCGCGCGCGAGCTGCCCACCGGGCTGATGCTCGTTCACGGCAATCAGCCTGAGCGCATGCGCGACCTGATCGTGAGCTGGATCGGCCAGAACCCGATCGCGCCGCTCGAAAAGGAAATGTTCCTCGTGCAGAGCAACGGCATCGCGCAGTGGCTCAAGCTCGCGTTTGCCGCCGATCCCGAGGAGGGCGGCTGCGGGATCGCGGCGGCGTTCGAAATGTCGCTGCCGTCGCGTTTCCTGTGGCAGGTGTATCGCGCCGTGCTCGGCAACGACGCGGTGCCCGCGGTCTCGCCGTTCGACAAGTCGCGCCTCGTCTGGCGTCTCATGCGCATGCTGCCGGCGCTGCTCGACGAGCCGGGCTATCAGCCGCTCAAGCGCTTCATGGCCAACGACGAGGACCAGCGCAAGTGCTTCCAGCTCGCGCAGCGCGTGGCGGATCTGCTCGACCAGTACCAGGTCTATCGCGCGGACTGGCTCGCAGCGTGGGCCGCGAACGAGGACGTGCTGATCGACGCGCGCAACGTGCGCACACCGTTGCCCGAGGAGGCGCGCTGGCAGGCGGCGCTCTGGCGCGCGCTGCTCGCGGATGTGGGCGCGCAGGCGCAAGACGGCATCGGCCTGCGTGACACCGGGCGCGCCGCCGTGCACGAAGCGTTCATGGCGCGCGCGCAGTCATGGCAGGAGGGCGACGCCCGGCCGAAAGGCTTGCCGCGCCGGCTCGTGGTGTTCGGCATTTCGAGCCTCGCGCGCCAGTCGGTGGAAGTCCTCGCGGCGCTCTCGCGCTGGAGCCAGGTACTGATGTGCGTGCATAACCCCTGCATGCACTACTGGGCCGACATCGTCGCCGACCAGGACCTGCTGCGCGCACGCCACGCGCGCCAGCGCCGCCGCGCGGGCGCACCGAACCAGCTCGACGAGGCGCAGCTGCATCTGCATTCGCAGCCGCTGCTCGCGGCCTGGGGCAAGCAGGGGCGCGACTTCATCGGCCTGCTCGACGAATACGATAGCGACGAAGCGCGCGAGACGTACACGCCGCATTTCACGCGCATCGGCCAGCGCATCGATCTGTTCGACGGCGAGGACGCGCTCACGCTGCTCTCGCAATTGCAGGACGACATTCGCGATCTGCGGCCGCTCGGCGAGACGCGCGAGCACTGGGAACCGGTCGATGCGCAGGAAGACGAATCGATTCGCTTTCACATCGCGCATAGTGCGCAGCGCGAAGTGGAGATCCTGCACGACCGCCTGCTCGCCGCATTTGCGGCGGACCCCACGCTGCGTCCGCGCGACGTGATCGTGATGGTGCCCGACATCGAGGTCTACGCGCCGCATATCCAGGCCGTGTTCGGCCTGCTCGACGGCAACGATCCGCGCAGCATTCCGTTCAGCGTGGCCGACCGCGCGCAGCGCGCGTTCGATCCGCTCATCGGCGCGCTGGAAATGCTGCTTGCGCTGCCGTACTCGCGCGTGACGGTGAGCGACGTGCTCGATCTGCTCGAAGTGCCGGCCGTGCGCGCGCGCTTCGGCATCGACGCCGAAGACGTGCCGACGCTGCGCAACTGGATCGACGGCGCAAATATCCGCTGGGGCCTGCACGCGGGCCAGCGCGCGAGCCTCGGGCTCCCCCAGGCCGACGAACTCAGCGCGCCCAACAGCTGGGCGTTCGGTCTGCGCCGCATGCTGCTGGGCTACGCCGCGGGCGAGCGTGCGGGCGCATGGCGCGGCATCGAGCCGTACAGCGAAATCGGCGGGCTCGACGCAGCGTTGCTGGGCCCGCTCACGCGCCTCGTGGATGCACTCGACCACGCATGGCGTACGCTGCGCGAACCGGCCACGGTGGAAGCGTGGTGCGAGCGTCTGCGCGCGTTGAAGGCGGCCTTCTTCGCGGCGCAGGACGAAGACGCCTACACGCTCGATCGCCTCGACGGCGCGCTCGAAACATGGCGCGAGGCCTGCGATGAAGCGGCGCTCACGCAGACCCTGCCGCTCGCCATCGTCGCGGAAAACTGGCTCGCGGCGCTCGAAGGCGGCGGCCTCTCGCAGCGCTTCTTCGCGGGCGCGGTGACTTTCGCCACGCTCATGCCGATGCGGGCGATTCCGTTCCGGCGCGTGTGCCTGCTCGGCATGAACGACGGCGACTATCCGCGCAGCCGCACGCCGCTCGACTTCGACCTCATGCGCCGCGACTATCGTCCCGGCGACCGCTCGCGCCGCGAAGACGACCGCTATCTGTTTCTCGAAGCGCTGCTCTCGGCGCGCGACCATCTGCATGTGTCGTGGATCGGGCGCAGCGTGACCGACAACACGCCGCGCCCGCCTTCGGTGCTGGTCGGACAGTTGCGCGACCATCTGAAGGCCGGCTGGCGGCTCGAAGGCGATGAAGACAACGATGGCGAAGCGCTGCTCGACGCGTTGACCATCGAGCATCGCCTGCAGCCGTTCAGCCCGGACTATTTTCCGCCGCGCCCCGAAGAGGCGACGCTCTACACGTATGCGCACGAGTGGGGCAAGCCTGCCCAGGTGCGGCCTGCGGCTGAAGCGAACGCCGAAGTCCTCGCGCCGACTGAACGCGACGAGCCGCTGTCGATTCGCGAACTCGGCGAATTCCTGCGCGAGCCGGTTCGCAGCTTCTTCCGGCAGCGTCTGCGCGTGGCCTTCGAAAGCGAAGATGCGGCGAGCGAAAATCACGAGCCCTTCGAGGTGGACGCGTTGCAGGCGTGGCAGCTCCAGGGCGAGCTGATCCACGCGCAGGTCCTGGCGATGGAGCGCGGCGAAGACGATCTCGAACCGGCCGCGCTCGCGCGCCTCGAACGCATGCATCGCAGCGGCGACCTTGCGACCGGCGGCTTTGGCGAGGTGATCGGCGAAGAACTGCTCGCGCCCATGCCCGAGCTTTTCGCCGAATATCGCAAGGCGCTCGCGCGCTGGCCCGAACCGCTCGAGCATCAATACGAAATTCGTCTCGATGCGACGCTGGAAGGCCGCATCGTCTCGCTCGACGACTGGCTCGACGATTTGCGCGCGGGCCCGGACGGCGCGCTCGGCCGTGTGATTCTGGAGCCGGGCACGCTCGTGAAGGACAGCCGCTACCGCAGCGACCGTCTCGTACCTTATTGGGTCGCGCACGTGGCCGCGCAGATCGCGGCCGGTCCGGTGACCACGGTGATCGTGAGCAAGGTGGGCGTGGTGGAGTTCGCGCCGCTCGACGCGCAGGTTGCGCGCGACTATCTGCTCGCGTTGCTGGCCGCATGGGACGACGGCGCGCGCCGGCCCTTGCCGCTCGCGGTGAAGACCGCGTTTGCATGGCTGCGCAAGTTGCCCGATCCATTCGACGGCACACGCGCGATGGTGCCAGCCGAAGCGTGGGAAGCCGCACACGTGGCCTACGAGGGCAATGCCCGCACGCCGGGCGAGCGCGAGACGAACGCGTATTTGCGCCGCGCTTTCCCCGATTTCGATGCGCTCGTTGCCCACGACGATTTCATCACGCTTGCCACGACGCTGCTGCTGCCGGTGAGCCGCGCGCCGCTCGCGTCGTCGCGTGCGAAGCGGGGCTCGAGCGAGGCAGGAGAGACAGCATGAATCCGCTCGGGAACATGGACGCACAAGTTCTGGAGCCGCTGCGCTTCCCGCTTTACGGCAGCCGCCTGATCGAAGCGAGCGCGGGCACCGGCAAGACCTTTACGATCGCGATGCTGTACGTGCGCCTCGTGCTGGGGCACGGCGCGCTCAACGCAGCAAGCGACGAAGCGGATTTCGATGACGAGGCACGCACGGCAGGCCGCGCGCTCACGCCGCCCGAAATTCTCGTCGTGACCTTCACCGACGCGGCCACGAAGGAACTGCGCGAGCGCATTCGCGCGCGCCTCATCGAAGCCGCCGAATGCTTCCGCGTCGAGCCCGAAGACGTGCCCGGGCGCGAGCCGGGAGAAGACCTGTTGCACGATCTGCGCGAGGACTACGCGCCGGAGCAGTGGCCCGCGTGCGCGCGCCGCCTGCAACTGGCGGCCGAATGGATGGACGAGGCCGCGGTCTCGACGATCCACGGCTGGTGCAATCGCATGCTGAGCGAGCACGCGTTCGACAGCGACAGCCTCTTCTCGCAGACGCTCGAAACCGACCAGACGGAATTGCGCGCCGAAGTCGTGCGCGACTACTGGCGCACCTTCATGGCGCCCCTCGACGCGGCTAGCGCCGCCGAAGTGAGGGCATGGTTCGCGAGTCCCGACGAATTGCACGACGCGATACGCGGGCTGCTCGCGCACGCCGATCTCTTGCCCGACGCATGCGACCCCGATGCGGCGCTCGCAGACGCCCGCCAGCGCGCACGCAACGAACTCGAAACGCTGAAGGCGCCGTGGCGCGTCTGGATCGACGAGGTCGAGGCGTTGCTCAACGCGGCGCGCGCGGCGAAGCAGTTCGACGCCAGAAAGCTCAATTCGAAACACAGCGAAACATGGATCGGCAAGCTGCGCGACTGGGCCAACGATCCCGAATCCGCGCATCCGGGCTTCGACGACAAGGCCGCCGCGTGGACGCGCCTCACGCCCGCCGGTCTGGCCGAGATCTGGGTGAAGGGCGAGCCGCCCGTGCATGCGGCCTTCGTGGCAATGGAAAGCTTGCGCGAGTCGCTGGCTGCGCCGCCCGAGGCGAAACAGGACCTGCTGTGTCACGCGGCGCGCTGGGTGGCGAAGCGCTTCGAGGAAGAAGAGGCGCGCCGTTCGCAAATGGGCTTCGACGATCTGCTCACGCGGCTGCGCGCGGCGCTGCTGCGCGAGAACGGCCCGCGTCTCGCGGAAATCATCCGCAAGCAGTATCCGGTCGCGCTGATCGACGAGTTTCAGGACACCGACCCGGTTCAGTACCAGATCTTCGATACGGTCTATCGGATCGCCGAGCACGACGCCGAAACGGCCATCGTCCTGATCGGCGATCCGAAGCAGGCGATCTACGCGTTTCGCGGCGCGGACATCTACACCTACCTGCGCGCGCGTCGTGCCTGCGAAGGGCGGCTCTATACGCTCAAGAAGAATTTCCGCTCGACGCGCGCCATGGTCGAGGCGGTGAACCGCTGCTTCGAAGCGGCGGAATCGCGGCCCGAGGGTAGCGGTGCGTTTTTGTTTCGCAGCCCTGATGGACGCGAAAACGCGTTGCCGTTCGTGGCTGCCGATGCGCATGGACGGCCCGAAAAGCTGGTTGCCGCCGGTGCGGCGCTGCCCGCGCTCAACGTCTGGTGGATGTCGCCTCCCGCGGATGGCAAGCCGCTCAGCAAGGGCGCGTATCTCGCGGGCATGGCCGGCAGCTGCGCGACCGAGATGGTGCGCCTGCTCAATCTCGGCCAGGAGCAGGCAGCGGGTTTCTCGGGCGAACGCGGCATGCGGCCGTTGCAGCCCGCCGACATGGCGGTGCTCGTCAACAACCGCAGCGAGGCGCAGGCGATACGCGAAGCGCTGGCCGCGCGCGGCGTGCGCAGCGTCTATCTCTCGGATCGCGACTCGGTGTATCAGACGCCGCAGGCCGAAGAACTGCGCTTCTGGCTCGCAGCCTGTGCCGAGCCCGACGACGGCCGCCTCGTGCGCACGGCGCTCGCCACGCCCACGCTCGGGCTCGCATGGGCCGAACTCGACCGGCTCGGGCACGACGAGATCGCGTGGGAGTCGCGTGTGCTGCAGTTTCGCGAGTACCGCGAATGCTGGCGCCGGAAGGGCGTGCTGCCAATGTTGCGCCGCTTGTTCAACGACTTTCACGTGCCGCAGCGCCTGCTTGGCGAGGCGGCTGGCGCAGGGCTCAATGGCGAGCGCGCGCTCACCAACCTGCTGCATCTCGCCGAACTGCTGCAACAGGCGAGCACGCAGCTCGACGGCGAGCACGCGCTGATCCGCTATCTCGACGAGCAGCGCGAAGACGAAAGCGCGGGCGGCGGGGGCGACGCGCGCCAGTTGCGTCTGGAAAGCGATGCAGGACTCGTGCAGGTGGTCACGATCCACAAGTCGAAGGGCCTCGAATATCCGCTCGTGTTTTTGGCGTTCGCTTGCGCGCACCGCGCCGTCAAGCCCGACGACGTGCCGTTCAAGTGGCACGACGACGAAGGCGAATTGCGCGTCACACTCGAGGCCGACGCGCGCGTGCTGCGTCAGGCCGATCGCGAGCGTCTCGGCGAAGATCTGCGCAAGCTCTACGTCGCACTGACGCGCGCGCGTTATGCGACGTGGGTCGGCTATGGACCGGTGCAGGGCGTTGAGGCGAGCGCGTTCGGGTATCTGCTGGGCGGCGGCGCGGCCATTCCTGCTCAGGAAACCGAAGCATGGCTCGACACGTTGCGCGGCCCGTGCACGGACATCGCCGTCGCGCCTGCGCCCCACGCGCGCCGCGATGTGCTCGCGCTGCGCGACACCGGCGCCGTGCGCGGCGAGGCGCGCACGCTCGCGCATCGCGAGCGCGAACGCTGGTGGATCGCGAGCTATTCGAGCCTGAAGACGCTCGAAACGTCGATCGGTTCGGGCGTGCCCGTCGAAGCGGACGATGCGCGCGGCGCGCCCGACACGCGCAGCGAGGACGTGTTCCTCGAACTGCTCGAGGCGAGCGTGCCGCCTGAAGACGACGAAGCCTTCGCCAGCGCCGGCCAGACGCTCGTCGCACCCGCGCTTGCGCCGATGCACGGGTTCGAGCGCGGCGCGGACGCGGGCACCTTCCTGCACGAACTGATGGAATGGGCCGCCAACGAAGGCTTCGCCGAAATCGCGCAGGACGAAGCGCGCGTGCGCGACATGGTCGCGCGCCGCTGCAGCGTGCGCGGCTGGTCGCACTGGATCGAGACGCTCACGGCGTGGATGCTCGAACTCGTGCGCACGCCGCTGCGTCTGCCGGACATCGAAGGCGAGCGCGTGGCGCCCGTGGCGTTCGCGCAGTTCGAACCCGGTGCGTATATGGCCGAGCTGGAGTTCTGGGTCACGGCGCATGCCGTCGATACGCTCGCAATCGACGCGCTCGTCACCGAATTCACGCTGGACGGCGAAGCGCGCCCCGCGCTCGACGCCGCCACGCTCAACGGCATGCTCAAGGGCTTCATGGATCTCGTGTTCGAACACGAAGGCCGCTACTACGTGGCCGACTACAAGTCGAACTGGCTCGGTCCGGACGATGCGTCGTACACGAGCGCGAAAATGCGCGCGCAGATCCTGCATTCGCGCTACGAACTGCAATACGTGCTCTATCTGTTCGCGCTGCACCGGCTGCTCAAGTCGCGCCTGCCCGATTACGACTACGACCGCCATGTGGGCGGCGCCGTGTATCTGTTCCTGCGCGGCGGCCGCGCGCCGGGGCAGGGGCTGCATTGCGAGCGGCCGCCGCGCGAGTTGATCGAACGACTCGACGCGCTGTTCGCGCGTCGCAACGCTCTGGAGGATGTGGCATGACGAGGCGCCGCACGAAGGGGCAGGACGGCCTCACCGGCGATCTGTTCGAGCATCTGGACATGCCGGAAGCCGCGCCGGAACCGCGGCCCGGCGCCGCGCGCGAAACGGCCGGGCAAATGCTCGGCGTGCTCGACAATTGGGTCGAGCGCGGCTGGCTCCGTACGCTCGATGCCGCATTCGCACGCTTCTTGTGGACGGAAGCGCCGCACAGTCCGCCGTTGCTGCTGCTCGCGGCCGCGCTTGCGAGCCATCAGCTTGGGCGCGGTCATGTGTGTCTCGACCTGAAGGCCACGCTGGAAGACCCGGCGTTCGCGCTGTCCCTGCCGCCCGACGGGCCGCAAATGCTGGCCGCGGTGCCGGCGCAGCCGCCTGCCGAAGTGCTCGCGGGCGTGACACTCGCGCAGTGGCGCGCGGCGCTCGCGGTGCCCGATCTCGTGAGCGAGGAGACAGCGATCGCCGACGTGGCGCAAGGCAATGCGCCGCTCGTGCTGGCGGGCACACGGCTTTATCTGCGGCGCTACTGGCAATACGAGCAGGACGTGCGGGAGGGCATCGAGCGCCGCCTCACACGCGCTTCGCAGCTCGAAGCCGCGTTGCCGCTCGATATCGCGCGCGCGGCGCTCGATGCGCTGTTTGCGCCACGCGCCGGTCAAGTTGCGCGCGCCGCCGACTGGCAGAAGCTCGCCTGCGCGCTCGCCGCGCGCAGCGCGTTCAGCATCGTCACGGGCGGGCCGGGCACAGGCAAGACGACGACCGTCGTGAGATTGTTGGCACTCCTGCAGACACTCGCGCTCGGCCGTGCGGAGCAGGGAGCGCGTGCCGCTCGGCCGTTGCGGATCCGCCTTGCCGCGCCCACCGGCAAGGCCGCGGCGCGTTTGAACGAATCGATCGCGGGCGCGGTGGAGCGGCTGCCTTTCGGCGCGCTGCAGGCGCACGTCGACGCCGTGGCGCTGCGCAACGCGATTCCGACCGTCGTGACCACGCTGCATCGCGTGCTCGGCACGCGGCCCGGCAGCCGGCGCTTCAGGCACGACGCCGCGAATCCGCTGCCCGTGGATGTGCTCGTGATCGACGAGGCCTCGATGGTCGACCTCGAAATGATGGCCGCCGTGCTCGACGCGCTGCCGCCCTCCGCGCGGCTCATCCTGCTTGGCGACAAGGACCAGCTCGCTTCGGTCGAGGCCGGGGCGGTGCTGGGCGAATTGTGCGACCGCGCGCGCGAAGGGCACTACACGCAGGCGTCGCGGGCGTGGCTCGAAGCGGCCACCGGCGAGCGCATCGACGCGGCCATGCTCGACGCGCACGGCCTGCCGCTCGACCAGGCCATCGCGATGCTGCGCGAGAGCCATCGTTTCGCATCGGAGAGCGGCATCGGCGCGCTGGCCGAGCTCGTCAACCTGGGCGATGCGGTGGGAGTCGCGAAGATCTGGTCGCGCGGTTATGAGGATCTCGCGCGCCTCGTGTGTCCCGCCGACGATGACGGCCCGTTGCGCTCGCTGATCGTCGATGGCCGCGTGGGCGAACACGGCGCCGCGCACGCGCAGCGCAAGGGCTACCGCCACTACCTCGAAACGATGCGCACGACCCGGCCCGAGCCTGGCGCCGCGCCCGAGGCGCTTGCCGGCTGGGCCGCTGGCGTGCTCAAGGCGCATGGCGCGTTTCAGCTGCTGTGCGCGCTGCGGCGCGGTCCGTGGGGCGTCGAAGGCCTGAACCGCCGCGTGGCGCGCCTGCTGCACGAAGAAGGGCTCATCGATCCGTACGGCGACTGGTACGCGGGCCGGCCCGTGCTCGTCATGCACAACGACTACGAGCTCGGGCTCATGAACGGCGATATCGGCATCGCGCTGGAACTGCCCGTTGCGGCGGGGGAGCCGCCCGTGTTGCGTGTGGCGTTCCCGGCCGGCGATGGGTCGGGCGGCGTGAAGTGGGTGTCGCCGAGCCGATTGCAGGGCGTGGAGACGGTGTTCGCGCTCACCGTCCACAAATCGCAGGGCTCGGAGTTCACTCACGCCGCGCTCGTGCTGCCCGATACGTACAGCCCCATTCTCACGCGCGAACTCGTCTACACCGGCATCACGCGTGCGCGTTCGTTTCTCACGCTCGCGGTGCCCGAGGGGCGCTCCGTGCTCGATCGCGCAGTGCTCGCCAAAGTGCAGCGCGCAAGCGGTCTCATGGCGGGACTCGCGCGCGACGCTCAGGCTGCGAGAACCTGAGTGAACCCGCGTGAGCGGCGGGCAAAAAAGCCGAGGGCCGCTTTTGGCGGCCCTCGGCGCGTGCTGCATGCGGCTCGCGGCTTAGACGATCGTGAGCGTCACGTCGATGTTGCCGCGCGTGGCGTTCGAGTACGGGCACACGATATGGGCCTTGTCGACGAGCGCCTGGGCAGCCGCGCGATCCATGCCGGGCAGCGAAATCTTCAGTTCGACTTCAATGCCGAAGCCATTCGGAATCTGGCCGATACCGACATTGCCGGTGATCGAGACATCGGCAGGCAGGGCAATCTTGTCGCGCGCCGACACGAACTTCATCGCGCCGATGAAGCATGCGCTGTAGCCCGCGGCGAACAGCTGCTCGGGGTTCGTGCCGTCGCCGCCCGCGCCGCCGAGTTCGCGCGGCGTGGTGAGCTTGAGGTCCAGGTTGCTGGCGGGAATGACGGCACGGCCGTCGCGGCCGCCGGTGACGTTGGCTTCGGCGCGGTAGAGGACTTTTTCGATCGACATGACAGGCTCCTTTGAGCAAAGACGGTTCGTTGAAGGTACGGCGGAGTACGGCATTCAATTTAGTGGTGCAAGGCGACAGCCATGTGCACCAGGGTCCAGCAGAAGAGCAGCGCTTGCGAATTTCCGGTCGTCAATTTCTGCATTCTATCTATTACCAGATAGATTTCCGGCCGTCGAAACACGTTCATGATGCTCCTCTTTCTAGCTATCTATCAGAAGATAGAATTCGCGACCCAATAAAAGGGCGATGAGCCGCCCCGTATGACAGGCCAGAGTACGTTACTGAGCCACGCGCCACATGGCTTCGACATCTTCGAGGCGCGACTTCGTGTGGAACAGCCGGCTCGCCAGGACGCTGCCCTGCAAGGCCGCGAACAGCGTACGGGCCGAGCTTTCCGGCTTGCCCCGCACGACCAGCGTGCCTTCTTTCGCGCCTTGAGCCAGCACCTCGGCCAGCCAGCTTTCGTTGGCGCGGAAGAACGTCTGCACGGCGTGACGCACGGTTTCCGGCAGCGACTCGATGTCGGCGGCGAGCATGCCGCACAGACAGATCTGGTTGCCGTCGCCCAGCGTCTTGCCGAACAGCCGCGTGTACGTAGCGAGCTTTTCGCGCGCCGGCAGCGCCGCGTCGATCGACTGCAATCCCGCCATGACTTCGCCGCTGTACTGGCTCACCGCTTCGAGCACCAGGTCGTCTTTCGACGGGAAGTAATAGTGGATGCTCGACGTTTTCACCCCCACCAGTTCTGACAGGTCGCGGTAGCTGAACCCGTTGTAGCCGCGCAGCATCATGAGGGTGATGGCGTGGTCGAGAACCTGCTCCCGCACTGTCAGCTTCGTGTTCATGGGCTCCAATTTATCTACTGGAAGATAGATTGTCAAGCGCCTCACGAAATAAATTCCGGAGCGCGGGGCGCGACCTGCTGGCCGCGTCCGGCGGGGCGACGTCAGATCCCGCGATGCCCGGCGCTGAAAATCAGGCGCAGGCCCAGCGCCCCGATCGCGCCGGCCGCAATGCGGTCGATCCAGCTCTTGGCGCGCAGATAGAGATCGCGCGGACGTTGGCTCGAAAAGCACAGCGCGACGACCGTGTACCAGCCGGTTTCGATCGCGAAGACGAGCGGCGGCAGCGCGAAGTAGCACCACAGCGGCGGGTTATGCGGCAGCAGCGCCACGAAGATGCCGCCGTAGGCAATGGCCGTTTTCGGGTTGCTCAACTGGGTGGTGAGGCCGCTCCAGTACGACTTGCCGGGGCGCTCGTCCGGTGTGGCCGTCCTGCTCACGGTGACGGGCGAGCCCGCGCCGCGCCAGATGCGCGAAGCGATGTAGAGCAGATAGGCGCCGCCAGCGATCTTGAGCGCGGCGTACAGCCAGGCCACGGTGGCGAGCAGGGTGTAGAGCCCGGCGAGCGCGATGCCCGCGAAGCAGATCGCACCCGTGCCCATGCCTAGCGCGGTGGCGACGCCGTCGCGGCGCGAGAGACCGATCGAGTTGCGCGCGACGAGCACGAAGCTCGGGCCGGGACTCATGGCCCCGAGTAGAACAGCGAGGAGAATGCTGGCAACGGCTGCGAGGGGTGACATGCTGGCGGCTCCATGCGGGAGGGAATCCCGCACCCTAACATGGGCGCGGAGGCGCCACGTGGATTCCCCACTGGCGCCGCGTGATCGTGCCCGCCGCCTGAATAGTGCTTAGTTATCTTGAGCGATTGGGCTTGTCGCGCTCGCGATTCCAGTGGCGCAACAGCACGCGCGTCTGTTCCGCGATGCTCACCTTCAGAAAGTCGGCCTTTGCCCTGTCGATGTCGTCCCAGCCGAGCATCGTGAGCGTGGAGCGGCGCGCGATGAAGAACAGCAGAAACTGCCCATACAGGCTGAACATGCGCACCACGGTGAGCGGATCGTCGGCCGGCATGCCGGTAATGCGTTCGAGCAGTTCCACGTTGATGGTGTTCAGCGGCGAGCGCACGCGCTCACGCAGGATTTCCGAGCCGATCTCCGGTTCGCCGCCGCCCTGTTCGCGCGCGAAGAAGAGACGCTGGTCCGGCCCGTGCTGCTTGACGAAGGAACGGTCGGCCACGGCCGACTGGATGTCGATGAAGGCGTCGATCAGCGCTTCGATGTCCGCGTTGCGCTCGAGCGCTTCGCGTGCACGCAGCACGGCCGGCGCGAACGATTGCCACGACTCGTCGGCGATCGACTCCGCGCAGGCGCGGTAGAGGCCTTCCTTGTTTTCGAAGTAATACTGCAGCGCCGGTGCATTCACGCCCGCGCTCGCGGCGATGTCGCGTGTGGACGCGCCGTCGAAGCCGTGCTGCCCGAACAGGCTGATGGCCGCCTCGATGATCTTGCGACGTGTCTCGTCGCCACGCGCATAGCCTCCTTCGGGCGAACGTCGCAGTTTCTTACCTTCGCTCATGCATTTCCTTTCGTATCCCTGCGAAATATAACACTTGACACAATTTTTCCAAGTGGAATAATTTTGCCGACTGGAATAAATTGAGAATCAACAACATGTCTACGACTGCAGGCGCGCCCGGACGCGACGTGCCGGACGCCGCCGCTGCACCTGCGCGCAGCGGCGCGAAACGAACCCTTCTGATCCTGCTGGGACTGGCGGCGCTCGTCGCCGCGGCGGTGTGGCTGGGCCACTGGTGGGTCGTCGGGCGCTTCATCGAATCCACTGACGACGCCTATCTGCAGGCCGACAGCGTGACGGTCGCGCCGAAGGTGAGCGGCTATGTGACGGACGTCTACGTCGCCGATAACCAGGCCGTGAAGGCGGGCGATCCGCTCGTGAAGCTCGACGCGCGCCAGTATCAGGTGGCGCTCGACCAGGCGCAGGCCACCGTCGACGCGCGCACGGCGGACATCGAGCATGCACAGGCGCAGATCGAGCAGCAGCGCGCGAACGTCGCTCAGGCACAGGCGCAGCAGGAAGTCGCCCAGGTCAGCCTGCGCCACGCGAACGACGAAGTGGCGCGCTATGCGCCGCTCGCGGCCACGGGTGCGGAAACGACCGAACGGCTCGCCGAACTCAAGAGCGAACGCGACAAGGCGCAGGCCACGCTCGCCGCCGACGCAGCCGCCGTCACGTCCGCACGCTCGCAAATCTCGGCGCTGAACGCGCAGCTCTCGCAGGCGCGCGCGCAGCTCGAGGCGGCGCGTGCGAACGCTGCGCAGTCGCAGCTCGACCTCGACAACACTGTGGTGAAGAGCGCGCTGGCGGGCCGCGTGGGCGACCGTAGCGTGCGCGTGGGCCAGTACGTGCAGCCGGGCACGCGCATGCTGACCGTCGTGCCGGTGCAGCGCACCTACCTCACGGCGAACTTCAAGGAAACGCAGATCGGCCGGATGCGCGCGGGCCAGCCCGTGGAGCTGCACGTCGACGCGCTGCCTGGCCACACGCTGCACGGCGTGGTGGACAGCTTCTCGCCGGGTACGGGCGCGCAGTTCGCGCTGTTGCCGCCCGAGAACGCCACCGGCAACTTCACGAAGATCGTGCAGCGCGTGCCGGTGCGCATCCGCCTCGAAACCGGGCCGGAAACGCGCAGCGTGCTGCTGCCGGGCATGTCGGTGACCGTCGATGTCGACACGCGCTCCGCGCGCGAGGACGACCGCCGTATCGACCAAGAGAACCACCGTGGCTAATACGGCTCGCGCAGCGGTGCCGCATCCGCATGGCGAGCGCGCGAGCGCGGCGGACTGGATCGCCGTCGCGGCGGGTGCGCTGGGCGCGTTGATGGCCACGCTCGATATTTCCATCACGAACTCGGCGCTGCCGCAGATCCAGGGGCAGATTGGCGCGACCGGCACCGAGGGCACGTGGATCTCCACGGGCTACCTGATGTCCGAGATCGTGATGATTCCGCTCGCCGCGTGGCTCACGCGGGTGTTCGGGCTGCGAAATTTCCTGCTCGCGAACTCGGCGCTCTTCATCGCCTTTTCGATGATGTGCGGCTGGTCGACCACGCTCGGCATGATGATCGCCGGGCGCATCGGCCAGGGCTTCACGGGCGGCGCGATGATCCCGACCGGGCAGACCATCATCCGCACGCGCCTGCCGCTCTCGCAGCTGCCCGTGGGCATGACGGTGTTCGGCCTGATCGTGCTGCTCGGCCCGCTGCTCGGGCCCGTGGTGGGCGGCTGGCTCGCGGAGAACATCAGCTGGAGCTGGTGCTTCTTCATCAATTTGCCGGTGTGTCTCGCGCTCATCACGCTGCTTATCGTCGGCCTCGAACCCGACCGGCCGCACTGGGAAGCCTTTCTCAAGGCGGACTGGCTCGGCATTACCGGGCTGGCGGTGGGCCTGAGTTCGCTGACCGTCGTGCTCGAAGAGGGCCAGCGCGAACGCTGGTTCGAGTCGAACTTCATCGTCACGCTCACGTGGGTCTCGCTCGCGGGCATGGTGCTCATCGCGCTTTCGCAGTTCACCGCGAAAAAGCCGATTCTGCGCCTGTCGCTCATGCGCAATCCGCGCTACGCGAGCGTCATCATCATCGTGTTCGCGGTGGGCGCCGGGCTTTACGGCATTTCGTACCTGCTGCCGCAGTTTCTGAGCCTCGTTGCCGGCTACAACGCGCAGCAGTCCGGCGCGATCATGCTGCTTTCGGGGCTGCCCGCGTTCCTCGTGATGCCGATTCTGCCGCGCCTGCTGGGCAAGGTGGACTTTCGCATCCTGGTGGTGTCCGGGCTGCTGCTCTTCACGCTGAGCTGCATGCTCGACATTTCGCTCACGGCGCAGAGCGTCGGTCACGATTTCGTCTGGTCGCAGCTCGTGCGCGGCGTGGCGCAAATGCTCGCGATGATGCCGCTTAACCAGGCCTCGATGGCGGCGGTGTCGCGCGAAGATTCCGGCGACGCGGCCGGGCTCTACAACATGGCGCGCAATCTGGGCGGCTCGGTGGGGCTTGCGATCATCGGCACGCTCATCGACCGGCGCGAGGCGTTCCATACGGCCGTGCTGCGCGAATCGCTCAGCGCCAACTCGGTCATCGGCCAGGAGCGTGTGGCCGGGAGCGCGGCCAGCTGGTTCACGCAGACGGGCGACATGGCGCACTCGCAACTGCAGGCGCTCGGCCAGATCGCGGCGCAAATCGCGCAGCAATCGATGGTCATCACGTACTCCGAAACATTCTGGGTGCTCGGCATCGCCCTGACGGCGTGCGTGCCGCTCGCGCTCCTGCTCAAGAAGCCGCAGCCTGGCGCTCAAGCGCCGTCTGGCGGCCACTGAAGATTATCACTGACTCATGACGGCAACCCGTTACTCCCGACTCTCCTACGCCGCGCTGAGCGCGTGCGCCGCTGCCTGCGCGCTGGCCGCCTGCACTGTCGGCCCCGACTATCACGGCGCACCGGCCGTCGCGCCCGAAGCGGCGAACGCCACTTCGTTCCTGCGCACGCCCGCGCAAGGCGTGACGCCCGCGCGCGCACCGAGCCAATGGTGGCTTGCGCTGAACGACCCGCAACTGAACACGCTGATCGACGCGGCGCTCGCCCACAATCCCGATGTGCGCGCGGCGCAGGCGCGTTTGCGCGCCTCGCGCGCGCAACTGCAGCAGCAACGCGCCGCCGAGCTGCCGAAGGTCGGCGCGAGCGCGGCGGCGATCCGCATGCGCCAGCCGAACCTGAGTGCCTTGACATCGTCGAGCAGCAGCTCGGGGCAGGGCGGCTCTTCGGGCGGCGGCCCGATCACGTTCTACACGGCGGGCTTCGATGCCTCGTGGGAAATCGACCTGTTCGGCGGCACGCGCCGCGCCGTGGAAGCGGCAAGCGACGAGGCCGATGCCGTGGACGCCGATCTTGCGGACACCCAGGTTTCGCTCGCGGCCGAAGTCGCGCAGGCCTATATCGACCTGCGCGACGAGCAGCAGCGCCTCGCCATCGCGCAGCACACGGCGCAGCTGCAGCAGGAGATGCTCACGCTCACCGAGCAGCGCCGCGCGGGCGGCACCGCGGCCGAGGTGGACGTGGAGCGGCTCACCACCCAGGTGGAAAACACGCGCTCCACGATCACGCCGCTCGCGGCGCAAGTCGAAATATCGCTGGATCAACTGGCGGTGCTCACCGGCAAGGCGCCTGGCGCGCTCGATATGGAACTGGCACAGGCGCAGCCGCTGCCCACGATGCCGGCCAGCGTGCCCGTGAGCGATCCCACCACGATGCTCGCGCAGCGCCCCGATATTCGCGCGGCGGAGCGGCGTCTCGCCTCGAGCAACGCGCAGATCGGCGAGCACGTGGCGGACTTTCTGCCCAAGCTCACGCTGTTCGGCGACCTCGGCTTTACGGCCGCGGAGCCGGGGCACCTGTTCCGCAAGAGCAATTTCAGCTGGGTAGGGGCGCCGTATCTGCAATGGAACGTGTTCGACTTCGGGCGCACGCTGGGCGCGGTGCACGGCGCGCAAGCGTCGCGTGACGAAGCCGAAGCGCATTACGAAAAGGCCGTGCTCGCGGCATTGCAGGACGCCAACGCGTCGCTGTCGCGCTATGGCTATCAGCGCGAGCATCTGGTGACCTTGCAGAAGGTGCAGGTTTCCGCCGAGCGTTCGGCGACGCTCATGCGCCAGCGCTACCGCGCGGGGGCGTCGAGCCTCGTCGATCTGCTCGACACGCAGCGCACGGAATTCGCCGCGCAGCAGAACGTGGTGTCGGGCCAGGCCGATTTGCTCAAGGACTTCGTGTCGCTGCAGAAGAGCCTCGGTCTCGGCTGGCGGACCACTGCGGCAGCCACGGCGGCGACCGCCGCCACGCCGGGCTAGCCGGGTTCGGCGGGCGCATGCTCGTGCGCGGCCGGCTCGCGATAGCCGAGCCGCGCCGAGATCGCTGCGCCCGCGCGCTTGAGCAGGGCGACGTAGTGCGCTTTCGTGTCCGCGCCGCAGCGCATGGTCGGAAACGAGATCGAGAGGCCGGCGATCACATGCCCGAAGCGGTCGAACACCGGCACCGCCAGGCACTGCAAACCATCTTCCTGCTCTTCGTTGTCTTCGCCGTAGCCTTGCTCGCGCACGTGCGGAAGAATGCTCAGCACCGCGTCGGCGGAAGTGAGCGTTTTCTGCGTCGACTTCCTGAATTCCACATGCGAAAGCGTTTCCTGCGCGTCGGCGGGCGGCATGAACGCGAGCAGTACTTTGCCGATTGCCGTGCTATGCAGCGGATTGCGCCGCCCGATGCGCGACTGCATGCGCAGGCCGTAATCGCAGTCGATCTTGTGGATGTAGATGATCGCGTCTTCGTCGAACGCGCCGAGATGAACCGCTTCACGCGTGGCTTGCGCAATGCGCCGCATCTCGATGTCGGCCTCGCGCACGAGGTCGACGCTTTCGAGCGCCTTCGCGCCGAGTTCGAACAGCCGGATCGTCAGGCGATAGCGGTCGGTTTCGACTTCCTGCGCGACGTAGCCTAGCGCCTTCAGCGTTTGCAGCACGCGGTGCACGGTGGTTTTCGAAAGCGCAAGACGCTGCGAAAGCTCGCTAATGCCGATCGGCCCGTTCTCGCCCAGCGCGCCGAGGATCGCAAACACGCGGCCGATCGACGAAACCGATTCGCCTTTCTCCGTGCCGCCGTCCATTTCGTTCATTGCGTGCTCCTGTGCGCTGCGCTGCCCCTTGCCCGGATTTGCCGTTTTTTCTACGCCTGCTGCCATTGTTGCTGGTCCATGTGACTCCCTGACGGGAGCATACCGCGTCCCGTGCGCGCCGCGTGGGCTAGCGCGCAAGCCAGCCGCCGTCCACGGCGAGCGTATGGCCATGCACGTAATCCGCTGCCGCCGAGGCGAGAAACACCACGGGGCCGGCGAGATCGTCCGGCTCGCCCCAGCGCGCGGCGGGAATGCGGCTGAGGATCTCGCCGTTGCGCTGGGTGTCCTCGCGCAACGCGGCCGTGTTGGCGGTCGCCATATAACCGGGCGCGATCGCGTTGACGTTGATGCCGTGGGCGGCCCATTCGTTGGCGAGCAGTCGGGTGAGGCCCAGCACGCCGCTTTTCGAGGCCGTATAGGAAGCCACGCGAATGCCGCCCTGGAACGACAGCATCGACGCGATATTGATGATCTTGCCGCCGCCGCCCTGCGCGACGAACCGGCGCGCGGCCGCCTGAGCGAGAAAGAACACGCTCTTGAGGTTGACGTCCATGACGGCGTCCCAGTCGTCTTCGCCGAAGGCGAGGGCGTCTTCCCGGCGAATCACGCCGGCGTTGTTCACGAGGATGTCGATCCGTCCACAGGCTTCGACGGCGGCGCGCACGATGTCCTCCACGGGCGCGATCGAGCCGAGGTCGGCGCGCACGTCGACGAAGCGGCGCCCGAGGGCCTCGACACGCGCAGGCGTGTCGCCGGGCTCGCCCCTGCAAACGCCGACGATGTCGCAACCGGCCTGCGCGAGCGCGAGCGCCATGCCCGCGCCGAGGCCCGTGTTGCTGCCGGTGACGATGGCGATCTTGCCGCTGAGATCGAACGGATTGAAGGTGCTGGATGCCATGTATGCGCGGACCTCGTGTCGTCGGTCGATGCCGGTGTGGAGTTCAGCGCAGATCGCGCACGGCGAGATGGTCCATGTCGCCGAATACCTGGTTCTCCCCGACCATGCCCCAGATGAACGTATAGGCGCGCGTGCCGACGCCCGAGTGGATCGACCAGCTCGGCGAAATCACGGCCTGTTCGTTGTGCACGAGGAGGTGCCGCGTTTCGTGCGGTTCGCCCATCATGTGGAAGACGGCGGCGTCGTCGGCGACGTTGAAATAGAAGTACACCTCCATGCGCCGCTCGTGCGTGTGGCACGGCATGGTGTTCCAGAGGCTGCCGGGTTCGAGCTTGGTCATCCCCATCGAAAGCTGGCAGGTGGGCAGCACCTCCGGCACGATGAACTTGTAGATCGTGCGCCGGTTGCTCGTGGCAGCCTCGCCGAGCGCTTGCGGCGATGCTTCGGATAGCGAAATGGTGCGCGTGGGATACGCCGTATGCGCGGGTGCGCAGTTGAGGTAGAACTTCGCGGGCCGCACCGCATCGTCGCTGCCGAATGCGACGGCCTGCGTGCCCTTGCCGATATAGATCGCTTCCTCGTTGCGCACGGCGTGGCGCACGCCGTCCACGTCGACCCAGCCGTCGCCGCCGATATTGATCGCGCCCAGTTCGCGCCGCTCCAGCAGATAGCTCACGCCGATCGACTTGCCGAGCGCGGCGCTCACCTCGACCGCGCGCGTGGCGGGCATCGCGCCGCCCGCGATGATGCGGTCCACGTGGCTGTAGGTGAGCGTCAGCGCATCGGACTCGAACACGCGTTCGATGAGGAACTCGCGGCGCAGTCCCGCCGTGTCGAGCGTCTTCGCGTATTCGCTGTTGAGGCTTTGTCTGACTTCCATGCCATGTCTCCGTCGGATGGGCGGTGCCCCGTCTCTCGTGGACTATAGAGCAGATTCGCATTTTCGGAACATCGGTCCGGAAATGTTGCGACGCCATAGTGCGTTTGGCAAGCGCTCTGCCCACATAGTGAGGCGTTAGCGGGTAAACGTGGACGATTTTCCACGTAAAAATCGGAACGGCGTTCCTTTCACGCTGCTATCCTGTTTCCGGAAAGGGAGCACCGCGAGAAAAAAGCCGGACGCGCCGACGTGCCGATCCGGCAACCGGATACAAAGTCCACGGAGGAGGCATGAAGCTCAAGAAGGCCATAGACCGCATACCAGGCGGCCTGATGCTGGTGCCGCTGCTGCTCGGCGCCTGTGTTCATACGTTCGCGCCGGGCGCGGGCAAATACTTTGGTTCGTTCACCAATGGATTGATCACCGGCACCGTCCCGATTCTCGCGGTCTGGTTCTTCTGCATGGGCGCGACGATCGACCTGCGCGCGACCGGCACCGTGCTGCGCAAGTCCGGCACGCTGCTGGTCACGAAGATGATCGTGGCCTGGGTCGCCACGCTGGTCGCCGCGCATTTCATCCCCGTCGACGGCGTGCAAACCGGGCTCTTCGCCGGGCTCTCGGTGCTCGCCATCACGACCTCGATGGACATGACCAACGGCGGTCTCTACGCGGCCGTGATGCAGCAATACGGCACGAAGGAAGAGGCGGGCGCGTTCGTGCTGATGTCGGTCGAGTCGGGGCCGCTCGTCAGCATGATCATCCTCGGCGCGACCGGCGTGGCCTTTTTCGAGCCGCGGCTTTTCGTGGGCGCCGTGCTACCGTTTCTGATCGGCTTTGCCTTGGGCAATCTCGATAGCGACCTGCGCGAGCTGTTCGGCCGCTGCGTGCATCCGCTCATCCCGTTCTTTGGCTTTGCGCTTGGCAACGGCATCGATCTCAACGTGATCGTCACGAGCGGCATTCCGGGCGTGCTGCTAGGGCTTGGCGTGATCTTCGTGACCGGCATTCCGCTGATTCTTGCCGATCGCCTGATTGCGGGCGGCAACGGTGCGGCGGGGCTCGCGGCTTCGTCCACGGCGGGCGCGGCGGTGGCGAATCCGGCCATCATCGGCGAGATGATTCCGCGTTTCAAGCCGCTCGTTCCAGCGGCAACGGCGATGGTCGCCACCGCCTGCCTTGTGACCGCGATCCTCGTGCCGATGCTCACGGCGCTATGGGTGCGCCGCCGAAGCGCGCGCGAGGCGCTGCTTCAGGAACTCATGGAACCGCCCGTGCCGCCAGTGGCCGGGCGTGATGCGCACGTTTGATTCACAGGCCGGGTTCCTGCGCGCTTTGCACGCGCAGGAACTGCACGTCAACTGCGTGCCTCTCCGCGCGCCATGCTGGCGAGCACGCCGTCGCGGCGAATGAGCGCGTGAAAGAGCGCGGCGCCCAGATGCAGCAGCACGGTCGCATAGAGCGCCATGGCGAGCCATGTATGCGCGGCGCGCAGCCATGCATAGAGCGTCACGTTATGCGGCACGATCGGCGGCAGGTGCACACCGCTGAACATCATGATGGGATAGCCGCCCGCCGATAGCATCGACCAGCCGATCAGCGGCATGGCGATCATCAATGCATAGAGCGCGAGATGCGAGGCGTGCGCGCCGAGGCGCTGCCAGATGGGCAGATCGGCGGGCAAGGGCGGCGCGCCGCGTGCGAGCCGCACGGCCACGCGCAGCAGCACGAGCGCGAGCAGTGCGATACCCAGCGGCCGGTGGAGCGCGAGCAGTGTGTCATGCAGCCGCGAGACGGTCGAGACCATCCCCACGCCGACGAACAGCATCGTGACGATCAGGACTGCCATCGACCAGTGCAGCAGGCGCTGGAGCGCGCTGAAGTGTTGGCCCGGTTGTTTCATGGCTGCGCGCCTCCATGCGTTGGCGCGAGGTTGGCTTCCTCGCGCGTGCGTCGATTGAACGAAACGGCATACGCTGCCGAACGGGCGGCGAGCAAGGGGTCGTCAGAAGGCTTCAGGCCGTTGGGCAGGATGGTCGGATCGTAGTTCACGTCGCGGCACATGCCGTTGGCTTGCGGTTCGGCGCGCTGCAGGACCAGCGTGCCGGCGTCGATCTGCTGGCGGTCCGCGGGCCATGACTGCGTGGCGTCGTTCGTGGGGTCGCCGGGGGCTGCGACCGTGAGCACCAGATGCCAGCGTAGCGGTCCCCCCGCGAAACGCGTGGTGAAGTCGTCGGCGAGGAAGTTCGGGTCGGCTTTTTCTGCCGGCGTTTGCGGTGCATAAGCCACCTCGGGCACCGTCTGCCAGCGCACGGCATGCTGGTTGCCGGCGGCATCGGTCGCGACGAACGCGTTGACGCTATAGAACGCTGTATTCGCGAAACTGGAGGCGGGCGGGTGCGCCTTCAGCCACTGGCGGAACGGCAGCGTTTCCGGGTTAGCCTGGAAGAAGGCGTCGAGCTTCGCGGGGTCGGGCTTGCCCGTTGCCGGGTCCGGTTTCGAGGCGACCAGCTGGCTATAGAACTGCTTCGGGGTACCAACGACGAAGATCGGTACGGAATTCATGCCGGTGCGCCACTGCTCGCCGTCCTGCAACTGGAACAGCAGCGCCATGCTGCGCACGGGCGTGCTTGCATCCGGCGCGGCCGGGTTGCTGCCGGGAATGGCGAAGCGTCCGATCACGGGCGTGCGTCCGGGTGCGAACACGGCCGCACGCGAGACCTGCGCGCCGTTGCCGTTGCTTTCGAACCAGCCTTCCACGCAGAGCCCCTTGGCGTGATTGCGCCGATAGCCCGTATGGATGCCGTAGTTCGACTCGAACGTATTGATGATATGCGGCGCGGTGACGCGCTTCGGCGTGAGCCAACCGGCCGTCCATGCAAATGCCGCGCCAGCGCAACCCACCACCACCGCAATGGCCGCGAGCCGGCATGGCACGCAGATCGGGGCGCGGTTCACGGGCGGGCTCCGCTGCCCGCGTGCTGCAACGCATGCGAAAGCGAAAAGTGTGCGAGTGTATGCATGATGGATCCAGTCGATGGCCCGCGAGGGGCGTTACTGGCGTCAACAACACGTCACTGCGGTTTATTCCATGCCCAAATCGAAATCGTGCAACGATGCTCGGGCGGGCGGGTTTGCAGCGCTGAAAGTGTTAAGCGAAACAGATGCGCGAAGGAGAGAGCGATGCTGACTGGCGGCTGTTTATGCGGCAAGGTCCGCTACCAGATTTCGGCTGCGCCGGTTGGCAGCACGGTATGCCATTGCGCGGATTGCCGGCGCGCAACGGGTGCGCCGTTCGTCGGCTGGCTCAGTGTGCCGTGGAGTGCATTCCAGCTCGTTGCGGGCGCAACGAAAACGCATGTGTCGAGTCCCGGTGTCGAGCGCGCGTTCTGCGCCGATTGCGGCACGCCGCTCACCTACCGGCATGCGGCGTTCGCGGGCGAGATCGACGTCGCGACCGGCACGCTCGATCGTCCCGACGACGCGCCGCCCGAAAATCACAGCTGGACCTCGCAAAAGCTGGCCTGGGTGCATCTCGCGGACGGCTTGCCGCAATATCCGCGTACGCTTCCCGGGCCGTAAGCCAGAGAAGCGCGCGCGTTTTCAGCGTGAAGCGATCAACGATGCTCGGTCACGAACTTCGTGACGAGATAGGCTTCCATCGCTTCACTGCCGCCTTCCGAGCCGTAACCCGAGTCCTTCACGCCGCCGAACGGCGTTTCCGGCAGGGCGAGGCCGTGATGGTTGATCGACAGCATGCCGGTTTCTACGTCGTCGGAAAGTGCGGCCGAGGTCGCGCTCGAACGCGTGTAGGCATACGCGGCGAGACCGTACGGCAGACGGTTCGCTTCGGCGATCGCGTCCTTGTAGCTCGAGAAGCGCGAGATCGGTGCGATCGGGCCGAACGGCTCTTCGTTCATGATGCGCGCGGAAAGCGGCACGTCGGTGAGCACGGTCGGCGCGAAGAAGTAGCCTTCGCGGCCCACGCGCTCGCCGCCCGTCAGCACCTTCGCGCCCTGTTCGCGCGCGTCGGCCACGAGGCGTTCCATGGCGGCGAGGCGGCGGTCGTTCGCGAGCGGGCCCATCTGCACGCCGTCTTCGAGACCATTGCCGACCTTGATCGCGCGCGTCGTCGCGACGAAGTGCTCGACGAACTCGTCGTACGCAGCGTCTTCCACCATGAAGCGCGTGGGCGAGATGCACACCTGGCCCGCGTTGCGGAACTTCGCGCTCGCGAGCAGCTTCGCGGCGCGCGGCACGTCGGCGTCGGCGAACACGATGGCGGGGGCGTGGCCGCCCAGCTCCATCGTGGCGCGTTTCATGTGCTCGCCGGCCTTCGAGGCGAGCAGCTTGCCCACCGGCGTCGAGCCCGTGAACGAGATCTTGCGGATCGCCGGATGCGCGATCAGGTACGACGACACTTCCGCGGGCACGCCGAACACGAGGTTCAGCACGCCGGCGGGCAGGCCCGCGTCGGCGAACACCTTCACGAGTTCGGCGCAGCTGGCCGGCGTTTCTTCCGGTCCCTTGAGCACGACGGTACAGCCCGAGGCGAGTGCGGCCGACACCTTGCGCACGGCCTGGTTGAGCGGGAAGTTCCAGGGCGTGAACGCGGCGACCGGACCCACCGGCTCGCGCGTGACGATCTGGCGAACGGCGTCCGAACGCGACGGGATTACGCGGCCATAGGTGCGGCGGCCCTCTTCGGCGAACCAGTCGATCGTGTCGCCGCCCGCGAGCGTTTCGAGCTTCGCTTCGCCGAACGGCTTGCCCTGTTCGCGCGTCATGATCGCAGCGATGTCGTCCGCGCGATCGCGCAGCAGCTGCGCGGCGCGGCGCATGAGCTTGCTGCGCTCGAGCGGCGAGACCTTGCGCCATTCGCGGAAGGCGCGCTCGGCCGCGGTGGCCGCATCCGAAAGATCCTGCTCGCTGGCGAGGCTCAGGCGGCCGATTTCCGCTTCGGTCGCGGGGTCGATCACGGCAATCGTCTTCGCGCCGGCGCGCCATGCGCCGTCGATGTAGATCTGGGTGTCGGGATAGGGCTTCACGCTGGAACTCATGATGGGACGATCCTTGTCAACGGTTCAACGACAGGCGCCCGCCGCGCGCACGGCAATGCGCGCGGGCGGGCGCCGGAAAATGCGGAGCGCCCATTGTGCCACTGGTTTGCCGAGGCTGCAGGGCATGCCATCGCGAAGGTGTCGTTGGCCCCTTTTACCCACACTTTGAGACGGAGCGGATCCGCTGCGCGAAAGCAAAAAAAACGGCGCCCGAAGGCGCCGCAACCAGGGAAACAGAAAAGAAATCGTCAAACCGTGGCTTGCGTCGGGCTCAGTTCAGCTTTGTGACCGGCGCAACGGCCGCCGGATCGCTGATGCTCGGCCGGCCGTTCTCGATGTGTCCGGCGAAGCGCCAGGCGAACGTCGCGTCGTCGCGGCTCGTGACCGTGAGGTCGTACCAGTGATGGCTCGAGGCGAGGACCCAGACTTCGTCGATCTGCGCGCCGGCCGGCACGACCACGTTGCGCTCGTGCGCGCCATAGGCGTTGTCGCTCACGTTCAGGTGCGCGACGCTGCTGCCCGCGTTCGAGAACCTGAGGAAGAGGTTGCCGTTGGCCACGTCGTAGTGTGCCGTCACGGCGGGCGCCGGGGCGCGGCCCGACCTGCCCGGACCCGATTGCGCGGCCGTGCCCGCAAAGCGGCGCACGAAGCCGTTCGGGCCATGCACCTCGAACGCATAGACGCCGTTCGTCACGGTGAGGTCCCACGTCTCGTCGAGCGCCTTGCCGGCTTCGACCGTATAGCGCCACGGGCCGTCGCTGCGGTTCGTGCCGTAAACGTAGAAGTGCGCGCCCTGGCGGCCCTTGTTCGCGAACGTGATCGACAGCGTGTTGTTCTGCGCTTCGGCCTTCCCGTTCACATGTAGCTCGTAGGGCAGCGCGCGCGCGTAGCGCACGCCGGGCTCCTGCGCGTCGATCGGCAGCGGCGTGGCCGGCACCGTGGGTGCCGAGTTGGCCGAACACTGGTTGTCGGCGAGCGCCATGTAGTTGCTCGTGTCGGGGAGCGTCGGCATCGTGGCGTCGGGCGTGCGGAAGTCGAAGCACGTGGTGAGGTCGCCGCACACCGCGCGGCGCCACGCCGTGATGTTGGGCTCCTGCACACCGAAACGCGCCTCGATGAAGCGGATCACCGACGTGTGGTCGAACACCTGCGAGCAGACGAAGCCGCCCTTGGTCCACGGCGAGACGACCGTCATCGGCACGCGCGGTCCGAGGCCGTAGGGCAGGCCGTCGGCGGTGTACTTGCCGCCGCGGCCCGCCGGGTTGATCACGTTGTGAATTTCGCCGTCCACGCTCACCGTCGACTTGCCCTGCGTGGACGTCGTGGGCGGCTGCGGCGGCACGATATGGTCGAAGAAGCCGTCGTTCTCGTCATACATGATGAAGAGCACGGTCTTGCTCCACACATCGGGATTCGAAGTCAGCGCTTCGATGATCTGCGAGGTGTATTCCGCGCCATAGGCCGGCGTGTACTTCGGGTGCTCCGAGAACGCGGCGGGCGGCAGCAGCCACGAGACTTGCGGCAAATTGTTCTGGAGTACGTCGTTTTTGAGGTCGGCGATGGTGCGCACCGTCTGCGCGCGCTGGTAGAGCGCCGAACCGGGCTGCGCGTTGATGAAGTTCGCGAAGTTCTGCAGGATGTTGGTGCCGTAGTTGCCGTTCAGCGGGTCGCTGCCGTTCGTGCCCTGCTGGTAGATCTGCCAGGAGATGCCGGCTGCCTGCAGGCGCTCGGGGTAGGTCGTCCACGAAAGCTCCTGGTACGTGGGCGGCACGTCGCCATCCACGTAGTCGTTGTTGTCCAGCAGCGGGCCGCCCATCGTGCCGGTCGGATCGACCATGCCGGTCATCAGATACGAGCGGTTCGGGTGCGTCGGGCCAGGCAGCGAGCAGAAGTAGTTGTCGCACACCGTGAAGGCGTCGGCCAGCGCGTAGTGGAACGGAATGTCCGCGCGCAGGTAGTAGCCCATCGTCATGTCGGTCTTGTACTGCGGCCACTGGTTGTACAGACCGTTGTTGATCGCGTACTGCGTCGGGTACCACGAGTGGTCGAGGTCGCCCACGCATTGCGCGCTCGTCTTGAACGTGTCGAGGTGGAACGGCAGCACGGGCTTCGTGGCGTCTTCCTTCGACGGCTGATACCACACCGGCAGGCCGCCCGGCAGCGGAATGGGCAGGCGGTCGTTATAGCCGCGCACGCCGCGCATATGGCCGAAGTAGTGGTCGAACGAACGGTTCTCCTGCATGAACACGACGATGTGCTCGACATCGCGGATCGTGCCCGTGCGCGAATTGGCCGGAATGGCCAGCGCATTGCGAATCGATTCGGGAAGAACGGTCATCGCTGCGGCGGCGGCGCCCGATTGCGCGACGGTCTGCAGGAAACGGCGACGGCTGTTTGACGTCATTGTTGCTCACCTTTCTGCTTGGGGTTGGAGTGTCGTGCCCCGACGGCGCACTGGCGCAAGGGCACGCAGGTGCAATGCTTCAATGGCTGGATGTTGCGGGACTGCTGGAATCGTTGCCGTTGCTGGCCTGGGTCTGCGCGTTGTCGCCAGGCGCGTAGCTCAGGACCGGCGTGACCTGGTCGCTGTCGGCGGCGAGGCTGGCCTGTGCGCCTTGCACGGGGTCGCTCGCGGTGTTCGCGGCGGTTGCCGCGTTCGCGCCATAAGCGGGTATGGCGCTCGGGTTCGCAGAGGTGTTTGTCGATGCATTCGCCGACGTATTCGCCGCCGTGTTCGTGTCGGTCGGCAGCGGCGTGATGCGCGCGCTGTTCGCCAATGGCGATTGCGTTGCGGCGCTCTGGCTTTCCGATGGATCCGGCGTCGACGAAGCCGCCGACGAGCCGTAGCCCGGGCCGCATGCATCGAGCATGATGGTTGCGAGTACAACGATCGCCGCGGTCGACAGGGTCGTCGACACGCGGTTTTGAAGGCGTATTCTCATGTGCGCATCCGTTCTGTGGGGATGGGTCGCGCACAGTTTCGCCGTCGATGAAGAAAGAATTGTGAAACGTACGAAAACGTTTGCATGCGATGAATTTCCTTTGCAAACGGACTACGCGGAAAGCATTCGCTGTCGGTTGCGAGCTAACGAAATGCTTTCACTTTGCGGAGTCGCTTTCGTGAGCGGGACGCAGCACATCGGTCGCGCGATGCGGCATCTCGACCTGATCGATCAGGAACACTTCGCCGCGCGAGTGCTCCGCGCGCAGCGGCAGGATCGCCTGATAGGCGCTGGAGCGATACCACGCGCGCGCGATCTCGCGGCTCGCAAATTCGATCATGATGAGGTCGCCGGAAAACTTGCCCTCGAGCCGCTCCGCGCGGCCTCCGTGAATGATGAAGCGGCCGCCGAAAGGGGCGAGCGTGGCGTCGATCTTCTCCAGATATTCGACGATGGCGGGGCAGGGTTCGACGTCGCGCAGGTGGGCAATGGCGTAGGCGGTCATGGCAGGTCTCGTGAGCGTGAAAGGGTGGGGCCACGCTTGCGAGAATAGGGCGCGCCGGGCACGGAATCGATTACCTGGGAGGTAAAGACCGCGGGTGCGGCGGGCTTAGGCTGAAGGCGTGCCGCGGGGTAAAATACCCACCATCCGCACTCCGGATCGAGACGCCTTCGCTTTCCGCCATCGCCGCCATGAACCCGTCACCCGAGAATAAACCCGCGCGCAAGCAGCCGCCCACGTGGCTGCTGAACACCCTCACGGCGCTCGTGGGCGTGCTCACGCTCGCGCTGGGTATCGGCTGGATCGTCTACAAGTGGGTCGTCGATCTGGAGATTCCGTACTTCGCCATTCCGCTCGTGATGTGCGTGCCGGTGATCGCCGCCGTGGCGTTCCGCAACATCTGGGATTGAGGCGCGCGAGCGCCTCCCTCATCCCCCGAAATCCCGCGAAGTTTCAAACGCCGAAGCGTTCCGCGCACGCCGCGCGCACGCGCTCCACGACGGCGCTCCACGCTTCGTTCATGCGCTGGCGGAACAGGCGCATCGTGCCCGGATACCACGGCGAGTCTTCGCGCTCGTGCATCCAGCGCCAGTCGAGGTCGTACTGCGGCAGCAGCACCCAGCACGGCTTGCCGAGCGACGCCGCCAGATGCGCCGTGGACGTATCCACGCAAATCACGAGATCGAGCTGCGCGATGATCGCCGCGGTGTCGACGAAATCGTGCACGTCGCTGCCGAGGTGCAGCAGCGGCAGGCTCGCAGGCGGATTCTGCGCTTCGTCTTCTCCCTGGCCTTTTTGCAGGCTCACGAACTGCACGCCCGGCAGGTTCCAGAGCGGGGCGAGCGCGGCCAGCGAGGGCAGCGAGCGGTGCGTGTCGTTGAAATGCTTCGGGTTGCCCTTCCAGACGATGCCGATGCGCGGGCCCGGCGCGAGCGTGGCGAGGCGCGCGCCCCAGTGCTCGACTAGCGCCGGCTCGGGCATGTAGACGAGCGGCGCGGGGATCGTCTCCAGCGTCGTGCCCAGGCGGTGGGGCACGCTGATCGGGCTCACCCAGTAGTCGAACTGGCCGGCTGCCGCCGCGCCGGCTTCATGGCCGAGCACGACGTCGATGCCGTCCACGCCGCGAAAGAGCCGCTGCAGCGGCGGCTGGCAGGCGAACGCGACGTGCGCCGCGCCCTGTTCCTTGAGTACGCGCGCATAGCGTCCGAATTGCAGCATGTCGCCGAGGCCGTCCTCCTGCCACAGCAACAGCGCTTTGCCGGCGAGCGGCTCCCCCTGCCAGGCGGGACACTGCAGCAGACGCTGCGTCGCGTGATGCACGAAGCCGGGCATGGTGTAGCGGCATTCGTAGCGCGCGAAGCCTTCTACGAAGCGGCCCATGCTGATGAGCAGTGTGGCGAGGCGGAATTTCGCATCGCCGTATTCCGGGTTCGCGTCGAGCGCGCGGCGGTAGCCGGCCTCCGCTTCGTCGAGCCGGCCGTACTCCTTGTGCAGGCTCGCGATATTGAAGTGCGCCTCGGCGAAATCGGGCCGCACGGCCACGGCTTCGTGGAGCACCTCGAACGCTTCGGCGCGGCGCCCGAGCGCCATCAGCACACAGGCGAGATTGTTATAGGCCTCGACGCGGCCCGGCAGGCGGCGCAGCGTTTCGCGGTACGCCGCCTCGGCCTCGGGCAGCCGCTCGAGCGTATGCAGCGCGACGCCGAGGTTGTACTGCGCTTCGGCGTGATTCGGCGCGAGTGCGAGCGTCTGGCGGAACGCCACCTCCGCCTCGGGCACGCGCTTGAGGTCGGTGAGCACGCAACCGAGGTTGTTCAGCGCATCGATGAAGTTGGGGCGAATCTGCAGCGCCAGACGAACCGCGAGTTCCGCTTCGGCGAGCTTGCCGGACGCCTTGAGCAGCGTGGCGAGATTGTTGAGTGCCTCCGGATACTGCGGGTGGATCAGCAGGGCCTGGCGAAAGGCCTCGGCGGCTTCATCGCCGCGCGCCTGATCCCGCAGCAGGGTGCCCATTGCGTTGTACGCCTTCGCATGGCGCGCATTCGCGGCGATGGCACCGCGAAACGCGCTTTCGGCTTCTGCGTGGCGGCCTTGTCCCTGCAGCAGGAGGCCGAGGTTGTAGTGGGCGTCGGCGTGCGTGGGACAGTGCGCGAGCACGGCGCGAAAGGCGGCTTCCGCTTCTGCGTGGCGCGTCTGGCGCTGCAGGACGACGCCCAGGTTGCTGCGTGCGTCGGCATCGGCGGGCGTGAGGCTCAGCAGCCGTTCATAGAGCACCTGGGCCTGATCGAGGACGCCGAGCGCCGCAAAGAGTGCGGCGAGGCCGCTGTACGCTTGCGCGAAGTCGGGCTTTGCCGCGAGGCAGCGCTGCCACAGCGCCTGGGCGCGCGCCGCGTCGCCCGTGCCCATCGCGCTCAGGGCCGCGAGATTGAGCGCCGGCGCGAGCGCGGCGTCGTCCGTTGCCCCGGGTTGGCCGCCGACATGCGGTTCGAGCAACGCGAGCGCGTCGGCGAAGCGGTGCGCTTCGCAGTGCGCATTGGCTGCGCGCAGGATGTCGTCGAGGGCGGGCGCGAGGGGCGTCGAAATGGTCACAGTGAAAATCGTAAGAGACGGGGCGCGGCGCGTGGGCGACACGGACAATGCGGCAGTGTCGAGATTACGACAGCTCGTGCTCAGTCAACGGCGCGAATTGAGCGCATCCGGTGCGCTTATTCGGGCGATAAGCGCATCTGGCCCGCAAAAGCTTGCAGATGGCTTGCAAAATGGAGCGAGCACCGGGGGTAGACCGTAGGAGGGCTTCGGGGGCGCTTGCGCGCGTAGAACGGGAGATCGTCACCGTGAGCCGATCTCCTCGATTGATTCGAATTCCGAACGATTCAACATCGCGCGCGCCGCACCGGGCCGCGCGCGATGCATCAGGGCACCAGGATTTGCCGCCCGACCACCTTGCCCTGCACGAGCGCTTCGAACGCCTCGTTGATTTCCGTGAGCGGCCGCGTGGAGACGGGCGAAGGCTGCATCTTGCCTTCGCGCATCAGCGTCACGAGTTCGCGCAGCTCGGGCAGCGTGCCCACGTAGCTGCCTTCGATCTTCAGCGGCCGCATCGGGATGATGGGCAGCGAGACCGTGAGGTCGCCGCCCATCAGCCCGACGATCACCACGTGGCCGCCGCGCGCGCAGGCGTCGAGCGCGAGCTTGACAGTGGGCGTCGCGCCCACGAGGTCGAGCACCGCGCGTGCGCCGCCGCCCGTTGCCGCGATGATCTGCTGCACGGCGTCTTCCGCGCGCGCATCGATGGCCGCGAGCGCGCCCGCCGCCAGCGCGGCTTCGCGCTTGGAGGGGTCCACGTCCACGACGATCGCGCCTAGTGCGCCCATCGCCTTGAGCACTTCGAGCGCCATCATGCCAAGGCCGCCCGCGCCGATCACGACCACGGGGCCTTCGTGGATGCGCGCGCCGAACTTCTTCACGGCCGAATACGTCGTCACGCCCGCGCAGGCGAGCGGCGCGGCCTTGACGGGATCGAGGCCGGCGAGATCCACGAGATAGCGCGGATGCGGCACGATCACGTAATCCGCAAAGCCGCCGTCGCGCAGCACGCCGAGCGACTGCGGCTTCGCGCAGATATTCTCTTCGCCGCGCTGGCAGGCCGCGCATGCGCCGCAGCCGATCCACGGATGCACGACTGCCGCCGTGCCTGCCGCGAGCGCCTCCGGCGCGCCTTGCGCGTCGGGGCCGAGCGCCGCGACCTCGCCACAGATTTCATGGCTCGGCGTGAGCGGCAGCTTGATGCCGCGGTCGGCGAGCGAGAGCTTCTTGCCGCCGCCCAGGTCGTAATAGCCTTCCCAGATGTGCAGATCGGAATGGCACAGGCCCGCGGCCTTCACACGCAGCAATACCTCGGTGCCTTTGGGCTCGGGCACGTCGCGCTCGACCAGTTCGAGCGGCTTGCCGTGATGGATAACGCAGTAACAGCGCATTTGCATCGATGTCTCCGTGAGTGTTGTGTACGGCGGCCATGCCCGCCCAGACGATTGCGGCGTCTTTGCATCATAGCCGATGCGATCTAAATTCGTCCGGTCGTTCTATTTTGTGCTGCTGTGCGCTTGATTTGTCAGCGGGCAGACATGCGCTTTCTGCGCAGATCGTTGCATAGCTAACTATATTGGGTTATCCTGTGCCCATGTTCGATCATTGCCTTTACTTCAACACCACGGCGCTCGCGCGGCGCCTGGAGCGCGAATGGGCGCAAGCCTTCGAGCGCTTCGAACTCACGCCGCCGCAGGGTTTCATGCTGCGCGCCGTGCTGGAGCGTCCAGGTTTGCCGCAGCGCGAACTGGCGGAGCTGCTCTCCATCGCGCGGCCCACGGCCACGCGCGTGCTCGACGGCCTGGAGGCGCGCGGCTACGTCGAGCGCCAGCGCACGGATGGCGACGGCCGCGAAGTGGCGATCGTGCCCACGGCGCAGGCCATCGCGATACGCGAGGCGCTCAATGCGGCGAGCGCGACGGTCGCGAGCCGCCTGAAGCGCACGCTCGGCGGCGAGGCGTTCGTGGATACGGTGTCGCGTCTGCGCACGGCGCGCGCGACATTGGGCTGATGTTGGGTTGAAATCGCGCGGCACGCGTTATGCGCAGCCACGCTTCAGAAGGGCATTAAAGAGTAGGGAGTGGCATCATGCGGCGCATCGGCGCTTTCTGTCTTTCAACCTGGCTTGCAGCCGCGGTTCTTTTTCTCGGGCGTCATTCAGTGCCGTTGATGGCGCTCAGCGGTGTGATCGTATTCGCCGGCTTCGACCTTTTTCGTCCGGATTCGGGCGATCAGTAATGCCAAAAACATGCTGCGAGCGCCCCGCATGCAGCGCGGCGCTCGCGGTCCTTCACATTACATCTCTTCGGCCCACGACATGTTCTCGCGCGCGAGCAGCGCCGACGATGCCGCCGGTCCGAACGTGCCCGCCGTGTAAGTGCGCGGGCGGTCGTTCAGTTCCTTCCAGCCGTCGAGAATCGGCTCGACCCACGTCCATGCGGCTTCCAGTTCGTCGCGGCGCATGAAGTGTGTGAGACGGCCGCGAATCACGTCGATCAGCAGGCGCTCATAGGCCTCCGCGCGGCGCTCGGGAATGGCCTGCTGCAGGTCGAGATTCAGGCTCACGGGCAGCATGTTCATGCCGCTGCCCGGCTCCTTCGCGAGCATCTGCAGCTGGATCGACTCTTCCGGCTGAAGCTGGATCACGAGACGGTTGCCGTAATTGCGCGGGCCGCTCGGGAAGATCGAGAACGGCAGGTCCGCGAATTCGATCACGATTTCCGACTGGCGCTTCTGCATGCGCTTGCCCGTGCGCAGGAAGAACGGCACGTTGGCCCAGCGCCAGTTGTTGATGTGCGCGCGCAGCGCCACGAACGTTTCCGCCTTGCTGTCGGGCGGCACGTTGTCTTCCTGCAGATAGCCCTTCACCGGCTGGCCGTCGACGGCGCCCGCCGCGTACTGGCCGCGCACGGTGTCGCGCGCGATATCGGCGAGCGACATGGGACGCAGCGAGCGCAGCACCTTGAGCTTTTCGTCGCGCACGGCGTCTGGGTCGAGCGAGACGGGCGGCTCCATCGCCACGATGCACAGCAGTTGCAGCAGGTGGTTCTGTACCATGTCGCGCAGCGCGCCCGTGTGATCGTAGAAGCCCGCGCGGCTGCCCACGCCCACCGTTTCCGCCACCGTGATCTGCACGCTGCGGATATACGGCGCCTGCCACAGCGGCCCGAAGATCGGGTTGCCGAAGCGCAGCACCATCAGGTTCTGCACCGTTTCCTTGCCCAGATAGTGGTCGATCCGGTAGATCTGCGATTCGGAGAAATGCCGGCCCACCGACTCGTTGATCTCCTGCGCCGAGGCGAGATCGTGGCCGAGCGGTTTTTCGAGCACTACGCGCGAGCTGCCGTCGATCAGGCCGCCCGCCGTGAGGTTGTCGCAAATCGTCGTGAACAGTTCCGGCGAAGTCGAGAGATAGAACACGCGCAGGGCATGCTCGCGCGACGCCGCCTTCAGGTTCGCGTAGTTGCCGGGATCGTTCACGTCGATGATCACGTACTGGAACAGGTTCAGATAGCGGTCCCACGCTTGCGCATCGAACGCTTTCGCGTCGATAAACGGACGCGACTGCTCTTCCATGAACTTGCGATAGTCGTCGATCGTCCAGTTCTTGCGGCCCACGGCGATGATGCGCGTTTCCGGCGGCAGGTTGCCGTGCAGGTGCGCCATGTAGAGCGCGGGCAGCAGTTTGCGCGCGGCCAGGTCGCCTCCGCCGCCGAAAATGATCATGTCGACGGGCTGTTCGGGCAAGGCTTGGGCAGGCTGATTCGTCATGGCAGGTCGGAGGTGACGCGCGCTCGGGCAACGTGGTTGAGCACGACCGCTAGCGCGCGGTTGCAGAACCCGCACCGGTCGCAAGAGCGGGGCGCGGCGAAAACGCTAATGGTGCATGGTTTCGCGCGAGTTTGCACGCATGGCGCGAACGAGGCGTCGCGCGAGACGCCCTGTCGTCGATAAACCGACCGGCCGTTCATGCATCCATCGCGCGGTAGCGAGCCGATCCTTACCCGAGCCCCGGCACCGCCACGCCGAAGGTCGTGAGCACCAGCACGACATTGAGCGTGAGCACCGCCGCCGCACCCGCCCCGGCTGCCGCAGCCGTGAGCGCGCGGTTACGATGGGACCCCATCACGTCGCCGCGGCACGTGAACCACACGAGCGCGGCCATCGGGAACGGCAGCGAGAGGCTCAGCACGACCTGGCTCATGACGAGCGCGTCGGTGGCGTTCACGCCCAGCGCCACCACGACAAAGCTCGGCACCATCGTCACCGCGCGGCGCAGCCACAGCGGAATGCGAAAGTTCACGAAGCCTTGCATGATCATCTGCCCCGCGAGCGTGCCGACCACCGAACTCGAAATGCCCGAGGCGATCAGCGAAACGAGGAAGATGCTGGCGGCCGCCGCGCCCAGCAGCGGCGCGAGCGTGCGGTAGGCGGTCCCGATTTCGGCGACGTCCGCGTAGCCTTGGTGGAACGCGCCGGAGGCCATCACCACCATCGCCATGTTGATGAGCCCGGCCACCGAAAGCGCGACCACCACTTCGACGTTAGAAAACTTCACGAGCCGCTTGCGCTCGGCGTCGTTGCGCGCGAGCACGCGCGCCTGGGTGAGCCCCGAGTGCAGAAAGAGCGCATGCGGCATGACCGTGGCGCCGATGATGCCGACCGCGATCGTCACGGCCTGCGCGTCGGGCAGGCGTGGCGTGGCGAGGTGGCGCAACAGGCTTTGCCACTCGATCGGCGTGATGAAAAGCTCCAGGATGTAGCAGATGCCGATCACGCCCACGAGCGCGCCGATCAGCAGTTCGAGCGGCCGGAAGCCCGCGCGCTGGAGAAACAGCAGCGCGTAGGTCACGACGGCGGTTACCGCCATGCCCGCGAACAGCGGCAGATGAAAGAGCAGCGCAAGGCCGATCGCGCCGCCGAGGAATTCGGCGAGATCGGTGGCCATGGCCGCGATCTCGCTCACGCCCCACATGAGCCACACGAGCGGCGAAGGCAGGCTATCGCGGCACAGCTCGGCGAGATTGCGTCCCGTGGCGATGCCGAGCTTCGCGGAAAGCCCCTGAAACAGCATGGCGATGACGTTGGCGAGCAGCACGACCCAGAGCAGCGCGTAGCCGTAGCGCGCCCCGGCCTGGATGTTGGTCGCGATATTGCCGGGGTCGATATAGGCCACCGAGATGACCACGGCCGGACCCGCGAGCGGCAGCAGAAGGGCGACGCCGCGGCGGCGTCCTTCGAGCGCTTCGCGCACCGCGGCGGCCGTGTTGCGGGTGAGGCCGTCGGGGGCGCGCTGCACCTCGTCATCGCGGGCGCGATGATCCATGCAACTTCTCACGCGTGCCGGGGTCTGATGGCGCAGCCCATCGCCCTGTGGCACGCATCGAGCATTTGTGAATACGTTGAAAGTGCGTCATCGGAATCGGGCCCTCACGCGTTAAGCAGGCAATCCGCGCGCCTGCCTTGGCGCTATCTCAGCACAAACCGGCGCGCCGCGCCTTCGCTGCTCTCTTTCCCTTACGAAATGCCTGAATTCCCGATCTTTTCGTTTACACCGGTCCGTATGAAGAAACCGTTCGCGACTGCGCTGCTGATGGGCGGCCTCGCATGGGGCGCACTCGCCCACGCCGACGACAAGGTCATCGTGCTCGACTCGGGCGAGGCGAAGCTCTCGCTCATCGACCAGGCAAGCCGCACCGTGGTCGGCACCGAGCCCACGGGCAAGGAACCGCACCACCTGATGATCACGCCCGACGGCAAGTCGCTCATCGTCGCCGATTCGGTGTCGAACGACCTGCTGTTCCTCGACCCGCATACGGGGCAGGTGCAGAGCCGCCTCGAAGGGATCGAAGATCCGTACCAGCTCGGCTTTTCGCCCGACCATAAATGGTTCGTGACCGCGGGCCTGCGACTCGACCGCGTGGACGTCTATCACTACGACGGCAAGAACCTCACGATCGCCAAGCGCATTCCGCTCGGGAAAACGCCGAGCCACATCACGTTCGCCTCCGACAACAAAACGGCATTCGTCACGCTGCAGGACACGGGCGAAGTGGCCGCCATCGACCTGCCGACGCAAACGGTGCTCTGGAAGCTGCACGTGGGCAACACGCCCGCGGGCCTGTGGATGACCCCGGGCGACAAGTACCTGCTCGTGGGCATGACGGGCGAGGACAACGTGGCCGTGGTGGACTGGCACAACCGCACGGTCGTGAAAAAGATCCAGACCGGCCGCGGCGCGCATAACTTCCGCAATCTGGACGATGGCAAACATATCGCCGTGTCGAATCGCGTGGAGAGCACGATCAGCATTCTCGACTACACGACGCTCACGAAAGTCGCCGACATCACGGGCCTGCGCCCCGGTCCCGACGACATGGAACTTTCGGCGGACAAGCGTTACCTTTGGGTGACGTTCCGTTTCGCGAAGCACGTGGGCATCATCGACCTGAATACGCGCAAACTGATCGATACGATCGCGGTGGGCCGCTCGCCGCACGGTATCTACTTCGCGAACAGCGCGCCGGTGTACGCGCCGAACCCGGATTGATTGAGGAGTCTCGATGCTCGATACGCTGATTTCGCAGGCCGACAACCTCGTTTCGTGGCTGCAGACGCTCGTCTACGTGGACGTGGTGCAGCCGATCTTCTACAAGGTCGGCCTGATGGGCTACGACGAGGACACCTATGACGCGCTCTACTGGGTGATCGTCGGCGTGCTGCAGATTTGCGCCTCGTATGTGCTGCTGCGCCCGCTCGAAGCGCTGCGGCCCGCGGAAGACTGGGGCGATCGCCGCGCGCTGCGCGCCGACGTCTGGTACACGTGGATCGCGAAACTCGGCATTCTGAACATCGCGTTCTTCTTTCTGCTCACGCCCGTGTTCAATCACTGGCAGAGCCTGATGGCGATCTACAGCGTGCCGAACATCGACGTGGACGGCCTCTGGCCCGGCCTGACCGACAAGCCAATCGTGTCGTTCCTGATCTATCTCGTCGTGCTCGACTTCGCGGGCTACTGGTATCACCGCTGGCAGCATCGCTTCGGCGTGTGGTGGGAACTGCACGCCGTGCATCACAGCCAGCAGCAGATGTCGTTGTGGTGCGACGATCGCAACCACTTCCTCGACGACATCGTTCAGGCCGCGTTCTTTGCGGGCATCTCGCTCTTTATCGGCGTGCCGCCCTCGCAGTTCGTCGTGCTCGTGGCCGTGAGCAACTTCATGCAGAGCGTGCAGCACGTGAACGCGCGGCTCGACTTTGGCTGGCTGCTTGAGCGCATCGTCGTGAGCCCGGCGTTTCATCGCCGCCATCATGCGATCGGCTATGGCCACGAAGGCACGCGCTACGGCTGCAACTTCGGCGTGCTGTTTCCGTGGTGGGACGTGATGTTCCGCACGGCGTCGTGGAACAAGGAGCATGAGCCGACCGGCATTCGCGACCAGTTGCCCGCGCCGCACGGCCGGGGCGCGAACTATGGCGAAGGCCTGCTCGCGCAGCAGTGGTTCGCGCTCGTGCGCATCGCGCGGCGCCTCGCGGGCAAGGGGTATCCGCTGGGGGACGCGGCGCGCTGAGCTGCGCGGCGTTCGTTGGAGTTCCTCGTGCGAGGCGGTCTTCGGGCCGCCTCGTTGCGTTTCGGGATGACGTTTCCGGATACCGACGGCGTGCCGGATGCGATAATCGCGCATTCATCCCCCACGCATGCATGATGCGCGCGTCAAAAGCGCAGTTGGAGAACATCTTGAGCCGTATCGACAATCCGCAGCACGACCAGGAAGTCGGCGTGGCCGACGCCACCCAGGACACGACCCGCATCGACGACACGCGCATCGGCGCCGTGCGCCCGCTCATCTCGCCCGCGCTGCTGCTCGACGAGCTGCCGGTGCCGCAGGAGACGCAAACGCTGGTCGAAACGAGCCGCAGCGAGATCGCCGAGGTGCTCGCGCAGCGCGACGACCGGCTCGTGGTGGTGGTGGGCCCGTGCTCGATCCACGACCACGACCAGGCGATCGAGTACGCGAAGCTGCTCAAGGCGAAGGCCGATACGCTCGAGGACGACCTGCTGATCGTCATGCGCGTGTACTTCGAGAAGCCGCGCACCACGGTGGGCTGGAAGGGCTATATCAACGACCCGCGTCTGGACGGCAGCTTCCGCATCAACGAGGGCCTGCGCGCCGCGCGCCAGCTGCTGCTCGACATCAACGCGCTCGGCCTGCCAACGGCCACGGAATTCCTCGATCTGCTGAGCCCGCAATTCATCGCCGACCTCGTGGCGTGGGGCGCGATCGGCGCGCGCACGACCGAAAGCCAGAGCCACCGGCAGCTCGCCTCGGGCCTCTCGTGCCCGATCGGCTTCAAGAACGGCACCGACGGCGGCGTGCAGGTGGCCGCCGACGCCATCGTCGCGGCGCGCGCGAGCCATGCGTTCATGGGCATGACGAAGATGGGCATGGCCGCCATCTTCGAAACGCGCGGCAACGACGACTGCCACGTGATCCTGCGCGGCGGCAAGAGCGGGCCGAATTACGATGCGGCTTCCGTGGCGGCGTGCTGCGCGGCGCTGGCGAAGGCGGGGCTGCGCGAGCAGGTCATGATCGACTGTTCGCACGCGAACTCGAACAAGGCGCATCAGCGCCAGATCGAGGTGGCGCGCGATATCGGCGAGCAGCTGGCGGGCGGTGACAAGCGCATTGTCGGCGTGATGATCGAGAGCCATCTCGAAGAGGGGCGCCAGGACCAGAAGCCGGGCGTGCCGCTCAAGCGCGGCGTGTCGATCACCGATGCGTGCATCAGCTGGGCGCAGACGGCCCCGGTGCTCGATGGGCTGGCCCAGGCCGTGCGCGAGCGCCGCAAGGCGGGGTGAGGGCGCTAGCGCCCCTTGCGCGAGCCTTTCTTCGCTGACGTTGCCCGCTGCGCCTCTTTCACCGGCGCCGCCACTCCCACGCTCGCATTCAATTGCTCGAGCCACGAAAGCGCATCGGCATAGGCGAGAAATTGCTGCAGGTAGCCCGGCGAAACCTCGCGCATCAGCGAGAGCGCGCGATGCACGAGGCTGCTCGAATTGAGCGGCCCCGCGTTTCTCGGCACCTGGTCCAGCGACTGCCGCAGCTGCTTTTCTGATCGCACGCGCGACCACGTCTGCCGGAAGTATTCGACCAGCTCCGGGTCCGGCTCGTGCCGCACACGCGTCGCCGGTTGGGCCGGTTCCACACGCGCGAGCGAATCGACGAGGCGGCCCAGTTCGCTTCTCTGCGTATCTGTGTCGAGCCCGTGCGTGATTTTCGATGCCTCGCGCGCGAGGTCGTCTGAAAAGGCTTTCAGTAGTTGTGCGAGTCGCGCGTCGAGGAGCCGGCGCGCTTCACCCGCGTGTGCGGAGGCGCGGCGTTCCAGCGCCTCGATGAAGTGAAAGCGCACGGGGTCGAGCTGGTCGGCGCCGCGGGCGCGCCAGGCATCGAGCAGGGCGCGGGCGTCGGGCGCAGCGGTTCGTTCGACCTGCAGGCCCGCATCATTGACCATGCTTGCCCTCGCCGACGGTCGGCCGCGGCACCGGCGCGATCTCCACGCGGCGGTTCTTCGCGCGGCCGGCTTCGTCCGTGTTGGCGCTCACCGGCTGCTCCGAGCCGAACGCGGCCGCGAACACCGACGACGCGGGAACGCCCGCGTCGATGAACGAGCGCGTGACCGTCAGCGCGCGTTCGGCCGAAAGCTCCCAGTTGTCGGCGAAGCGGCGGTTGCCTGCGTGGACTTGCTGGTCGTCGGCGAATCCGCTCACCATCAGGATTTCGTCGCGGCTCTTCAGATACGCCGTGAGCGGCCCCGCGAGGCTCTTGAGCAGATCGCGGCCTTGCGGCGTCAGCTGGTCCGAGTTCAGCGCGAACAGCACGCTGCCGCTAATGCCGATGCGTCCGTTCACGAGCGTCACGCGCCCCGCCGCGAGCGGGCCCGCGAGCGCCTCTTCGAGCGTCTTGCGGCGCGCCGTTTCGGCCTTGCGCTGTTTCACTTCGTTGGCGAGCCGGCTCGACAGTTCGAGCTGCATGCCGACCACGCCCACGAGGATCAGCAGGAACGCGCCCAGCAGCACCGACATCAGGTCGGCGAACGCGGGCCAGACCGGCGCAGCGGGGGCCGCGCCGCCGTCGATTTCGTCGTTCATGCCGCGTCCGCTCCGGCGGTGGCGCGCTGGCTCGCGAGCTGCTGCAGGTTCTCGACGATCTGCTTCTGCGACAGCATGCTCAGGTCGATGACCTCACGCGCCTGCGCCACGTAATAGGCGAGCTGGTCGTCGCTGCGCGCGAGCGACTTGTCGAGCGCGGCCTCGATGCGCTCCAGGTGCGCCACGAGCTTGTCGTTCGATTCGCCGAACACGCTCACGGCCGCGCCGAACGCGTCGCCGAGGCTCGCCACTTCCACGGCGCTGCCGCTCACCTGCGCGGCGATCGCGCCGAGCTTGCCGCTCTGGGTTTCGACGCTCGCGCTGAACTGGCCGCCCACGCGCTCGAGCAGATCCGACGACGTGGAGACGAGCGCGTCGATCGCCGAGCGCTGCTCGGTGGAGGCACGGTTCACGGCGTCGAGCAGCGTTTCGAGCGTGGCGAGCAGGCGGTTGCGCTCGTCGAGCATCGCGGTGTCGCGGACCATGCTGTCCGACAGTTTCTGGCGCAGCTCGGCGATGACTTCGGCCGCGGCCTGCGGCGCGGCCGACGCGGCCCGCACGAGGCTGCCGATTTCGGCGATCGTGCTGGCGTTATGAGCCTGCGATTGCGTGGTGATGTCGCTGGCGGCCTGGGCGAGCGTTGCGCAGATTTCCTGCTGGCGCTGCGCGGTGGCCGCGCTCGTGGCTTCCCATTCCTCGCGCAAGGCGGCCGACATCGTGGCAAGCGACGCGCTCCATGCCTCGAGGCGTTGCTCGTCGCGCGAGGAGATTTCCGCGTGCAGGTTCGCGGCGGCCTTCGGCGCGTCGGCGGCGGCGTCGACCAGACGATCGATCTCGGCGATCGTCTTGCTGGCGTGCTGCTGCGATTGCGTAGCGATTTCGTTCGCGGTCTGCGCGAGCGTGGCGCAGATTTCCTGCTGACGCTGGGCGGTTGCCGCGCTGGTTTCTTCCCACTCTTTACGCAGCCCGGCGGCCATCGTCGCGAGCGATGCGGTCCACGTTTCGATGCGCTGATCGTCGCGCGCGGAAATCTCCGCGTGCAGGGTTGCTGCGGCCTTCGGCGCTTCAGAGGCAGCTTCGACCAGGCGATCGATCTCGGCGATCGTCTTGCTGGCGTGCTGCTGCGCTTGCGCGGCGATGTCGTTCGCGGTTTGCGCGAGCGTCGCGCAGATTTCCTGCTGGCGTTGCGCCGACACCGCGCTGGTCGCTTCCCACTCCGTGCGCAAGGTGGCGGCCATCGCCGCGAGCGCTTCGGCCCAGCTCGCGAGGCGCGCTTCGTCGCGCGCGCCGAGCTTCGTCTGCAGGTCCGCGTGGGATGCATCGACCGCACGCAGCAGCGACGCCGCGTGCTGTTCGAACGCGGCCGCTGCCGTGGCGAGCGCCTGCTGGTTGCCCGCGGCGAGCTTCTCGCCGGCGCGTTCTTGTTGTTCGAGCGCTGCCTGCCACGCCTGCGACATCGTTCCCGATGCGCTTTCGAAGCGCGTCGACACGCCATCGAGCAGGCCTGAGGCACGTTGCTCGAAGCTTGCGTTGAAGCGCTCCAGCGCGCCGCCCAGGTCGGCGGCAAGCGTCTCATTGGTCTGGCGGTGCTGCGCGAGCGCACGGCTCCAGATCTCGGCGACGTTTGTCGTCGACGCCTCGAAGCCGCGCGAGAGCCCTTCGAGCTGTTGCTGCACGGCCTGCGTGAGCGCGCCCTGCATCGATGCCGATTCGCGCGCGAGGCCCGCCATGGTCGCTTCGACTACGGGCTGCAGCGCCGCGCCCGCGGCGCGTGCGCTTTCGGCGGCGCTCGACTTGAGCGACTGGCCCACGGAAGCCGCGAGGCGGCTCCAGGCGGCTTCGGCGTTTGCGGCAAAGGCCTGTTGGGTCGCGATCTGCTGTTCGTGCTGCGCGGCGCCCTGGCGTTCGATCAGCGTCATCAGCGCGCCGAGTTTGTCGACCAGCGCGGGCATGGCGTCGGCCTGGCGCTGCAGCAGCTTGAACGAGGCTTCGCGTTGATGGGCCGGCGAAAAGGCGCGCAGCGTCGTCGCGATCTTCACGTCGAGCTGCTGCCCGGCTTCGATGCGTTCACGGCGGCAAAGCGCCGAGAGCAGGCCGAGCATGGCGGAGGTGGCCACGCCGGCGATCGAGGTGCCGAACGCGAAGCCGAGGCCGTTCACCGGCGCGGCGAGCGACGCGCGGATGGCATCGAGGTCGGTGGCGCTTTCCAGCGCCGCGCCGGTGCCCTTGAGCGTGACGACCATGCCGAGCAGCGTGCCGAGCATGCCGAGCAGCACGAGCAGGCCCGTGAGATAGGGCGCGAGCGCCGGGCCCGGCAGGGCCACGCGCTCGCCTTCGATGCGCGCGCGCACGGCGTTGCGCAGACCCGGATGCAGCGTGTCGAGCCAGCCGGCCAGGCGCGCGGGCGGCGCGTTCAGTTGCGCGACGGCCCGGGCGAGCGTGGTCGTGGCCTGCTGGAAGCGATAAAGCTCCCAGGCGCCCGTGACATAGCACGCGCCGATCAGCAGCGTGACGGCGCTCGCAAGCGGGTTCGTGACCGCGTAGCCGGCGCCGATCCAGCACACGGCGGCGAGACCGACGACGAAGACAACAGGTTCAATGCGAAAACGGGACATAGCGCGGGACATAGCGTTTGGGTTAGCTGGTGCGAAGGGCGGCAAGCAGCCCCTCCACCGGTTGAAACCGAATCTCAAGTTCGGCGAGCAACACGCTCTGCATATCTTTGCGAAAGCCGGCGAGCCAGGCGTGCGGCGCCGCGCTTTCTCCGGCGGACTCCGCCGCGGCCGCTGCGGCTGCACGCTGCCGCTCGAAATGCGCGCCGAGCAGCGCGGGCACGCCGGCGAGCAGGCTGCGCTCGCGCGTGCCGAGCGCCTGCTCCATCACGGCGTCCACCGTCGCGAGGCGCGCGAGCGCAGGCGCACGGGCGGCCAACGCGGCACGCAGGCGGGCGCGCAGCGTGGCGATGTCGGTCTCCATCGCCTGCTGCAGGGCGAGGTAGCGCTGGCGGAAATCCGCGAAATCGGGTTCCACATCGGCAGGCTGGCTGGCGGCCTGCGTGCGTCGTCCGTCGCGCCGCGCAGGCGCACCTTCGCCCGCAATGGCCTTTCTCAGCGTTGCGCGCACGCGCTCGCTCTGGCTTTGTTCGGCGCTGGCGCCCACGCGCGTGGCTGGCTCGCCGCCCGGCGTCTGGACGCTCAGCGCCGTTGAAAGCGCGATGGCGTCCGTCCAGCCGAGCCACTGGCTCAGCTGGTCCGAGATCGATTGCCGGGATTCGGGCACTTCGGCGTCGCCGAAGCGGGCAAGTAAGCGAACGAGCGTCGGGCCGCTCAACGCGAGGCGCTGCGGGGCTAGCACTTTTCCACCTGGGCAAAAAACCCGCTAGTTTACACGCCCGCGAGGGGGCGGCCGGCATCGGCCGTCTGCCGGGCGCCGGAACGACGGCGCGGCGGCTCGTGAAAGCGCGGCGCCCGCGGGCGCGAGGCCGCGCCGCGCGGGGGCTTCAGGCGCCTGAGCCGTCAGGCCTTGGCGCTCTCGGCCAGGATCTGCTGGATCGCCTGCTCGAAGGTTTCGACGGGCTGGCCGCCGCTGACCAGATACTGCTGGTTGAAGATGATCGCCGGCACCGACTGGACACCGGCCGCCTGGTATTCGTGCTCTTCGGCGCGCACCTCGTCGGCATACTGGCCGCTTTCGAGGACGGCGCGCGCTTTGTCTGCGTCGAGCCCCACGGACTGCGCCGCCGCGACGAGCACCGCGTGGTCGCTCGTATCCTTGCCCTCGCCGTGATACGCACGCAACAGCGCGAGCTTGAGCGGCAACTGCTTGCCTTCGATGCCGGCCCAGTGCAGCAGACGGTGCGCGTCGAAGGTGTTGTAGACGCGCTCGCGCGGCCCGAACGCGAAGCCGACGCTCGCGCCGCGCTCGCCGATCATGGCCTGCGTTTCGGCGATCTGCTCGGCCGTGCGGCCGTACTTCTTGCCGAGATACTCGACCACGGATTCGCCGCCCGGGCCCATCTGCGGATTCAGTTCGAAGGGGTGCACGACGATCTGTGCGTCGACGGTGTCGCGCAGCCGTTCGAGTGCGAGGTTCAGCGACGAGAGGCCGATGGCGCACCACGGGCACGCGATGTCGGAGACGAAATCGATTCTGAGCGGTTGTTTCATGGCTTTCCTGATCCGGTTGAACGCCGGGCAACTGAGGCGCGGTGCAGCGCGGGTGCGCAAGCAGCGTGCGCACCCGGCGGGGAGGATTCGTCAGTTCATTCGTCCATCATACGGGCTTTGACCTTCTTGCCCTTGACCTTGCCCGCGTTGAGCTTGCGCAGCGCGTCGCGCGCGATGCTGCGCTCCACGGCCACGTAGGTCGAAAAGTCGGTCACGTTGATCTTGCCGATCTGCGAGCCGCTGAAGCCGGCTTCGCCCGTGAGTGCGCCCAGCACGTCGCCGGGTCGGATCTTTTCCTTGCGGCCGCCCAGGATCTGCAGCGTTTCCATCGGCGGCAACAGCGGCTCGTTGCTGGCGGGCTTCAGTTGCGCGAGCGGGCTCCACTCGACTTCGCGCTTGAGCGCCTGCTCGATGCCGCCCACGCGGCCCATCTCGTCCATGCTCGCGAGGCTGAGCGCCCAGCCGTCCTGGTCGGCGCGGCCCGTGCGGCCGATGCGGTGCACGTACACCTCCGGGTCGGGGGTGACGTCCACGTTGATCACGGCTTCGAGCTGCGCGATGTCGAGCCCGCGCGCGGCCACGTCGGTCGCCACGAGCACCGAGCAGCTGCGGTTGGCGAACTGGATCAGCACCTGGTCGCGCTCGCGCTGGTCGAGCTCGCCGTGCAGCGCGAGCGCGTGAAAGCCTTGCGCGCGCAGCACGTCGAGCAGGTCGCGGCATTGCTGCTTGGTGTTGCAGAACGCGAGCGTGCTCACGGGGCGGAAGTGGTTGAGCAGCATGCCCACGGCATGCAGGCGCTCGTCTTCCGTGACCTCATAGAAGCGCTGGCGGATCTTGCTGTCGTCGTGATGCTCTTCGAGCTTGACTTCCTTCGGGTTCCGAAGGAATTGCTGGCTCAGCTTCGTAATGCCTTCGGGATAGGTCGCCGAGAAGAGCAGCGTCTGGCGCTCCTTGGGACATTGGCGCGCCACGGTGGCGATGTCGTCGAAAAAGCCCATGTCGAGCATGCGGTCGGCTTCGTCGAGCACGAGCGTATTGAGCGCGCCGAGCGCGAGGTTGCCGCGCTCCAGATGGTCCATGATGCGGCCCGGCGTGCCCACGACGATATGCGCGCCATGTTCGAGGCTCGCCGCCTGCGGACGCATGGGCGTGCCGCCGCACAGCGTCAGCACCTTGATGTTCTCTTCCGCGCGCGCGAGGCGGCGGATTTCCTGCGTGACCTGGTCGGCCAGCTCGCGCGTGGGGCAGAGGATCATCGCCTGCACGTCCTGACGGCGCGGGTCGAGGCGCGACAGCAGCGCGAGCGAGAAGGCCGCCGTCTTGCCGCTGCCGGTCTTGGCCTGGGCAATCAGGTCGTGGCCCGCGAAAGCGATGGGCAGGCTCGCGGCCTGGATCGGCGTCATGTCGACGTAACCGAGGCGCGTGAGGTTCTCGAGCATGGCGGGCGCGAGCGGCAGCTCGCTGAAGGGCTGGGCTTGCGTAGGAGTGGCTTTGTTTGTCATGACGGGGTCTCGCGCCGGACGGGTGAGGGCGACGCGGCCGTTCGGTAGAAGTGGCGTCGATGCGGATGGCGCGCTCGCGGTGCGCGCGCGTTCCGGGATTTTAACGGATGCGCGCGCCCGCGCCCGCGCGCGTGCCGCGCGAGGGGCGACGGCGAGCACCGTAGAGGAGGCCGAAAATCATCCGTTTGTTAATCGTGATTTCGCGCAATAATAATCGCCGTATATAGCAATAATGCACGCGCGCGATATGACCAAGATCATGGTCATAAAGTTTCATCGGCCGCGAAGATTTTAATCTCGCGAAATCGCCTGCGATTAATCCAGTTTCCACAATAATCGATTTTCCACGCTGAAGCGGGCGTCGCGTGCTTGCCACACGGCCTGTTCGGGCCGGTCTGAGTATTACTCCGTATTTCCTATTTGCCACAATGACTTACGGATTACTATTCCGATATTTCCAGATTCAGCAAATAACTGTTACATCGTTTGCCAAGGCGATTTAAAGCCTTTGACACGTAGACTTCGCCCGGGATTGCCGGTGTGGCTCCAATACCCGGAGCCGCGTCAGCGCGGTCTGAATGTCATAAGGAAAGTCATGAAGAATACTTTGATTATCGCGGGCGTCCTCGGCGCATTCGCAGCCTCCGCTCACGCACAAAGCAGCGTTACTCTCTACGGCGCACTGGATGCGGGTATCGTCTACGCGAACAATGCAGGCGGTCACGCCGCATGGAACCAGGGTAGCGGCACCGTCGGCGACACGTACTTCGGCCTGAAGGGCAGCGAAGACCTGGGCGGCGGTCTGCATGCGATCTTCACGTTGGAAAACGGCTTCAACCTGAACAACGGCAAGGACACCGAGAGCGGCACGATGTTCAACCGCCAGGCGTTCGTCGGTCTGCAAAGCGACCGCTTCGGTACGCTGACGCTCGGCCGCCAGTATGACTCGATGGTCGACTACCTGGCACCGCTCTCGGCAACCGGCAGCGGCTACGGCAACAACCTCGCGGCTCACCCGTTCGACAACGACAACCTCGACCACTCGTTCTCGATCAAGAACTCGGTCAAGTACCAGAGCGTCAACTACCAGGGCTTCAAATTTGGCGGCCTGTATGGCTTCAGCAATGACGCCGGCCAGTTCGCGAACAACCGCGCATGGAGCGCAGGCGCATCGTACGGCAACGGCCCGCTGAACTTCTCGGCTGCCTACCTGCAGATCAACAACACGCGCACCGGTAACACGAACGGCGCGAGCTCGGCATCGAACGGCAACAACTTCAACCTGTCGGCGCAAACGCAACGCACGTTCGGCGCAGGCGCGAACTACAACTACGGCCCGGCAACGGTTGGCTTCGTGTGGACGCACACGCAGTACCAGAACCTGATCGCCGGCGGTCAGGGCGGCACGACGTTCTCGATCCCCACGGGCACGAACCTGCACCTCGACAACTTCGAGCTGAACGGCGCCTACGCACTGACGCCGGCTCTCGCCCTGAACGCGGCGTACACGTTCACGGACGGCAAGGTCACGGGTTCGAACGGTTCGGGCGATCCGAAGTGGCACACCGTCTCGCTGACGGCTGACTACTCGCTCTCGAAGCGCACCGACGTCTACGCCGGCGCTGTGTACCAGCACGCTTCGGGCGAACTCGGCGACGCCGGCGCGAACGTTGCGATGATCAACACGCTGTCGCCGTCGACCTCGCAGAACCAGGTCGCCGCAACGGTGGGTCTGCGTCACCGCTTCTAAGCATCGTTGGCTCGCTCCCTCGTGGAGCGACGCAGCGCGGAACCCGATCGGCCGGTCGGGTCCCGCGCTGCACGCGGGCGAATCTACCCGAGGCCCGCGGTTTCATCCGCTTTCTACCTGAAGCACGACCGGTTCGCGGTGCGTGGCGCGCTCATGAGGCGCGCCACGGCTGCGAACCGGTTTTCTTTTGTGGCTCAGGATTTTGCGGCTGCCGCAGCAGCGGTCGCAGCCGCAGGCACTGCACTTGCCGACACGGCGACGTCATTCGGCACGTCTTCCGATGCCCCCCGCACCCGCGAAACCCACAGCACCGCCACGCACGTGAGCGCCGCGGCAATCCACCCGTTCTGCCCGAAGCCGATGATCGCGCCATGCGCGCCATTCGTGAGCCACTGGCCGCCCAGCCACGCGCCGATGCCCGTGCCGAGCGCCTGCACCGCACTGTTGGCGCTCAGGAACGCGCCGCGCCGCGCGGGCTCGGGAATCGTCGTGAGCAAGGCCTGCATCGGCACCATGCGGCCCGACATCGAGATCATGAACAGGGCGAAGAACGCCACCAGCGCGAGGAACGGCAGCGTGGGCAGATGGGTGACGAACAGCACCGGCACGAGCGAAACGAGTGCCATCACGCGGAACACGCGGCGCTTGCCGTAGCGGTCCGCGAGACGGCCCACCGCGCGCGAGGTCACGAACGTCGCCGCGCCGCCCGCCATATAGAGCCACGAGAGCTGCTGCGGCGCGATGCCATGATTGCCGACGAGCATCGGCGCGATGAACGGGATCACGAGCATGTGCCCGGCCATCATCGTGAAGGTGAGCGCAAAGGCCTTCAGGTGACGCGGCAGTGTGAGCAGTCGCCAGAGGTTCGGCAGCACGTGCGCGAGCGGCGTGCGCTGGCCGAGATGCGCCGTGAGCGACGGCACGACGCGCGAGCCCGCGAGCCAGATCGCCACCGAGAGCACCACGAGCAACATGAACGGCGCGCTCCAGCCGTAGTGCGCGCCGAGCAGCACGCCGGCCGGCACGCCCGCGATGGCGGCGATGGAGAACGCCGTCATGATGACGCCCGTGGCCGCGCCGCGCCGCGCGGCGGGAATCACGTCGCTCACGATCGCCATCACGATCGAGCCGAGCACGCCGCCGGTGAGACCCGCGAACGCACGCGCGGCGAGCAGCAGATGAAAGTTCGTGGCGAGTGCGCAGGCGAGATTGGAGAGCGCGAACAGCGCGTAGGCCACCTGCAGCAGGCGGCGGCGATCGAAACGGTCGATATACGTCGCAGCAAGGAGTCCTGATAGACCCGAACAGAGCGAATACGCGGACACGGCCGTCGCGAACGCCGCGGGCGTGATCGCGAACGCGTGCATGATCTGCGGGCCGAGCGGCATCATCACCATGAAATCCATGATGACGGTGAACTGCGTGAGCGCCAGCAGCCAGAGCAGGGTGCGTTCGCGCAGCGGTGTGAGAGAAGTGGTCATGTATGGGCTTGGCGCCTGAAAGTAAAAAGGCGCGGCAGTGTTGCCGCGCCAGCGTGATCGATCAGTCGTCGATCGTTTCGTGGGCCCCCTGCGCGCCGCGGCGCCAGTAGGCGGAAGCGCGAATGCGCTTCTTTTCGACGCCGCGCTCGTTGCACAGATGCGCGCGCACCGCGCGGATCGCCGAGGCTTCGCCGGCGGCCCAGACGTAGCCCTCGCCCGGCGGCAGCCAAACTTCGGACACGCCGTCCACGAGCGGATGCTCCGACTCGCTCTCGTCGCGATAGCACCACGTGGCGTAGAGATCCGCATCGGTGGGCAGTTCGATGCGGGCCTCGCGATTCGCCACTTCGACGACCACCGCTACACGCGCGCCGGGCGGCAGCTCCGTGAGGCGGCGCTGAATGGCGGGCAGCGCCGTTTCGTCGCCGATCAGCAGATGCCAGTCGAAGCCCGTGGGAATCACCATGGAGCCGCGCGGGCCGCCCACGCCGAGATACTGGCCGGGCTGCGCTTGTGCCGCCCATGCCGTGGCCGGGCCGGCTTCGTGCAGCGCGAATTCCAGATCGAGTTCATTCGCCTGCGTATCGAAGCGGCGCGGCGTGTAGTCGCGCGCCGCGGGGCGCTCGACGCCTTCGGGGAACACGACGCCGTCGGGACCCAAAGTTGGCAGTACTGGCTTTTCCTCGCCGGCGGCGGGAAAGAACACCTTGATGTGATCGTCGAACGACGCCGAGACGAAGTCGCTTAGATCGCCCGTGAGCGTCACGCGAACGAGCGAGGGCGAGAGCGCCGTGACGCGCGCCACACGCAACAGTCGGAACTTCAGCGGGTGACGCACACGGACGACTTCGAGTTGGGACGGGTTCTGCATGTAGGGCTCCGATGATGTTGGGGTGGCGCGGCGCGGGCCGCCGCGTGGCGCGTGCAAGCGGACGGTCAAACGTCGCTGTTGTCGCTGCCGGTTTCGATTTCCTCGGTGGCGCGCGCAAGAATCGCGGCGATGCGGCGCTGCTCATCCGGCGCGACGTCGGTGCGGCGCAGCAGCGCGCGCTTGAGCGCGCGGCGCGCCTCGATCAGCTCGCGCACCCAGCCGCTGCCTTCGGCCGGATCTTCGCCGGCCATGGCGCGGCGCATGACTTCCATCTTGCGGCCGAAGTGCGTGAGTTTCGCGAGGATCAGGTCCGCGCGTTCGCGGTTGGTCTCGAGGTACGCGCGGCCTTCGGGCGAAAGCTCGTAGCGCTTGCGGTTGCCTTCGAGCGTCACGCTCACATTGCCTAGTTCTTCGAGGTACGTGAGGGCCGGGTAGACCATGCCGGGGCTCGGGCTGTAGAAGCCGTTCGAACGCGCGTCGAGTGCCTTGATGAGCTCGTAGCCGTGGCTCGGGCGCTCGGCGAGCAGCACGAGCAGCATGAGTTGCAGGTCTTCGGACGTGAACTTGCGGCCACGGCCAAAACCGTCGCCGTCGCCGAAACCGCCGAAGCCGCGGCCGAAACCCTCGCCGAAGCGATCGCCAAAATCGCCAGGACCGTCGCCGCCGCGATGACGGCCCATTGCGTGGCGCAGCGCGTGAAGCGCCTGCATGGCCGGGTGGCGGCCGCCGAAGAAGTCGCGCGGATCGCGCGCGGGGTGGCCCTGACGGCCGGTGTGACCAAAGTGCGGATGGTGGCGCATAGGGCCTCCTTGTCTGGTGAGTGTCTTAAAACATGTCTTAAGATATATATCGTAAGAGCGTTTGTCAAAGAAAATATTTGGGGTTATCGGCGCACAAGGCGACGGTTGCGGTGCTGCATGATGTGGGGTCGGAATCTGGGTCGGCGCTGAAATAGACCGGCGGGCGGGTACAGGCAGGCGGAAATCAATCCGATCTTTGTATTGCCTGAGGGCCAGGGCGTACGGGCCGCGGATGGCGTTGCGGTGATCGGGCAGATTTTTGCGGAGGTCCCGCAACCCGGGCACTAGCACGTGTTGCCAGCAAACGCTCGGGTGGGCAGTACGCTCAGGTCGCCGCCAGATCCAAGGTTGCTCAGCGCGTACTCCACGGCACTGATACTCCAGCCCGGTTCGATTTCGCACCAGAATTCCTGATGGCTGGCATCGAGGCGGCGGGCTGCGAGATAGCGGTGCAGATGACTGGCGACCCAGAACTGGCAACCATCAAAGAAGACTTTCATTGCCGGGCGCGCCCTGCGCATTGCGCCGCAGCGGATAGCATTCGTCGCTTCCACCAGTCTGTCGTCGTCGACTGCCCTGTCGCTCAGCGAGAGCAATCGATCGTCGATACGCAGCTGCAGAAACTTGAGGTAGTCGCACCCGAGCACGCCGGGAGGAAGTCTCGTTGATGAGCAGAGGCGCGCCCGGTTATCGTCGGAGTTCATACAGGAATGCCAATAGAGTCACGTGCGGCCAGCGTATTATTTCGGCTGTCTGCTCACGGTGAATCGTCAGCCATCAGATGGCGGATTATGAGCGCCGGGTCAGCAATGTCCAGGATCAGCCGGCGAAGGATGCGTCTGCGCATGTGTTCCTCGTCAAGGATCCACGGCTCACCCTTTTCACTGAGATAGCGTGCGAGGGCATCCTGGTTGTCTGCGCCTGCCGGCAGGTCAAGCCGCACGGCCAGCAGTCCCGCCACGACGTCATCGATCTCGATGTCGAGCGGTCTTGAGTCAATATGAAGTTCGAGTTTCATGACGGTTTAGGGCAAAAAGCGGCACTGCCCCCGCGAAGACTAAAAGAACAGTGCCGAAGAAAATGCACCGGCCGGGCTGGACGACCGGTGCAGAGCGGAACCGACGCGGTCAGTACTCCAGTTCCGGCGCGCTCGCCTGCGCCGGCTTCTCGTCCTTCGGCGCGTCGGCGACCGTTGCATCCGTCGTCAGGATCAGCCCTGCGATCGATGCGGCGTTCTGCAGAGCCGTGCGCGTGACCTTGGTGGGATCGACCACACCCGCCTCGACAAGATCGCCGTATTCGCCGGTGGCCGCGTTGTAGCCGAAGTTGCCCTTGCCCTCGAGCACCTTCGCGATGACCACCGAAGGCTCATCGCCAGCGTTCGAGGCGATCACGCGCACTGGCGCTTCGAGTGCGCGCAGCACGATTTGAATGCCCGCGTCCTGATCACTGTTGACGCCTTTCAGGCTCGTCACAGCCGAACGCGCACGCACGAGCGCGACGCCACCACCCGGCACGATGCCTTCCTCGACCGCCGCACGCGTGGCGTGCAGCGCATCGTCGACGCGGTCTTTCTTCTCCTTCATTTCAACCTCGGTGGCCGCCCCGACCTTGATCACGGCCACGCCGCCAGCGAGCTTCGCGACGCGCTCCTGCAGCTTTTCGCGATCGTAATCGCTCGTCGCGTCCTCGATCTGCGCACGGATGGACTTCACGCGCGCCTCGATGCGCTTCGGGTCACCGGCGCCATCGATGATGATGGTGTCGTCCTTGCGGACCTCGACGCGTTTTGCCGACCCGAGATCCTCGAGCGTGGCCTTCTGCAACTGCTTGCCGGTCTCTTCCGAGATGACGGTCGCGCCCGTGAGGATGGCGATGTCCTCGAGCATGGCCTTGCGACGATCGCCGAAACCGGGCGCCTTGACGGCGGCGACCTTCAGGATGCCGCGCATCGCGTTGACCACAAGCGTGGCCAGTGCTTCACCATCAATGTCTTCCGCGACGATCAGCAGGGGCTTGCCTGCCTTGGACGTGGCTTCGAGGACCGGGAGCAGGTCCCGGATATTCGAGATCTTTTTGTCGTGCAGCAGGATCAGCGCGTCATCGAGATACGCGGCCTGCCTGTCGGGATCGTTGATGAAGTAGGGGCTCACGTAGCCGCGGTCGAACTGCATGCCCTCGACCACGTCGAGCTCGTTCTCGAGTGACTTGCCGTCCTCGACCGTGATGACGCCTTCCTTGCCGACTCTCTCCATCGCGTCAGCAATGATTTTCCCGATTGCCTCGTCGGAGTTGGCCGAGATGGAACCGACCTGAGCGATTTCGCGGTTCGTCGAAATCGGTTTGGACAGCTTGCGCAGTTCGTCGAGCACGGCGGCGACAGCCTTGTCGATACCGCGCTTCAGATCCATCGGATTCATGCCCGCGGCGACGTGTTTCATGCCTTCCTGCACGATCGCCTGGGCAAGCACGGTGGCTGTGGTGGTGCCGTCCCCCGCCACGTCGGCGGTTTTCGATGCAACCTGTTTTACCACCTGCGCACCCATGTTCTCGAGGCGGTCCTTAAGCTCGATTTCTTTCGCGACCGATACGCCATCCTTCGTGATGGTGGGTGCGCCGAAGCTGCGTTCGATCAGCACGTTGCGGCCTTTGGGTCCGAGCGTGACCTTCACGGCATCGGCGAGCACGTTCACGCCCTTGACGATACGGGCGCGGGCGCTGTCATGGAATTTGACGTCTTTTGCACTCATGTTGTTGCTCCGGGTAAAGTCGTTGACTCGACACGTCGCGAACGACCGGGCGGGTGTCCGCGAGCGGTCGAAAGTTCAGGCGGCCTTGCGGGCGGCGCCCGCGTCGGCCTCGAGGACGCCCATGACGTCCTCCTCGCGCATGACGAGCAGTTCCGCGCCATCGACCTTGACGGTCTGGCCTGCGTATTTGCCGAAGAGCACCTGGTCACCGACCTTCAGCTGGAGCGCGCGCAGCGTTCCATCCTGCAGCAGCCGGCCGCTGCCGACGGCGACGACTTCGCCCTGTTCTGGCTTTTCTGCCGCTGAATCGGGAATCACGATTCCCGAGGCCGTCGTCCGCTGCGTTTCGATTCGCTTGACGATAACCCGGTCGTAGAGGGGACGAATCTGCATTTCCATCTCCTGAGCGATTAAAGGATCACCAATAAGGGAATCCGGCTGCGGGTGCCGCGGCGCGCAGAGCGCTGCGGTGCAGCCGAGCCAATGTCTGGCGGAAAGCGAAATAGAGGCGCCGCTTTCAAGGTTCAAGAGGGAGCGCGAATCGCAAATGTAACAAAATATTTCAAAGCGGCAAAAGGATACGGCGGACGGTCCCAAGGCGGTAGACCGTACGTCCGGGGGCGCGCTCGCGCGCGCTGCGCGACTGCGGCTCCACGGGGCAGGGCGGCTGCCGACCGCCGTCCGCATCCAGGCTGTCGTCGGCTTCATCAAGCGCCCGCCACACGCCACTCTTCACCGGTCGGAAGAGCCACCGCACGTAGCCGCGTCGCGCGGCCAGTCGCATCAGGCCATCGCGATCATTCGCACCGTCAATGAGTGCCTCGTCGGGCGGGATGTCGCTTCCGTAGTCGCCAAACGCCTGGCGGCAGGCGAGCGCTTCGGCAGCACCGGCGCCGATCGTATTGCAGCCGCGCCGCTCGATGCGCTCGACCTCCCACGCACCGAACTGCCAGGCCGCGTCGAGCAACATGGCGTCGACGGCTTCGACGCTCTGCCAGGGCGCCTGGATCTGGACGGCGGTGCAGGGGACTGGCCGCGCCGGTATCTCCACGCCGGGGAGCATGAGCGGCGTCGCGCGCCGGAAACCGTGCCAGTGAAGTATCGCGACGAGCGGCGTATTGACCTGCGCAGCGGCGCTGACGGTGACCGCGAAGAGCGGCAGGCGCACGCTTTCGGCCTGTTCGCGAAGTCTGTCGAAAAGGTCCATGAAGCCTCCCGTGGCGTGTTGCAAGGGGCACTTGAAATTTCCGTTCCATGGGCTATTTTATGCATCGCTCAGGTAGACGCGACAAGGCTTGCTGTCGTGCAGCCGTAGGCGGAGCACCGCCTATGGCTGCCCTTCACAGGCCGTGAAGTCGCCAGGCGCGTTTGGCGCAATCGATGCAATCCGGTTGTCCTTCCAGAACGTAGAGGAGGATACGATGAGTCCTGATCCGAAACGGTGGAATCCCTTCAAGTTCCTTCGAGCAGCCTCCCGCAAGTCCGATGCACGAGGCCCGGAAACGCCGCCGCCGCCGGCGAGCGAAAGCGAACCATTGCGCACGTCCTTGCCCGACATTGCGCGGTTGTTCACCCGCGAACCATGGCGCGCCGTGGAGGAGTTTTTTCTTGACCCGCTTACCGGCCGTGTCGCACTCGATCGGTGGTTTGGCGACTTCAGTTCATCGCGCTTCCAGCCGCGTATCGATGTCGTCGATGAAGGACCGGTGCTGCGTGTGACTGCCGAGTTGCCCGGAGTGGACCGCGAAGACTTGCAGGCGAGCGTCGAGGACGGTGCGATCGTGCTGCGCGGCGAGAAGAAGCAGGATGTGCGCAGTGAGGAGAACGGCTGCTATCGGCTGGAGCGTGCCCATGGACGCTTCGTGCGCACGATTCCGATGCCGGAGTACGCCGATCCCGGGCGCGCCCTGGCGAAGTTCGACAATGGCGTTCTCACGTTGACCATTCCGAAAATGGAACCGGCGCCGTGCGCGAGCCGGACGATCGATATCGGTTAGGGCAAGCACGCGAAAGCGTTGAGACAGTAACGGTAAAAGTGGACCGGGTCGTTAGCTCAGCTGGTAGAGCAGCGGACTTTTAATCCGTTGGTCACTGGTTCGAATCCAGTACGGCCCACATCAAACCGGGAGTGTGCGCCGCAGCGGCCACCGGACGCAGCGCCGCGCACGCTCGGGCACCGTTCCCGACACCTGTCACCATCGTCCATGAAACGTCGCTCTTGAGATGCTGCGGGACCTCTTGAAATTTTCGTTCCATGCGCTATTTTATTCATCGCTCAGGCAGTCGCGATAAGCGCTGCGTGTTTCGATTTGTTTGTCGGCGGGGTTTCCCACGGACATGCGGACTGGAGCGCGTGGTTCCATTCGTCCTCCGTGTCGGCCCCGGTTTTCCAGGAGCCAGTCATGAGCGATCCCTTCTTCAGTACCGATCTGCTGGGCGAATTCGACCGCCTGCAACGGCAGATGGCCAGCCTCTTTCCAGCCTTTCCCGCAAGCCTGCGCGCCACGCGCAGCCAGACGTTTCCGCTTATCAACATCGGCAGTACCGACGACAGTGTGGAGATCGTTGCCTTTGCACCTGGGCTCGACCCGGCGACGATCGACGTCTCGATTGACAAGGGACTGCTGACGATCAGTGGCGAACGCAGGCCGCCGGAGCGGCAAGCGGGTGACGATGCACGCGTGTACGCCAGCGAACGCTTCATGGGGGCGTTCCGGCGCGTCATCGAGTTGCCTCAGCACGCGGATCCCGGGAACGTCAATGCGCGCTACGCAAATGGTTGCCTGACCATCAGCGTCGGACGATCCGAGGCATCGAAGCCGCGCGCGGTCACCGTGCAGTGAGCGCGACGTGAACCATGAGACCACGGAGGACATCATGAACGACAGCACTGAACTGGCCACGGGTGCGGCGCGCAACGACATCTCCGCAGATGTGCGCGGCGAACCGTCGAAGCAGCTCACCCGTATCGCGCCCGCCGTCGACGTATTCGAGGACAGCCGGGGCATCACGCTGTATGCGGACCTGCCGGGTGTGCCGCGCGAGAATCTTGATGTGCGCGTACAGGACGGCAATCTGACCATCGAGGCCGAGGCGGTGATACCGACACCATCCGGGCTGAGGCTGCAGCATGGCGAAGTCCGCCACCCGCATTTCCGGCGCGCCTTTGCGCTCAGCCCGGACTTCGATGTTTCGCGCATCGACGCGCAACTGCGGGATGGCGTGCTCAGGCTGACCATCCCTCGCCGCGAAGAAGCGAAGCCCCGTCGTATCGAGGTGAGCGTTGGTTAGGCATATGCACAGGAATGTTTCCGGTCGTGCGGCGCGGGCCGCCGGGTCCGCGCCGTTTTTGGCATGCGCTCAGACAACCATGGACGATACACGCAATCAGAACTGGAAGGGCTTCGCGATCGAAACCAGCGCTATTGCTGTGCGGCACTGCGTACTCCCGCAGGGATCAGGCAGATACGTGGCCATTGTGCGTATCCGGCGCGGCGAGCAGACGGTCGAGGACTGGCATCTGCCTTGCGTCGCAGAGCGCTGGCCAAGCGCGGACGACGCACATCGGGAGACGGTCGAGTACGCCATCCGCGCGATCGATGCGGGACGCTTCGCAGATACGAGGCGACGGGAATCATCCGGGTGAAGATGCCCCTCTGCAGGGTAGCAATGCCCGCGTCCGCTGTTTAACACGTTTCGCTTTTCCGCACCGTGCCCCGGTTCACGGTTCCATTCTTGACGGGAGACGTCGATGCTCAGTCCACACGAATTTGCAACCCTGATGCTGGTTCGCCACGCACCGGACCAGCTCGACATGAACCGCGCCGAACTGGACGCGCTCCTCGAACGGCAACTGGTGATGCTGGAACACGGCTCCGTGGGCAGGCGTCGCGCGCACCTGACGGAAAGGGGCCGGACGGTCCTCGACGTGCTGCATCCGGACAGCGTTGAGCGGCGAAATCGCGCGCCCGGGGCTAACGCAGGCGGGGACGCCAGGGACGGAGTTTCCGGGGTGTGAGTGCGCGATAGGGCCTACGGCCAAGCGGAAGGGCGGTCTCAGGCAATTGTCGCGTCGGAGATTTCCGACGTATTATGTGCAAATGACTACAACCGATGTCTTTGGGGCGATTGCAAACCCGACGCGCAGACGCATCCTCGAAATGCTGCGCGGCGGCCCGCGTGCAGCCGGGGAAATCGCGTCCGCGTTCGCCGTGAACCGCCCGGCGGTTTCCGAGCACCTGCAGGTCTTGCGTCTGGCGGGCCTGGTCACGGAACAGGCGAGCGGACGTCAGCGCCTTTATGGATTGAACGCAGGCAGGCTGAGGGAGCTCGCGGAGTGGCTGCATCCGTTCGAGCAGTATTGGGAGCAACGTCTCGATGCACTCACTGAAATACTCGACGAGGACACGCAATGACAGAACCCGGTCTCATCCAGCTCACCCGCCTCATTCCGCACTCGTCGGCGAGGGTCTGGACTGCCCTGACCGACCCTGCCATTCACGCCAGATGGTGGGCGGCTGGCGATGTGCGCGCGGTCGTCGGGCATCGCTTCACGCTGGATATGGGACCGTGGGGCCAGCAGCCTTGTGAGGTCGTCGCCGTCGAGCATGAACGGCTGCTGTCCTATTCGTTCGCACCCGGCACGCTGAACACGACGATCACATGGCGGCTCGAAGCCGAAGGAAGCGGTACCCGCCTGTCGCTCGAGCACAAGGGCTTCGACCTCGATTCGCCGCTCGGCAAGGCAGCTTTCCAGGGCATGGGCAAGGGATGGCCGGACGTCATTCAGCGGCTCCAGGACGTACTGCACGTGTGAGGGCGTGGGTGCTTGCACTCCTGGTGCAATGCCCGTTATTCTCGCTGCGTATTACCTGGTAGTCCTGCCGGCGACTTCGATTTGCCAGACAGGCCTCGATTGCTCCGGCGTTCGACCTTAATGTCGTCACCCTTCCCGGGGAGCGTCACAGCGGATCGTCGTGGCATTGGCTTTTTCCACCGTCAGGTTGATCGAGCGTGCGCCGCCGGGACGCGTGCGGTGGCGCACGCCCGCGGGAATGGTCAGCAACTGACCCGCGCGCAACTCTATTGCCCCTTCTTCAAAATCGATTATCAATACGCCTTCGATTCCGATGAACGTCTCATCGGAATCGGGATGGAAATGCCAGAAGTACGGCACCTCCATCACGCTGACGTGAATGTCGTGATCGTTGACCGTCGTGACGACCTCATTGCGATAACCCTCGCGTAGGTCAGCTGTCATGGCCAGAAAGTCAGTTGGTTCTATCATGCGCTCGCTCCTGCCTATGGGCTGATAAAAAAGCCAGGTACGCATCGATTGTTCCTGCCACCGTTCCGGCACTTTTAGCGCAGTTGCGCGCCTGCATAACAATCTGACACACGTGAACTCAGTCGTCTTCGCCGTGAACATGCTCGTACATGTTAGACAGATTATGCGAAGCGACTAACACGCGAAGTTGCGTCAGGAATTCGCTTGTTTAGTAATTTCTGATAAACACAAAACGCCAATAGATAATCAATTGACGCCATTCAAATGTCTCGTATAGCATGACTTCGAGCCAGATACCACATGCTACCTGGATAAACAGGATAACTAAACAAATCAGATACGCGTAGTGATACTCAGGAGACAGCCATGATAGATTTACGCCGTCTTGCGGCCGCCATGATCATCATTGGTTCTTTGGCGGGTTGTGGAGGTGATAGTCCAGGCCAGTCCGGCTCCGCCGCTGTCGCGGCTGACCAGCTTCAGGGAACGGCTCAGAGTAGTCCCGGTGCGGGTTCCAGCAATGCAAACGCGGCTGTCGCCGCCGCCGAGGAAATTCCCGCTTCCGATCATGGCACCATGCAATTGACGCGGTATGTCAATCCGCTGATCGGCACGTTGGCCAGCAACTCTCCGAACCCCGTGCCAGCAGGGCAGGCTGGCAGTGTCGTACCCGCAGCGGGCCTGCCGAACGGCATGGTGCAGTGGGCACCCGATACGAATACCACCTCGGCTCCCTCGAACAGCGCGGAGCCCGGTTCGCCGGCCGGTTACTACTACGACATCGGCTCGATCCAGAGTTTCAGTCTCACCCATATGAGCGGCGCCGGTTGTTCCGGCAACGACGGCGAATTCCCCGTCATGCCGACGCTCGATGCCAGCAAGCCGCTCGCGCAGACGTTTAGCCATACCAACGAGAAGTCGGTAGCAGGTGCCTATTCCGTCGTGCTCGATAACCAGGTCAAGGTCGAGTTGACTGCAACCCTGCGTACCGGCTTTGGTCGCTTCACGTATCCTGACAATCAGCCTTCGACGCTCGTGCTCAACACGACGTATACAAACACACAGACGAGCGTAGCCGGCTCGGTCACGCAGGTCGACGCGAGAACCATTTCGGGCAGTACCACGGGTGGACATTTTTGCGGTAATTCAACGAATGTTCCGGTGTACTTTTATGCGGAATTCAGTCAGCCATTTGTAAAGACGTCATCCTTCAACAATGGCGTTGCCATGATGAATTTCGGCAAAGGCGCCACTGTCATGATGAAAGTCGGTATTTCATATGTGAGTGTCGCAAACGCCAAAAATAATCTCCAGAAAGAAAACCCCTCCTGGGATTTCGACGGTGTCAAGAAGGTCGCCGATGCGATATGGAATCAGCGCCTCAACACCATTCAGGTGAGCAGTAGCGATACCACGGCGTTGACGAAGTTCTACACGGCTTTCTATCACGCATCATGGGCGCCGAGCGTATTCAGCGATGTGAACGGCCAATATATCGGCTTCGACCAGAAGGTTCATCAGGTCAGTGCTGGCCATGCTGCGCAGTACACCAGCTTTTCGGGTTGGGACATCTATCGTTCGCTGATACCGCTCAAAGCCACGCTATTTCCTGAGGAAACGAGCGACATGGCGCAGTCGCTCGTCAACGATGCGGATCAGTGCGGGGCAATTCCACATTGGGTCAATGACAACGTCGAAGACGGCGTGATGCCGGGCGACGCCGGCTCGATCATCGTGGCGGGCGCGTATGCCTTCGGTGCGCGCAAGTTCGATACGGCGGGCGCCTTGAGCCATATGATCCAGATGGCCAACATTCCCGGCACCGCGTGCAACGGCGTGACGACCAACGGAGGGCGCGCCAGCTATCTCCAGTTCGGCTACATCACGAACGGTGAATGGGGACAGGCTTCGTCCACGCTGGAGTACGGCAGCAGCGATTTCGCGATCTCACAGTTTGCCGGTGCACTGGGCAACACGGCGATCCAGAAAATGCTGCGTAGCCGCTCGGCTTACTGGCAGTACCTGCTCAACACTTCCTTGACGCCGCCTCTGATCGCCGGACGCAACTCCGACGGCACGTGGATTGCGGAGAACCAGGGCAGCATCGACAACTACGTGGAGGGCAACGCCGAGCAGTACACGTGGATGGTGCCGTTCAACCCGACCGGGCTGTTCGCGCAACTGGGCGGAAATACGGCGGTGGTGTCGCGGCTGAATACGTTCTTTACCGTGCTGAACGCGGGGACGACGCTGCCCAACTTCTATATGGGCAACGAGCCGACCTTCGAGGTGCCCTGGTTGTATAACTGGGCGGGTTCGCCGTCGGGCACGCAGAATGTCGTCCAGCAGATCATGGCGAGCGCCTTTGGCACAGGGCCGAACGGTTTGCCCGGCAATGACGACCTGGGCGCCGTGTCGGGCTGGTATGTGTGGGGCGCGCTGGGCCTCTATCCGGAGATCCCGGGTGTCGGGGGCTTTGCGATCGGCAGCCCGCAATTCTCCTCGATCGTCGTTCATCTCGGGAACGGCAAGACCTTGCGCATCAATGCACCCGGCGCGCCTGGCGCGAATTATGTGCAGGGGCTCACCGTCAATGGCAGCGCTCACAATAGTTCCTGGCTGGACGTCGACGCACTTGCCAACGGCGCGACGCTGAACTTCGTGATGGGTTCGTCGCCTTCGCAGTGGGGCGCGAACCCGGCCGAGGCGCCGCCGTCCTATGGGGTGCCGGTTGCGCGCAACGTGGCGGATGCTTTCAACAACCACGGCATCAGCGCCGACGGCAGCACCGACACCGACGGCCTCGGTTCGGACTTCGACGGCTCTCTGTTCAGCTACTCGTCGACTGCGTTGGCGGCGGCCGGCGCGACACCGGGCAAGCCGTTCGTTGTCGGCGGAGCAAGCTTCGTTCTGTCGAATGGACCGCTCGATAATGCGGTGGCGGTAGGACAGACGATTGCGATGCCGCCCGGCACGACCGGCCATTCGCTGGTTCTGCTGGGTTCGGCCAACAACGGCCCCGGCTCGGGCGCCGCGGTCGTGACCTATACCGATGGCACGGTCACGCCGTTCACGCTCGCGTTTGACGACTGGACCCTGAATGGCGGCAGTGCGGCACCGGTGGACCCGATCGCGTTGACCACCGCGTATCGCAATGGCGGCAATGGTTCGACCGACGGCGTCAAGACCTATCTGTTTGCGCAGTCGGTGCCGCTGACACCCGGCAAGCTGGTGGCGAGCGTCACATTGCCGAGGCAGTCCAGCGAAGGCAAGTTGCACGTGTTCGGTATCGCGGCAGCGCCCTGAACACGTGGGGCGCCGCGCAGGCGGCGCCCCACGTGCACCCGATATCGCCGATGCAGGCGGGTGGGCTAGCGCATAATCGGGACCCTGTGCGGCCAGGGATCAGCCTGACGTCGCTTGCCGATTGGCTCGTGCGATCGCAGCCGCTTCTCCAGGCCGACGCATTGTGGGCCGTCGGGGCTTTCCGCCTGGCGTTGGCAAATTGAGCGAGCTCACTGGAGGTTGAATCCGCCACCCTGAGCGGTCCTTCGACCACCGTCCCGTTGACGTCCGCTCTCAAATCGATAGCCGCCGTTGACCTCACTGCGTCGGCGTTGCCATCCGTCGTTTTCTAGCTAGCGCGGCGTTTTGGCCGCGCATGGAAGTCAGAGAGCGTATGTTCCCGGTGAACCGCCGCAGTGGCTTGCTTTCACGCAATATTTCGAATATATTAGAATTATGGAAGATAAAGACGTTATCCGCGCCCTCGCGGCGCTCGCCCACGAACTGCGCCTGCGTGTGTTCCGCATGCTGGTCGTCGCTGGTCCGACCGGCTCGACGCCGGGCGCCATGGCGGAACAGCTCGACGTTCCCAATGCGACGCTCTCCTTTCACCTGAAGGAGCTGATGCACGCGGGGCTCGTCACGCAGGAGCGCGACGGGCGCAGCCTGATCTATCGGGCCGCCTATGACCAGATGAGCGCGGTCATGGGTTTCCTGACCGAAAACTGCTGTCAGGGGCAGCCTTGCCTTCAACCTGGCGCGGACTCATGCAAATGCTGACGGAGAACCACCATGAAGCGGTTTCACATCCACGTCCACGTTGACGACCTCGCAGCCAGTATCGCGTTCTATTCGAAGCTGTTCGCCGCAGAACCGGCGCGCGTCGAGGTGGACTACGCGAAATGGATGCTGGACGATCCTCGCGTGAACTTTGCGATTTCAACGCGCGGCACGAAGGCCGGCGTGGACCACCTCGGCTTCCAGGTGGACGACGCGGCCGAGCTTGCCGAACTCGCAACGCGGGCAGAGGCGGCGGACATGGCCCTGCTCGACCAGGGCGAGACAACCTGCTGCTATGCGCGCAGCGACAAGCACTGGGTTCTCGATCCTCAGGGGATTGCCTGGGAGCACTTCCATACGCTGGACGGCGCTCCGGTATATGGCGAGAGCAGGCAAACATCGTCGTCGGCAGGGGCAACGTCCTGCTGTGCCCCGAGCGGCAAACCCGTTGGCATCCCTGTTAAACCTGCCGGTTCGGCCTGCTGCTGATCACGCTGCCCGCTGATAAGACAATGACCACGAACGTACTGATCCTCTGCACGCACAATTCCGCGCGCAGTGTGCTTTCCGAAGGCATGCTGAACCACTGGGCGAAGAAGCTCGGCAAGGACGTCCGCGCGTACAGCGCGGGCAGCGCCCCGAGCGGTCGCATTAATCCGTTCGCGCTCGAAGCGCTGACGAACGCCGGTATCGATACGCAGGGCTATCGCAGCAAAAGCTGGGACGAATTCGCGCAGGACGGCGCACCGCAGATGCGCATCGTCATCACGGTTTGCGATAGCGCCGCGGCCGAACAGTGCCCGTTCTGGCCGGGTAGCCCTGTCAAGGTCCACTGGGGCTACGCCGATCCGTCGAACGCGCCAGGCGGCGATGAAGGCAAGCGGCACGCGTTCGAACTCACGCGCGAAGCGATCGGCTACCGCATGCTGCAACTGCTCGCGCTCCCACTCGAAAGTCTGGACAACACCGAGTTGCAGCAGGCGCTAAACGACATCCTTCAGAGTTGAATCCTCTCCATCAAGTCACCCAATGAACACCCCCAATGTTGCCGCTTCGGGGAAGTCGGCCGCGAAACCGGCCATCAGCTTCTTTGAGCGATACCTGACCGTCTGGGTCGCGCTGTGCATCGTCGCCGGCATTCTGCTTGGGCAAGGCCTGCCTGGGGTCTTCCAGGCGATCGGCCGGATGGAATATGCACACGTCAATCTGCCGGTGGGCCTGTTGATCTGGGTGATGATCATCCCGATGCTCGTCAAGGTCGACTTCGGCGCGCTGCATGAGGTGCGCGAGCACGTCAAGGGCATCGGCGTGACGCTCGTCGTGAACTGGCTGGTCAAACCGTTCTCGATGGCATTGCTCGCGTGGCTCTTCATCAAGCACCTGTTCGCGCCGATTCTGCCTGCAGAGCAACTCGACAGTTACGTCGCGGGCCTGATCCTGCTTGCCGCCGCGCCCTGTACGGCGATGGTGTTCGTCTGGAGCCGCCTGACCGGCGGCGATCCGCTCTTCACGCTTTCCCAGGTCGCGCTGAACGACAGCATCATGGTGGTCGCCTTTGCGCCGCTCGTCGGCCTGCTGCTCGGCATTTCCGCGATCACGGTGCCGTGGGCGACGCTGCTCACGTCGGTCGTGCTCTACATCGTGATTCCGGTCATTCTCGCGCAGATCCTGCGCAAGGTGCTCCTCGTCAGAGGGCAGGCCGCATTCGATGCCGCGATGGCAAAGATCGGTCCATGGTCCATCACCGCGTTGCTGGCAACGCTGGTGCTGCTCTTTGCGTTCCAGGGCGAGGCCATTCTGAAGCAGCCGCTCGTTATCGTACTGCTCGCTGTGCCGATCCTGATCCAGGTGTTTTTCAATTCGGCTCTTGCATACGGGCTCAATCGCGCGGTCGGCGAGAAGCACAACATTGCCTGTCCGTCGGCACTCATCGGTGCGTCGAACTTCTTCGAACTGGCCGTCGCCACCGCAATCGGGCTGTTTGGATTCAACTCAGGGGCCGCGCTCGCGACGGTCGTGGGCGTGCTGATCGAGGTACCCGTCATGCTGCTCGTGGTGCGCATTGTGAACCGCTCAAAGAACTGGTACGAGTGCGCCTGACGGATATGGAAACGATCACAGAGGGCAAACGTGTCCGATCTCACGACTGACCTCCCGCAGGTGGACCCGGCACTGTTTCGCGTGCCCGATATCAATCGCCTGCAGCCTGCAAAGGCGTCGCCGCATCCGCCGCGTTTCCTGCTGCTCTATGGATCGCTGCGCGAGCGCTCGTTCAGCCGCCTGCTGAGCGAGGAAGCTGCACGCCTGCTCACGGCGATGGGTGCCGAAGTGCGCACATTCAATCCGAGCGGCCTGCCGCTGCCGGACGACGCGCCGGACAGCCATCCCAAGGTGGCCGAGCTGCGCGAGCTGGTGCAGTGGTCGGAGGGCATGGTCTGGTGCTCGCCCGAGCGGCACGGCGCGATGACCGGGATCATGAAGGCGCAGATCGACTGGATTCCGCTTTCGGTTGGGGCGGTGCGGCCGACCCAGGGCAAGACGCTCGCCGTGATGCAGGTTAGCGGCGGCTCGCAGTCGTTCAACGCCGTCAACCAGATGCGCGTGCTTGGGCGATGGATGCGCATGCTGACCATCCCCAACCAGTCGTCGGTGGCCAAGGCCTTCATGGAGTTCGACGAAGCAGGTCGCATGAAGCCTTCAGCGTATTTCGACCGCGTCGTTGACGTGATGGAGGAACTGGTCAAATTCACGCTGCTGACGCGCGACATCGGTCCGTATCTTGTGGACCGGTACAGCGAGCGCAAGGAGAGCGCTGAGGAACTGATGAAGCGCGTCAACCAGACAAGCATCTGACCCATGGCGTCCCCCGCTTCGGATCGAAAGCCAGGCGAGAACACCGCGACATGGGCGCTGGCCGTCGCCCAGCTCGTCGCATGGGGAACGGTCTATTACGCCTTTTCGCTCTTCGTCGTACCGATGGAGTTCGAGCTTGGATGGAGTCGGGCGTCCACCGACGCAGCGCTGTCGCTTGGCCTCCTCGTTTCCGGATTGGCCGCATACCCGGTCGGTAGATGGATTGACCACGGCCACGGCCGCGTGGTGCTGACGGCGGGGTCGCTGCTTGCGTCCGTCATGCTGGTGCTCTGGTCGCAGGCCGGAAGCCTTGTGACGCTCTTTGCTGCCTGGGTGGGCCTGGGTATTGCGATGGCAGCGACACTCTACGATCCGGTGTTCGCGATTCTTACCCGTAACTACCCACACAGCTTTCGAACGAAGATCACATTGGTCACGCTCGTCGCGGGATTCGCGAGTACGGTGTTCATTCCGCTTACGCAGGGGCTGATCGATTACCAGGGATGGCGACACGCGCTGCTCTCGCTCTCGGTAATCAACTGCTGCGTCTGCCTCCCGATCCATTTAACGGCACTGCGCGACCGCGCGACTACGACGCTCGGCAAAGGGACAGTCAAGGCCGAGAACGACGAGTCCGTCAGGCGGGCTCTCCGTACACCGGTTTTCTGGGGGCTCGCGGTCTGCTTCACTGCCTACTACGCGACGTTCGCCGCGCTGACCTTTCACCTGGTCCCGCTGATGGTTGAACGTCACGTAGCGCAGCCCGTCATTCTCGCAACGATGGCGGTTATCGGCCCGGCGCAGGTTTTCGTGCGAACGCTATGGTTCACCGTTGGGCGAAACGTGTCGCCGAAGATCGTGGGCTTGACGGTCACCTCTGCCTTTCCAGCATCGGTTGTGATCCTTCTGGTTGCCGGTACATCGCCTGCGGCGCTGATCCTGTTCGCGCTGATTTATGTTGGTGCCAACGGCATGATGACGATTTTGCGTGGAACCATTGTCCAAAACATCCTCTGGACGGAAGGGTACGGCGCGGTGAGCGGCCTGCTTTCGATGCCGTCGAACATCGCGAAGGGCATTGCGCCGATCTCGGCAGCGGCAATCTGGACAATGACCGGTAACTATCTTCCCGTCGAATGGGCTGTTTTGGGCGTGTCGCTGGTATCGGCGTGCGCCTTTATGTTCGTCGTGCGCTCGACGGCCGATGCATCAAGGAAGGTTGCTGCACGGGAACGGAGCACGCTATGAAAATAAGGTCCGCCAAAGATGACGATCTCGTCGGGATCAAAAGCCTGCTGGCAACGTGCAAGTTGCCAACAGAGGACGTCACGACCGTGCTGCTACCGGGGTTTCTCGTTGCAGTCGACGAAGGGGCAGCGATAGTTGGAAGCGTCTGTCTGGAACCTTTGGGCGCTGATACAGCGCAGTCAAGCGGACCGAAGTGCCGGATGAGGTGCGTGAAACGGCACAATTCATACGGCTCTGCCCGTCTACCGCCGTGTGCATGAGGAAGCACTTCGCGTGAGCAATCACGCTACGCACCATCGAGCGTGACGAACGGCTCATCGACCGCCGTCAACGACCGCTAATAGATTCAAAAGAGCCCGCGAAGTGCGCCGGACGGTTAATGTGAAGAAAGCGTCGGCCCGTCGCTGGATTGCTCGAATTCTTCGCTGATCATCAAAGTCCATGGCGTTCTTCGCCCATCGGACTATGCTGCACAGGTACGAGATCGCGAGCACGATTTGTGCTATTGCGATTGAGAGTTGTTCAACTTCTCCTTTGCTGACCCCCATGCTGAAGCCAGAAGATACGCTCGCATTCGACACTGCGGTCGCTGAACTGAACAAGGCAACTCAGGACCTGCAGCGCCTGGAGCACGACCCAACAACGTCCCTCGCTGGGCTTGCGAGGGCGCACGACCGTTATTACCTGTCCAAGCTGGAGTGGCTGCGCCGTGAGTGCCGACTACGCGCGTCTGCAGCTCTTGAAGTACCGAAACTACCGCCGGGCGCTGGCCCCACTGTGATTGTCGGCTACGACAAGTGGGTCCGGGATTCTTTAGCCGTTCTACTTGGGGTAAAGGGATACGGGCGGCCGAAGACGCGCGGATTCGACAACTGGCATGAGGCCTGGCTTGAACCGTCGCAACTCTTCGTGCTCGACGTTTCACTATTTTCTCGCGGCGCCTCCATGTTGTTGGTAGATGGCTTTAATACCAGCATCGAAAGGCCACACATCATCGCGTTGGTGTGGCCGCAGGATGCGTCGAGCTTCGCCGGCAAAGTAGACGAGGTTGTCGCGAAACCACTGGTCCTCAATGAGCTGACAGACGCGATAGACAGAGTCATTGCAGCGGCCTCGGCGTCAAGCGCATTGCGACTGGCAGCCGGCCGAAGCGGGCCAAGTGCTGAAGAGCGGCCTGAAGCAGCCCTACGAACGGCGACAACTGAATGTCAGCAAAGGCCGATGACGTGACGCTGTCACACGGCGATTGGATGACCGTTTGCGAAGTGGAGCGGCCATCTGAACGTCTTTGCGATGCATCAAACGAAGGTCCTTTCATGGCCCCGTTTGGCGACCAAATCACTTGCATCCGGTCGCTTTCACTGCGGTGCAATTCACCAATCAATCGCCGAATACGGATGCCAGATCACGCCAGGGATTCGACGCTATAACGCACCCATACACTGCCGCCCTCGAGCGTCTCGACCGATTTGAAGGCGAGCGATCGACCGTAACCGGGATTTCCCTCTTCGGGGCCTTCGAAGATCGTCTGGACGCCTCGCACGCCGTCGATTCCCGGACAGATCAACACACTTACTTCGTCGATCAGACCGGCTTTCAGAAAAGCCGCGTTGATAGCGGCACCGCCTTCGAGAAGCAGTGTCTTGATACCCAGCGTTTCACCCAGCGCCTCGACACCGGTCTTCAGATCGTGTCCATCCTTACCCGCGAACACGTATGAGACGCCGCTTTGTCGCAACTCGGCGAGATAGTCGTCCGAGACGTGCTCGCCGAGCACCGCGGCGATCTGGTCGTCACCCACGGTCGGGCGCGCGTAGTGAAGCTTGCCATCGGGGTCGAGGCCGATCGCGAAGGTCGGTTTGCGATCGGGATTGAGCCATGCTTTGCGCGTGCCGACATCGCTCGTTGCGATCGAAGCGCCGCGTTCGTCCTTCACGATTTCGGCCATCGTTACGCGGCCGACGAGCCAGCCGTCTCCGCCGAGACCCGCGGCCACGTTTTCGTATTGCGTCACGAAATGACGCCGGTCGAAGCCGTGCGGCATCGAATAGCGGCTCGGATGCAGTTTGCCGTCGATCGAAGACATCATGTGGCAGATGATTCGGGGGCGCATGGTTGACTCCTGGCTTCTTTCGCAATGGCTTGCTGGGGGAATCAAACGGAATCGCTCAGGTTGCAATTCGCGTACCTGGGGGTGCCCAGGCTTCATCATTCAACCCGGCATGTCCGTGAATTGTGGTACGTCCAGATGCTTTGTCCATTTGAAGCGCCGTTTTGTAAAGGTGGTGCCTCGGACAACGATCCGGCCGCATTGTCGCGCGAGCTTACAAAATGAGGCGCGCGACCGTGCGATATCGCAAGACCCGGTGTCAATCGAACATGCTACGGCCCTCAAGCACGCACTCACTGCTTTCAGGTCAACAATCCTGACTGACGTTAGAAGGCAGCTTGCTTGAGGTCACACGAACGGAAGAGGCGCACCTAAAGTGCGCTTCCTTTTTTGTCTCTCGACTCAGCGCTCGGCTTGCTGCTGCGTGAGGTACTTGTCGAGCGCGTCCATAGTTCCGCCCCAGCCTTGAGACATACTGCCATGCGACGCGTCGAAGATGGCTTCCTCGGCTTCGCTGGCGTCCAGCGCGCGCCACTCGAGGTGCATTAGCGTGCCACCCTCGACTTCGCTGAGCGTCGTCGTCGATAGCGTATAAAGCGGCCATTGTGCCGACATCGGATGTCGCGTCACGCCGCCTTCGGCATCACTAAACTGCACGACGACGACAATGCGCTCGGGGGGCGTCAATTCGCGGAACGTCCACTTGCCCCACATCGCGGGAGCGTCGGGCACGCCGCGCGGCTTCATCGCGTAGTGGAAAACGCCACCGACTCGCGCATCTACTGTGCAGTGGGACATTTCCATCCCGGGTGGGCTCATCCACGTACTCAAATGCTCAGCTTCAGTCAGCGCGGCGTATACCAGTTCGCGCGGCGCAGCGAAGCGGCGCTCGATGACGAAGGGGGCTGAAAGTTTGTCATTCATTGCGGCGAGTCTTCCTGGTTCGAGTTGGGGTAACGTTGGACGTGGTTTTCGGCGCAGGCTTTCCGTGGGAGTCCCTGGCAGGCTTCTGTTGCAGTTGTTGCAGGTAGCTGTCGAGCTGGTCGAGCCGCTGCTCCCATAGGGCGCGATACTGCAGTGCCCAGTCGGCGGCCTGCTTGAGCGGCTCAGGCGCGATGCGACACGGGCGAAACTGGCGATCGCGCCCCTGAGTGATGAGGCCGGCTCTTGCGAGAACGCGCAGGTGCTTGCTGATGGCCGGCGCACTCATATCGAAAGGGCCGGCCAGATCGCCAACCGTGGCTTCGCCTTGCGCCAGCCTGGCGAGGATGGCGCGTCGCGTCACGCCATCGGCGTAGCCGACCTCGGCGGCGATCGCCTCGATATCCAGGTGAGTCGTCCTAATCAGGTGAAGTGCACGCTCGACGCGCAAATCCTGGAAGTACGCCAGAGGCGATTTGCCAAGCACCGACTCGATACGACGCTGCAGGGTTCGCTTGCTCGTCGCGAGAGCGTCGGCCGCCGATTCGAGCGAAAAGCCTTCTGCGAGCCGCGAACGGGCCCAGCGCTCAAACCGTTCGACAAGTGGATCTGCGCGCGCCAGATGCTCCGGGATTATGTACGGCGCCTGCGACGGCCGCCTGTCTACCAGCATATAACGTGCAACAAGAGTGGAAAGCTCGGGGCTCGACTGACGTATCAGCCACAGTGCGAGGTCGAGATGGCCCATTGCGGCTCCCGCTGTGACGAACTCGCCCGCCGATGTTCGCGACCTGTACGCATCTCACGCCCACATCGAGAAAAATCACGCCGGCGATCACCCCTGCAATCGTGTGTACGCATCAGCGTGCGGTGTGGTGATTCGCCCCGGACCTGATCTCGTCGTCGACCAGCCGTTTTTCGCCAGGGCGTGGGTGCCGCCGTTCGTTGGGGAACCCCTGACGGACGGCCGCGTCGATGAGATCGTCTTTGCGCTCGATGGATAACTCCGCGGCCGAACTTCGTCGCCTTGTCACACGCCTTCGACAAGAACGGCGCGATAGCGCGCGCCCTTGAACCGGTGCTGCGCGACTTCCTGGTACGCCGGGCTGTCGTACCACGCACGGGCGGCCGCAGTCGATGGAAACTCTACGATCACGACACCCTCTGGCGCTTCGCCCTCAAGAACCTGTTGAGGTCCGTAGGCAGCGAGAATCTTGACCGGATGACCTTTGAAGGTCTCGCCCACCTTGCTTTGGTAGATGTCGAGCTCACTCTGATCCTGCGTGCTTTCCTTCGTGAAGACAATAAAAGTCGCCATCGTGTCGCTCCTCGGGTTGTGTGAAGGTCCGCACGATGATGCCATGAAACCGCATCGGGCATCGATACGCAGTGTCGGCGCGGATGTCGACCCATGATGAAAACCCGACTGCTGAAACTGACTGGTCGGGAGATTCACCGGCGCGTTGGACTCGGCACGTGCGACTACCGACGCTATGCTGCGCAGTTTCTCAAGCGCCGAGCGTGAAGCGTCGAGCTAGTCCTCAATCTTTTCCGATTCAACCACCATGTCCAGCACGTATGCAATGGCGGGTCCGTCGGCGGGCGGGTTCTTGATGGTATAGCGCTTGACGCGCAGTACATCGCGCATGCCAGGCGTGTGGGTATAGCCCTCGATATCCTGATACAGCGGTTGCCATGCACCGGGTGTTCCGGTTGGCAAACCGTGCTCGTCGAAGTGGCGCTCACGCACCAGCAGACAATGCTTGTCCGGAATGAGCGGATGATGGCACTGCACCGCTTGCGCGGCCACTTCGAGGAAGGCCGTTTCACCGGGGCCCCCAAAACGCGTCTGGGCAGTGGGCACACCCGTAAATGTCAGCGTGTCGCCGCTATCGGTGAGCAGTTGCATGCGGGGGGTATCGCTACGGGCCAGCAGGCTCACGCCGAGGCTGCCACGCAGGCGCCGGGCAATAGCGTCGTCGAGTGCGGCGCGAGCGGCGTCAGGGCAAGCCATCATGGTGCTCACCATCTGGCCAATCTGCAGCCGTCCTTTCTTGACGCTGTAACTGGCTCCCATATTGTTGCAGCTGTTGACTACGTTTAAGCGGTCGGTGCTGAAGTCCAGTTGCACTGGCTTTTCTGCACTGACAAACAACGCATCAATGCGCATGCCTTTGCTGTCAAACGCGTCGCTGAGTTGCCAGTGATACTGACTGAGGATCCCAGGTTCGATCGCCGGTAGCGCGCTCGCTGCGGCAGCAGTCGACGCGCTCGTTGAAGGCGCCGGGCCGCTCGCGTCGGGTATTTGCGAGCATGCGGCAAGGGCGAGCAGCAGAAAGAGCACGTTGCACTTCACGGCGGTACCTCAGCTGGTTCGGTGGATGTTTCAGGCAGCTTGTCGCGTGAAATAAGCCGCGACATAATCCAATCGCAAATGGGGAGACCGGGGGAACTAGTGAATGATACAACCCCGGGGCGTTGCGCCCCGTTGATAAAGTCACTGTGAGGCGAGGGCGTCTTCTAGCGCGGCGGCGCCGTCGGCATGGTGCACCGGACCGGGCATGGCTCGCCACGCCCGGACTAACCCGGCGACGATCCGTGCATTACGGCGCGTTTCGTGACTATTTCCGCCGGCGCGAACCTCGGCCCGATCAACTCAACGACGCCAGCAAGATCGACAGCTTGCGGATATGCGTCCTGAACGCTTCGGTCATCTCGCGGTTATGGCCGTCGCTCAGATGCGGCGCTTCGGCCAGCTCGACCTGGCCGTGGAACTCCTCGGAAACTTTGCGCCGTTCGTCGGGCGGAAGTATGCGGATGAGGGACACCATCAGGAGTTCCTGCGCATGGATGATACCGAGCACGGATTGTTCGTTCATGTCGACCTCCGTCTGAACGCGGCGATGCCAGCGGCTGAACAGCAGGACAAAGCGGGCAGGTGACGGCAGCACCAGGCCGGTGCTGTCTTCGATCCGCCTTTTTGCCCGTCCATACTAGCGCAAGGATCGGGTCATCTGCTCGCCGGCTGACCCTACGAGCCGCGAATCGAGCAAGAGCGTTTCCATCCCCGGTTTTGTCTGGTTGAACAATCTCAGTGAGCAATCGCTCTGACATTCAGCCAGCGCGATTCCATTCCATTTTCTGCACGATGATGCCGGGTTGATTGGCTAGCGCTTCTCGTTCGGGCAACAACTGGAAACCATGTCGGCGATAGAGACCTACCGCGCGGGTGTTGTCTGGCGAGACTCTCAACACGACTCTCCGCTGTCCGCGTTCGATCGCGCGCGCCTGGATTGCATTGACCAGGCGACCTGCAACTCCCAGGCCTCGGTACTGCGAGTGAACCCACATGGCAATCAGGTTGTATTCGCGCGAGCGGGTTATAGCGTCGCCGATAAGACCGACTGCTTGCCCTCGCACCATGGCTACCAGATATTGCGGCTGCGTCTGACCTGAAGCACATTCGCGCCATTGCTGCTCGCTAAACGCAGCCGCGGTGGCGTAACTCAGGCCGAACGCCGTTGGGCTGTCGAGCAGCGCAGCAAGGAAAACCGTCTTCAAGATTTGCCAGTCGTCTTCCGAGGTCGGGCGAATAAGAGCAGGGCTCGACGCTGTGTCCATCAGGATTCCCGGGAGTTGAAGCTTATCATTTCGGATATCTAAAGGTAGCGCGGTCACCGGACTGCAGCACCGCCACGCCGAGACTTGCGCTTACGCGGTATTCGCTGCCATGCACGTTGACGCTTTCGTGCGTCGACATGATCCTGAAAAAAGGGGCCTTGCCCTTCGTTTTGCTGCACCGTTATAACGGCAGGCTCGCCCGGAAGTTGATGGTCATTTGTGAACCGGCACGGACGTGCTGGGTCTGGCGCACGGTGGAGGTGACGTTCAGGGAAAATTTCGGAGGAGAAAAAGGCGCGTCATGCGGGTGGGCACGACGCGCGAAAGACATCCCTGGGACGTGTATCAGGCACCAGGAAAATACCGATCTCGATTACGCTCGTCAAAGGTCAGCGGGGGTTGGCGCGTTTTCCTATCGCCGCAGAATCAATAGCCAGACGCATGCACAGATAATCTCGCGAAATCACAATGGCCGTTCGCAGTGGACCGGTCGCTCGCTGATGAGCAGTCTCATGTACTAGATCAACAGCTCCAACGTCTCGAACAAGGCGAGGTCTTCTTTTTTCGCCGAGCGCGCATGTCGGCGTATGACCTGCAGCAGGCAGTCGATGAAGGCGGCGGCAGCGCGGCTCAACGTGCTGTTGCGGCGTGTGACGATGCCCAGTTGTCGGGGCTCGAACGCTTCACGCAATGCGAGCGGCCGCAGGCGGCCGCCGAACGGCGGCACATGGCTCAGGATCGTCGGGCTCCACGTGCACATGTCTGCCTGCTCGACCATGGTCTGCAACGTCGCTACCGACTGCGCGCGGACAATACGGCGCTCGTCTATCTGCGCGCCATGGCGCGTGAAAAGATAGTCGATGAGATCCCGCTGACCGTCCGGTGCGAAATTGAGCACCCAGTCCTCGTCCAGCAATTCGTGGATGGAGCGCGCCCGCGCCTTGCGATGGCCTTCGCGCACCATCACCGTTGACTCGTAGGCCAGCAGCGGCTCGCATGCGAACTCCTGCGCGCTCGCGCCGGGCTGTAACTGGCCGACGGCAAAGTCCATGCTGCCTTCGCGCAGCAGCGGCTGCGCGACTGCCATCAGTCCTTCGATCAGTTCCAGGCGGATCTCGGGCATGCGCTTGCGAAAGCGTTGCACGGCTTCGGCAAGAAAGGTCAGCGTAATCCACGGCGTGACGCCCACCATGAGGCTGCCTTCCATGCGTCCCCTCAAGCGCTCCAGATCGCTGTGCGCGTGCTCGAGCTGGTTGAGCACGAGGCGCGCGTGCGTGAGGAGCACCTTGCCATGCTCGGTGAACGTGATGCCTTCGGGCGCGCGGATCAGCAGCGGAAGACGCTCGCTCGCCTCCAGTTCGCGCAGGGCGCGCGTGACGGCGGCCTGGGAAAGCCCGAGCGCGCGGGCCGCGCCGCGGATGCTGCCGGCGTCCGCGCTGGCGACGAGCGCTTCCAGTTGATGCAGTTTCATTTGCGCAGAGACGCCCGACTGGCGCAGGGTGACAACAGAAGGTTGTCATCATAACAAAACGCTGGCTGTTCCCAGCAATTTGCGCTGCATACGATTCGCTCCACGATGCACACAAGGGTGAGGGAGGCGAATTGGGCAGACAGTGGGTGTTGCCGGAAGTGGCGGCGATAGAAGCCGAAATGATCGCGTTGCGCCATGAACTGCACGCGCAGCCCGAACTGGGCTTCGAAGAGCACGCGACGAGCGCGCTCGTCGCCGCGAAGCTCGAGGCGTGGGGCTATCGTGTGTCGCGCGGCGTGGGCGGCACGGGCGTGGTCGGGACGATGGAGCGCGGGCGTGGGGCTAACCTCGGGCTGCGCGCCGACATGGACGCGCTTCCGATTCACGAGGCGACGGGCCTTCCCTATGCCAGCCGCAACGACGGCGTCATGCACGCGTGCGGCCACGACGGCCACACCGCGATGCTGCTGGCGGCCGCTCGATGTCTTGCGCAAAAACCGCAATGGCGTGGCACGCTGCACCTGATTTTTCAACCGGCCGAAGAGGGCCTGGGCGGCGCGCTCAGAATGATCGAAGACGGCCTGTTCGAGCGCTTTCCCTGCGACGCCGTGTTCGCGATGCACAACGTGCCGGGCTTCCCGGCGGGAACGATCGGGTTTCACGGCGGTGCGTTCATGGCCTCCGCCGATGAGGTGACGATTCGCGTGATCGGCCGCGGCGGCCATGCGGCCGCGCCTCAGCAGACGATCGACCCGGTCGTGGTCGGTGCGTCGATCGTCATGGCGCTGCAAAGCGTGGTGGCGCGCAACGTGGCGCCGCAAGACCAGGCCGTGGTCAGCGTCGGCGCGCTGCACGCGGGTAGCGCCTCGAACGTCATCGCGCCTCATGCCGAGCTGCACCTGAGCGTGCGCGCACTTTCGGCGCAGGTGCGCACGCTGCTGGAGCGGCGCATAACCGAAGTTGCCGAAGGGCAGGCCGCAAGCTATGGCGCGCGCGTGGAGATCGACTACCGCCATTGCTACCCGGTGCTCGTCAACCACGAGGACGAGACCGAACTGGCCCGTCGCGTCGTGCTCGAGTGGGGCGGGGCGCAGATGCTGATCGACGGGCTGCGTCCGCTCATGGCGAGCGAGGACTTCGCATACATGCTGGAGCGTTGCCCGGGCAGCTACCTCTCGATCGGCAACGGGGACGGCACGCAGCATTGCTCGCTGCACAATCCCGGCTACGACTTCAACGACGCGAGCCTCGCGATTGGCGCGAGCTACTGGATCAAGCTCGCGGAGCAGATTCTGCAGTAACCCCCGAAACAACTGAAACGACAGCAAGGAGACAGGCAAATGAAGAAATGGACGATGGCGCTTTCACTGGCGCTCGCGGCGGCTGCAACGGCCGGCTCCGTACACGCGGCGGATCTCAAGGGGCGGCAAATCAGGCTGGCGGTCGACCCCACCTATCCGCCGCTCGAATACAAGACGCCGGACGGCACGCTCACGGGCTTCGGCGTCGATATCGCCAATGCGTTGTGCGCGCAACTGAATGCGCATTGTGTATGGGTGGAAACCAGCTTCGACGGCATGATCCCGGGCCTGATCGCGCGCAAGTTCGACATCATTTCGTCGTCGATGACCATCACGCCCAAGCGCATGGAGCAGATCGCTTTCACCAACAAGATCTCGAATGCGCCTGCGCGGCTCGTCGTGCGGCGCGGCTCGCCGCTGCTGCCCGATGCGGCCTCGCTCAAGGGTAAGCGCGTGGGTGTCGAGCAGGGCACGAGCCAGGAGGACTACGCACGCGCGAAATGGCAGGCCGCCGGCGTGGAGATCGTCGCCTACCAGAACCAGGATCAGGTATACGCGGACCTGACGTCAGGCCGCCTCGATGCGGCGTTTCAGGCCTCCATTGCGGCGAGCGACGGCTTTCTGAAGCGACCCGATGGCAAGGACTTCACCTTCGCCGGAAACGCCATCGACGATCCGAAGTTCTTCGGTCAGGGCGACGGCCTCGGTCTGCGCAAGCAGGACACTGCGTTGCGTGACGCGTTCAACGCTGCGCTCGCCGAAATTCTCGCGAATGGCACCTACGCGCGCATCAACAAGAAGTATTTCGACTTCGACATTTACGGCGCGAAATAACGCAGACCAGACCGAGTAGCCGGCGTGGTGGGCGCAAGGCATGCGGCCCGCCACAGCGAAGGGAAAAGGGGGCACGCCTTCGTTGACATCTTTAGCATGCCTTATAAAAAACGGAAACCTGATGAAGAGGAAGATCTTTTGCGTCATGGCGCTGTGCGGTGCGGCGGCGCCTGCGTTCGCGCAAAGCAGCGTAACCCTTTACGGTGTAATCGACGAGGGTATTGACTACACGAACAACGTGGGCGGCCACGCCGTGTACGAAATGACGAGCGGCTATGCGCAGGGCAGCCGTTGGGGACTCAAGGGCACCGAAGACCTGGGCGGAGGCAACAGCGCGATCTTTCAGATCGAAAGCGGCTTCAACGCGAGTAACGGAGCGCTTGCACAAGGCGGCCGCGCTTTCGGGCGGCAGGCGTTCGTCGGCCTCGCCAATGAGCGTTACGGCACGCTGACGCTCGGGCGCCAATACGATGCCGTGGTCGACTATCTTGCACAGACCACGGCGAACGGCAACTGGGGCGGCTACCTGCTTTCGCACCCGCTCGACAACGACAATACCGACAATACCTTCCGGCTCAACAACACGATCAAGTACGCGAGCCCGACGTACGGCGGCTTCTCGTTTGGCGGCACGTACAGCTTCAGCAACGATACGAACTTCGCGAACAACCGGGCGGTGAGCGTGGGCGCGCAATACACGGTGGGCGGATGGCTCATCGCCGCCGCGTACCTGAACGCCAGCAACCCTGCGCTGACCTCGGGCGGCGCGATTGCGGGCGCGAGCAGCACGAACGGCGCGGACGGCAATTTCGCTTCGTCGCGGTTGCAGATATTCGGTGCGGGCGTGAACTACACGGCTGGATCGGCAACGGTCGGCTTCGCGTACACCAATACGTACATCGGCCAGCCCGTGGCCAACGTTGGGTATCTCACAGGCGACGAGACGATCCAGCCGGTGACCGGACCGCTCGCCGGCGGCCACGTGACGTCGCTCAGGTACCAGAATTTCGAGGTCAACGGCAAGTACCAGTTCACGCCGGCCTTCTTCGTCGGAGCGGACTACGTTTACACGATCATGCACTACGATGCGACGACCGGTAGCGTGCAGCCTTCGATCCACTCGGTGGGCCTGATGGCCGACTACAACCTCTCGAAGCGCACGGACGTCTATCTGCAAGGCGCCTTCCAGCTGGTTGCGGGTGACAGGTCCGGCTCGTCGCTCGACCAGGCATACGTGCCCGGTGCGCAGGATCTTTCCTCGACTTCGCGCCAGCTCGTCGTGCGTGCTGCCATCCGGCACAGCTTCTGAGTTCGGACCACGCCTTGTGCTCCGTTCCAACGGAGCACAGGTCGAACTGTGTCGGCACCTGCGATGCTGAATCAGTTGTCGTCGCTTCTGGACGGCAGATGCTCGTGAGGCTCGGGCTCCGCCGCGTCGGCATCAGGAAGGTCGTCTGGGGCCGGATTTTTCAGGCCCTTTGGATCGGGCTGGCGCGTCTTGTGGACGGACGTTTGCGCGGGGTTGAGGGAGTTGCCGGTCGGCTCCCTGGATGGATTCGACGTCATGATGGGCTCCTGCGCTGATGAATACAGCTCCCTCTCATGATAGTCCGCCTGGCCGCCTTGGGCAGATGTGCCGATTCCGATTGGGATGCCTGGCTGCACCGCTAAACACGCGGACATCGCTAAACATCCAACGGCGTAGTCACGCTGGTCCATCGAAGGCTCGCCGCCATCGCCTCGAGCCGACCAGTAGAGTCGAATGATGTTTGAGTGCGCGCTTGCCCCAAAAAAAAGGGGCCACGAAGCGTTTGCCGCAGTGGGGCTAAGCGGATCACATCTTCATCTTCCGTACTCCGCACTATCAGTTTCTTTAATGGTGCCCCGTGCCTGATTTGATTTCCTGAATGTGTCACTACACTCGTCTTCAGCGATACGCCAATTTTGATGGCTATCGAGGGTTCCACACTTCCAATCTGGAGACATCCCGTGAGACACAACCATGCTCATATGAGCGACTACTTAGGCCGGCTGTTAGCCGGTCTTGCGCTCTGCCTGTTCTCAGTGGCGCCGGCCATGGCGCAATCCACATCCCCCGATAAACTGCCCCACGTAGCGGTGCTGGCAACCGGCGGCACGATCGCAGGTACCGCGGGGAGTGAAACGCAGACGACGGGCTACAAACCGGGCGTACTGACGGCCGACGCGCTTCTCAAATCGGTCCCCTCACTGGGCAAGATTGCCCAGGTGTCCGGCGAACAGATTTCGAATGTCGGAAGTGAGAACATCACCAACGATATCCTCCTGAAACTGGCGAAGCGCGTGAATCAGCTGCTTGCTCAACCGGATATCGCGGGTGTCGTGGTGACCCACGGCACCGATACCCTTGAGGAAACCGCCTATTTTCTAGATCTCGTTGTCAAGAGCGACAAGCCCGTGGTGGTCACGGGATCGATGCGGCCGTCGACGGCCATCAGTGCCGACGGTCCGGGCAATCTCCTGCAGGCAGTCACGGTTGCCGCCTCGCCGGAGGCGCGTGGCCACGGCGTCATGATCGTGCTGAATGACCGGATCGGCTCGGCTCGCTACACCACGAAGACCAACGGCACGACGCCGGATACGTTCAAGGGAAACGACGCGGGTTACCTGGGCACGCTGGTGGACGAGGTTCCTCACTTCGAGACGTCCGTACTGAAACGCAATACCACGGCTACGCCATTTGACGTATCGAAACTCGATGCTCTGCCGGAAGTCGATATCGTCTACGGCTATCAGAATGACGGCGGCTACATGTACGACGCCGCAGTCGCGCACGGAGCGAAGGGCATTGTCGTCGCCGGCGTTGGAGCAGGCAGCGAATCGCTTCTCACCCTTCCGTCGATCAGGAAGGCGATCGCCCAGGGGGTGATCGTGGTCCGCTCTTCCCGCACAGGAGGCGGGTTCATACCGGAAGATCCGGCCTATGTGGGTCTTCTCGGTGACGATCTGAACCCCCAGAAGGCCCGCATTCTCCTGATGCTTGCGCTCACGGCGACCAAAGATCCGTCGAGCATCCAGGCAATGCTTCACCAGTTTTGACCGGCTTCCACCGGCTGAGCACCGGTGAAGATGATTCGTTCAGGCGCGGCGGTGCTGCCAAAGCACCGCCGCGCCGTGTGCCGTTCCAGGCGCCTCAACCGGTTGGCGTACGTCGAGGTGCTCTACTTCAGCCTCCGCGTGACATAGTATTAGAGTTACTGATACTGACACCGGACATGCTGTTTTCTTGAATCTGAGTCCCTACACTGGTTTCAGAAGGCGCAGGCAGGCGCCTCGCTGATAACCAGAGTCCAGGAGACGAAAGTGAGCAAGCAGATATTCATGGAGGACGTTCCGCTGCGCGGTTTCCACTTGCGCGTGGCGTTCAGCGGGACAGGCGGACAGTTCAGCGACGGTTTCGTGCTGGGCATCATCGGCATCGCGGTGAGCATGGCTGCAGGGGCGCTGCACCTGAACGCGCTCTGGATGGGAGCACTCGGTGCGGCGTCCCTTGCCGGCCTGTTTTTTGGCAGCATGTTTGCCGGGCCCGTGGCAGACAGATATGGCCGGCGCACCATTTTCGCCTTCGACATGCTGCTCTTTGCGGCGATTTCTGCAGCGCAATTCTTTGTGACGTCGCCGACCCAGCTGCTGGTGTTGCGCGTGCTCCTTGGCCTCATTCTCGGCGCCGACTATGTCGTGAGCAAATCGCTCGTCACGGAGTTTTCGCCACGCCGCTATCGTGGCCGTCTCCTGAGTGTGCTCGCGGCGGCCTGGGCGGCGGGTTACGTCTGCGCGTACCTCGCGGGCTTTGCCATTCGCGACATCGGTCCCGACGCATGGCGGATCATGCTGGCCGCCAGTGGATTGCCGGCACTGCTGATCCTGCCGTTCCGTCTCGGCGTACCCGAGTCGCCCATGTGGCTGATGAAGCGCGGCCGGAAGGACGAGGCACTGAAAATCATCCGCGCAAAGTTCGGTCCGGAAACCATTCTGCCTGCACCGGCAGCCGAGACCCAGCGACGTCGTGGTGCCTGGTCAGAACTGTTCTCGGCCCGCTGGAGAAAAAACACCCTGGTCGGCTGCGTGTTCTACACGTGCCAGGTCATCCCGTACTTTGCGCTCGGTACCTTCTCGCCGAAGGTACTGCAAGCCTTGCAGGTCAAGGACGGCTTTGTCGGTGGACTCGTTTATAACGTGCTGCTCTTCGCCGGAGCCATCTTTGGACTGCTGATCGTTGACAGGCTCTCGCGCCGCGCGTTCCTGATTGGCAGCTTCTATCTCGCGGCTATCGGACTGGCGGTGCTCGCCTACGCCGGGTTCGGTCCGCTCGGCACGATACTCTCGTTTGGCATTTTCGCCTGCATTCTCTCGGCGGCGGCGAACCTCGAGTTCGTCTATCCGCCCGAGCTTTTCCCGACCCACCTGCGCGCGTCAGGCGTCGGGCTGGCCGTTGCCTCCAGCCGGTTCGGTTCCGCGATCAGCACGTTTCTCCTGCCCGTGGCCGTGCAACAGGTTGGCATTCACGCTGCGCTCGGTGTGTGCGTGGCCGTATTGGTGTTCGGTGGCGTGTTTTGCCATTTGTTCGCACCGGAAACCGGCAAGGAGAGTCTTTCGGATATGGGTTCTGGTCAGGGCGGCAACGAGCCGGCGGTGGACGGCGCCCAGAACGTGAGCCTGCACACAGCGGGACATCGCCACTGAAGCCCAGGCGTCTGACGCTCCCACGTTGGCGCACTCATGGCAATGTCTGCTGAACGCAACTGTGGGAGAGTCCATCGTGTCGCTCAACAAGCCAATTGATATGTATGCGGTGCAGGTCTTCGTCGCCGTGGCGGAGGAGGGCAGCATGTCCGGTGCGGCTGCACGCATGGGCATTTCCCAATCGGGTGTCTCGCAGATCGTCCGCCAGCTGGAAGACGAACTGGGGGTCGTGCTGGTCAATCGCACGACCCGTCCGCTCGCGTTGACGCCATACGGCATCGCATTGAGGAACCGCGGAGCGGTGCTCAGCGAGGAGATCGCCAATCTGAAGGCGCAGGTCGTCGAAGCGGGGCGAGGCATCAAGCCTGATCTTCGCATCGGATTTGTCGACTCGTTCGCGGCCACCTGCGGCTCGGCTTTTACGAAGCGCCTGCTGGAGAAGGTATCGCAACTGTCTATCCGTACGGGATTGAGCCCGCAGCAGGGCGAGGCGCTGCTGCGGCGCGATCTGGACCTCATCGTCACGAGCGACGCGCTGATCGACGCCAATGACGTCGTGCGCTTCCGGCTCCTGTCCGAGAAGTACCTCGTCATCACGCCGCGGGATTTCCGCAAGTCGGTTCGAACCGTGGAAGACATCCGGGCCTTGGCCGACGCATTGCCCATCGTGCGCTTCAACCGGAAATCACAGGTCGGCATGCAGATCGAGCGCTATCTGCGTCGCATTGAGGTGCGCACGCCGACCAGGCTCGAACTCGACAACGCTGACGCGCTGACTTCGATGGTGGCCGAAGGCATCGGCTGGGCCGTGACCTCGCCGATGTGTCTGCTTCAGGGGGCGGCTTACGCGGACGGGGTGACTCGCCACGTCGTCGACAGACTGGGCCTCGAACGGTCGCTGTATCTGGTCGCGCGGCGCGACGAATACAGCGCCTTTTTCGAAGACGCATGCGATACGGCATCCGAAGTGATCGAAACATCGTTCCTGCCGCGAGTGAAAAAGGCTCTCGGCCAGGAAATTGAACAACTGATTGATGTTGGAAACAGGAACTCAAATGAACAGTCAAGCCAAAGCTGAAACGCGTACCGAACGCGATTACGTTGGTGAAGTCGAAATTCCGGTCGAGAAATTGTATGGCGTCAACTCGGTGAGGGGTGTTGACAATCTGACGGTTTCTCCTCTCAGCATTGCCCACTATCCGGCGTTTGCGGTGGCTTTCGCGCAGTGCAAATGGGCGGCCGCGCTCGCGAACCGGGACACCGGTGTCATCACGCCGGAACAATGCGATGCAATCAGCCGTGCGTGTCAGGAAATCATCGAAGGCAAGTTTCGTGACTCACTGATCGTCGATCTGCTCGAAGGCTCGGGTGGCACGTCGACGAACATGAATTTCAACGAGGTGATCGCCAATCGGGCGCAACAGCTTTTGGGGCACGCGCCAGGGTCGTACGACGTGATCCATCCCAACGATCATGTCAACCGCTCGCAGTCCACGAATGACGTGTATCCAGCCGCGCTGAAGATTGCGACCTACGCGATGCTCGGACCGCTCATTGCGGAAGTCGAGAAACTGGCGGCGCAGTTCGATCGCAAGACGATCGAGTTTGCCGACGTCCTTCACCTCGGCCGTACGTGTCTGCAGGATGCGCAGCCGATGCGTCTCGGTCAGCTTTTCGGCGGTTATGCGTCGCTTGCGCGACGTCTCGCGGAGGAACTGGTGGCAGTGCGCGACAAACTGCGGACGCTGCCGCTCGGTGGTACGGCCATCGGTACGGGTTTTGGTGCGCCGGCTGGGTATCGATCCGCTGTCTATCGACACCTCTCGGAAATCGTAGGCGTTGACTATGTCGCGCCGGCAAACGCGTTCGACGCGATGCAGAACATGGACGTGTTCTCGCGCGTTTCGGGCGAGCTTCGCACCTGTGCGGCGTCCATTGCAAAAATTGCATCGGACTTGACCGTTCTCTCCTCCGGCCCCGTGGGCGGAATTGGGGAACTACGCTTGCCGGAGGCGCAGGCCGGCTCCTCGATCATGCCGGGCAAGGTGAATCCTGTTTTGCCGATGGCGATGATCCAGTTGAGTTTTGCCGTTATCGGCAATGATGTCGCGGTGGCTCAGGCGGTCCAGTATGGCGAACTGGAAATCAATCACTTCGAGCCCGTGGTGACCTCCCGTGTGTTCGACAGCATCATGCTGCTGACCAACGGCATCGAGCGGTTTGCGCAGAAGTGTGTGGCCGGCATCACCGCCGACGTTGCATGCAACGAGCGACACCTGATGGACTCGATGGCTGTGGCCACGGCGCTCGTGCCAAAGCTTGGATATGCTCGTGTCAGCAAGCTGGCGCGACAGTCGGTTGCGGAAGGTCGGCCACTCGTTCAGATTCTCGACGAATCCGGGCTGCTTTCGCGCGACGATACCCTGTCGCTGATCGATACGGCCTCGTACCCGGTATTCGAGCCGAGGTAATCGACCCTGGATTGAGGCAACGTGGACTCAGCCCCGCGACGCCACTCAGCACTCCCTCGAAATGCCGCCACACTTGTTACTCCCAACCGCCGATTCCCGGTAGCAAACTACTCACGTCACCCAACGAGCGACGCGTAGCGGACGCAATCGCGCCGCAGGAATTTGCCCAATTCAGGAGGTCGCAAAAGCCATGAGTTCAGCAACCGAAAACGGAAGGAAAGGCGGACAGCCCGCCATGCGCACACCACCGGTCGTCTCGTCGCAGGCGTGGGAAGAGGCGCGCCAGCAGTTGCTCGTGAAAGAAAAGGCGGCGACCCGGGCTCGGGACGCCCTCGCCGCCGAGCGCCGCCGCATGCCCTGGATGGCGGTGGAGAAGGCCTATGCATTCGAAGGGCCTGCGGGCAAGCTCAGCCTGCTGGATCTGTTCGACGGCCGGCGTCAGCTGATCGTCTACCGCGCGTTCTTCGAACCGGGCGTGTTCGGCTGGCCCGATCATGCCTGCCGGGGCTGCTCCATGGTGGCCGACCAGGTCGCCCACGTCGCGCACCTGAACGCGCGCGACACCACGCTCGTGTTCGTCTCGCGTGCGCCTCAGGCCGACATCGCGCGACTGAAGGCGCGCATGGGCTGGGAGATCCCGTGGTTCACCATCACCGACAGCTTCGACGCCGACTTCGGCGTGGACGAGTGGCACGGCACGAACGTGTTCTACCGCGACGGCGAGCGCGTAGTGCGCACCTACTTCATCAACAACCGCGGCGACGAACAGATGGGGGGTACCTGGAACTACCTCGACATTACGCCGCTGGGTCGCCAGGAGGTCTGGGAGGACTCGCCCGAGGGCTATCCCCAGACCCCAACCTACAAGTGGTGGAACTGGCACGACAACTACAGCGCAGACGCGCCGCCGGACAAGAAGTGGGTCGAGGTATCGGACGCCGGCGAGGCGGCGTTCCGCAAGCAGGACCAGCAAGGAACGCCTTGAGCGAAACGTGTTCGGTCAGGCGTGTGCCTCAAGCGGCAAGCGCGGCATCGACCGCGGCCAGGTAGTGCTGGAAGCCTGCCTGCAGCAGCACGGTTCGCACGCGCGCGAGTTCGCCTCGCGCGGCTTCGTCCGCAGGCGCCTGCAGGACGCGCGCGAGCGCGCGTCCGCGCGCCGCGAACAGCTCGGCCCAGGGGAGCGGCTCGCGCCGCGTGTAGTCCTCCAGTGCGCTCGCGTAGCGCAGCACGGCGGCCGGATCGCGGGCCGCCAGCATCGCTTCGATCGCGTCGCGGTAGAACCACAGATGGTTGTGGCCGACCGCGCCGAGGCGCAGCAGGTCCGCGCCTTCTGCCAGCAGGCGCGTGCGCTCGTCATGCTCGTCGACCGCGCGAGCGAGGGCGCTCAGATTCTTCGGCGCGGAAAACTGCGTGCCCACCTCGCGCGCGATCGCCAGCGCCTCGCGCAGCGCCTCGATGGCTTCGCCGCGGCGCCCGTCGGCGAGCCAGACACGTCCCTGCATTTCCACGTTCTGCGCTTCGAACCGGCGCGCGCCCAATTGCCGGATCACGCGCCTTTCCTGCTCCAGATGGACCTGCGTAGCCGGCATATCGCCTGGCTCGTAGCAGGCGAACACGCCGAGCGTCTCGCCCAGCAATTGCGCGCGCGGCTGCCCGATCAGCGTGGCGGCGCGCACGGCGGCAACGGCGTCTTCGCGCGCCTGCCGCGGCTCGTTCAGATAAATGCGGCTGAAGCCCTGCATCGACAGATTGGCGACTTCGATCCGGCCGCATCCGTGCTCGCGGCTCAACGCCACGCAATCGCTGAAATGGCGGAACGCGGTCCGCATCCGCCCTTGCGCGTAGGCGGCATCGGCAAGGCCGCCGAGCGCCCGGGCCTCGGCCTCGGGCAGGCCAAGGCGCCGCGCGTATTCGAGCCCGCGCTCGTGCTCGGTGCTGCAGGCATCGATCTTGCCGAGCGGAAAGTAGATGTTGCCGCGCAGATAGTGAAGGCTCGCGAGCTCGGCCACCCGGTCGTCGCGTTCCGCGAGCCGCTGCGCAGCCTCGAGCAGATCCAGCGCTTCGTCGAGGCCTTCGCTCACCCGCAGGCCTTCCGCGAGCCCGAGCTGGCAGCGGCACAGACTGGCGTCGTCGGGGGCGACCGCGAGCGCCGCGCGCCAGGTCGCGATCGATCCCGCGATGTCGCCGAGGTCGCGCTGCAGTTCGCCTTTGCAGCAGTTCAGGCTGTGGCGGTCCGTTTCCGTCTGCGCGATCTCGAGGCCCCGCTCGGCGAGGCGCAGCGCGGCCTCGAGCAGGTGCGCCGTGCGCTGCGCGAGCGCGGCGGCCAGGTAGGCCTGCGGCGCGCGTTCGTCCTCGGCGCGGTCGAGATGCTGGGCGTGCAGCGTGGGGTCGCCGTGCGCGAACCAGTCGGCCGCGCGGCGGTGCAGCTCGCGCCGGCGCGCGCGCAGCAGCGTCGAATAGGCGCTCTCCTGGATCAGCGCATGGGCGAACAGGTACTCTTCGCCCTCCGGCAGCACGAGCGCATTGGCGAGCAGGCCGTCGCAGACGTAGCCGGGGTCGTCGATGAGCCGCCGCAGCAACGCGATGCCGAACCGCTGCCCGATCACGGCAGCCGCCTGGAAGGCCAGGCGGTCGCGCGGCGCGAGCCGGTCCATCCGCGCGAGCACGAGGCTGCGGATCGAGCCGGGCACGGCGTTGCCGCTGCCTTCCTCGGCGTTGCGCAAGAGCTGCTCGAGGAACAGCGGGTTGCCGCCCGCGCGCTCGATGCAGGCGAGCGCGACCCGCTGCGTCGCGTCGATGAAGTTGCCCGCGAGGCTCAGTGCCTCGTCCTGGCGCAACGGCCCGAGGTCGAGCGTCGCGAACGGGGTGTCGCGGCAGCGCGCGCGCCACGCCGCATCGATCGGGTCGCCTTCCACGCGCGAGGTCGTCACGAGCAGGCCCGGGCCGTTCGCGATGCCCGAGGCGAAGGCCGAGAGATAGTCGAGCACTTCGGGCTCGGCCCAATGCAGGTCTTCGACGACGATCAGCGTGGCCGCCCGCCTGCAGGCGTCGCCGGTCAGTCGCGCGGCGAGCGCCTGCTTGCCGCGCTTGCGCGCGCCGTGGTCCATGGCGTCGTAGACGGTTCGCCATTCGTCCGCGAGCGGCAGGTCGAGGAGGTCGTGGAGAAACGCGTGCTGGCCGGCCTCGAGGCTGCCTACGGCGGCGAACCGCGCGGCGGCGGCGCGCCGCGCGTCGCTCGGTGCGCCGCCCGGCAGGCCGAGCAGGCTGCCGGCGATCGTGTGCACGGGATCCTGCCCCTTGCCCACGCCGAAGTCGAGCACGAGGCCCCGGTGGATCTCGAAGCCCTGCGACTGCGCATAGCGGCGCATCTCGTCGACGAGACGCGTTTTGCCGATGCCCGCCTCGCCGCGCACATGGACGATATGGCCGGCCCGCCTCGCGACGCACGCGCGGACGATCCCGTGAAACTGCTCCAGCTCGGCCTCGCGTCCGACGAAAAGGCTCTGACCCGTCTTCGCCGATTCGCTCGCCGGGTCGCTCGAAATCGCGCGCAGCCGCCATGCGCGCACCGGCGTGTCGATGCCCTTGAAGTGCTGCTCGCCGAGCGCGTCGCAGACGGCGGCGTCACCGAGTGCGCGCGCCACGTCATCGGAAAGCCAGGTCTCGCCGGCGGCCGCCGCCACCTGCAGGCGCGCGGCCAGGTTCACTGGAGTGCCGGTCGCGGTGTAGTCGCGCGCGTCGACGCAGCCGAGCGCGCCGGCGACGACTTCGCCGCTCGCGATACCGATATGGGCCTGCAACGTGCGTGCCGCCTGCATGCTCAATTGCGTCAGCGCCTCATGGATGTCGAGCGCCGCGCGCGCCGCGCGCAGCGTGTCCGTCTCGTGCGCGCGGGGCGCGCCGAACAGCGCCATCACCGCGTCGCCGATATGCCTGTCGGTCGTGCCGCCCCAGGCGAGCACGATGCCGTCGACGAGCGCCGTGAAGCGGCCGATCAGCGCGCGCAGCTCCTCCGCATCGAGCGTACGCGAGAGCGCGGTGAAGCCGCAGAGATCGGCAAACAGGACGGTGACCTGCCGGCGTTCGTCCGTGGGGAACTCCAGCGTTTGGGGTGCGACCGGCGCTTGCGCCACAGGTGGAGCCGCGGCTGGCGGATTCGGCGCGGCGGCAGCGAGGATGCGTTTGCGGTGGCCGAGCGACTGCACCCCGAGTTCCCGCAAATCCGCGTCGGTCAGCTGCGCGAGCAGCGAGAGATCGATATCGTTTGCCGCGAACGCCTGCGCGTACTGCTCGAGTCCCAGGGCGCGCAGCCATTGCTCAATATCCATGTTCGCCGCCTGGATGCGATGCCGGTTGCCTGATGCGAACCGCTCCGAGCCCGTCGGGATCGTGCCGGTGAATTTCCAGTGTAGGCGCGCGCCACGGGCCGCGTACGGCGTTTGACAGGCTTTCCGGCGCGGACGGATACTGGATCGCTCCCCATCGCGCCTCGCGCATTCCACCGGGAATTCACGTGAAGCCGGGCAAGACCGTTACTGTCGCCGACGTCCCGCCGCGCTCGCGCGTCGCGGCGCTGCCCGGCGATCTGGCGGCCGGCGCGGTATCGGCGCTCGTCATGCTGTGCTACGCGATGAGCCTCGGCACGATGATCTTCAGCGCCGATCTCGCCCGCTACGCCATGCTCGGCGTGCCCACTGCGCTCGTTAGCTGTGTCGTCACGGCGCTCGTGATCGCTTTGACGAGTTCGATGCGCCTGAACATCGGCGGCCCCGACAGCAATGCGGCGGCGTTTCTCGCGGGCGTGGCGGCAGGCGTCGCGAGCAGCGTGCGTGCGGACGGCGGTTCGCCGCAAACGCTGCTGCTCACCGTGCTAATCGCCATCGCGCTCTGTTCGCTCGTGACCGGCATCGTGCTCTATGCGATCGGTTCGTCGAAGCGCAGCCGCTCGCTGCAGTTCCTGCCTTACCCGGTCCTCGGCGGGTTCCTCGCCGGCACGGGCTATCTGCTGCTCGCCGGCGCGTTTCGCGTCATGACGGGCGAGCCGCTGCAATGGCACACGCTCGCGGTGTTGACGCATCTTCACTGGCTCGCATGGCTGCCTGCGCTCGTCGTCGGCGTGCTGGCCACGATCCTGATGCGCAGCTGGAAGCACGTTGCCGCGCTGCCGCTCACGCTGGCGTTCGGCATCGTGCTTTTCTACGTACTGCTGCGCGCCGCGGGCCTGTCGATCGACGAAGCGCGTGCCATGGGGCTGCTGCTGCCGCGCGCGGCGCTGCGGCTCACCGGGCTACCCGAGCTGCACCTGCGCGCGCAGCTCGGGCAGGGCGGCATCGACTGGACGGCGATCGCCGCGCACCTTCCGGAGAGCCTCGTGGTCACCTCGGTGTCGGCCGTCACGATCCTGATGAATTCGACGGCGATCGGCGCGGCGACGGGCGAGGAAGTCGATCTCAATCGCGAGATGCGGGCAGCGGGCCTCGCCAATCTCGCGAGCGGGCTGTTGGGCGGCATGGTCGGTTACCAGTCGTTCAACCGCTCGATGCTCAACGCGCGCGTGGGCGCGACGAGCCGGATGGCGGGCGTGTTCGCCTCGCTCGCGTGCCTCGTGGTGCTGGCGGCGTCGCCCGGTTTCGTCGCGCTCTTTCCCGTGCCGGTGCTCGTCGGCCTCCAGCTTTTCATGGGGCTGCGCCTCATCGTGCAGTGGGTGGTCGGCGCCTGGGCGAAGCTCGCCTGGTACGAGTATCTGCTCGTGCCCGTGATTCTCGGCACGATCGCGGCCTGGGGCGTGCTCATCGGCGTGGCCGTGGGCGTGATTGCCGCGTGCGTGATGTTCACGCTGCTCTATGGCCGCGTGAGCTGCATCCGCATGGCGTTCGACATGCGCACCCGCACTTCGAACGTCGAGCGCAACATCGAGGAGACCGAAGCGTTGCGCGGCCTCGGCGCCCAGGTGTGCGGCATGTGCCTGCAAGGGTTTCTCTTTTTCGGCACGGCCAATTCGATCCTCCAGCGCATCCGCGAGCGCCTCGCCGCGCGCGATCCGGTGCGGGTTCGATTCGTCGTACTTGATTTCGCATCGACCCAGGGCATCGACGCGTCGGTATCGATCAGCTTCGTCAAGCTGCGGCAGCTCTGCGCGGCGACGGACGCGGACCTGATCCTGACCGCGCTGCCGCCGCGCTCGCGCGATCTGCTGACGAAAACCGGCACGCTCAATTTGCGGATTCGCGAATTCGACACGCTCGATGCGGGCCTGGAGTGGGTCGAAGACCAACTGCTCGCGTCGAGCGCGCTCGCGCCGAAGCCCGGTGACGACCTTCACGCGCTGCTCGCGCCGCATTTCACGGCCAGCGCGATGAAAACGCTCTCAACGCGACTCGAAGTGCAGGATCTGCGGGCGGGCCAAGCGCTGTTTCATCGTGGGGACCCGGGCAACGCGCTGTACCTCATCGAGCGCGGGCGCGTCGCCGTTTCGCTGCCGCTCGGCAACGGGCGGTCGGTGCGGGTGCGCGCCTGCCTGCCGGGCACGGTCATCGGGGAAATGGCCGTGTACACGCAGCAGCCGCGCAGCGCGGACGTGTTTGCCGAGGCGCCGACGCGGGTGCGCAGGCTGTCGCTGGCGGCGCTCGTTGCGCTCGAGCAGGACGACCCTGCGGCCGCCCAGCAATTTCATCGCTTTCTGGTGAAGGTCATTGCGTCGCGCCTCGCCCTTGCCACGGAGGCCCTGCGCGCGGCCTATTGAGCGGTGGAGGCGTGCCCGCTCAGACTGAATTGTGCGGTGCGTCTTGCAGACCTCGCGCCGTGGCGCGCTCCGTCACGCCTTCATGCGGGTGATCGTCAAGCGAAATCCGCGACGTTTCGGGCAGGGACATCCCGCCAACGAGTGCCAGCAGCGAGACCGCGATCAGGTAGTAAGCGGGCGAGATGCTGTTGCCCGTCGACTCGATCAGCCAGGTGGCGACCAGCGGCGCCGTGCCGCCAAAGATCGTATAGGCCAGGTTGTAGGTGATCGCCGAAGCCGTATAGCGCGTGCGGGTCGGAAAGATTTCGGAGAGCAGTGCCGCCGTGACCACCCCCGACAAGACCGCGCCGAGCGCAAGCATGCAGGCGCCGGCGATCGCGGAACGAAAATCCCCCGAGCCTCCCAGCGCGAAAGCAGGGTAGACCGCGGCGATCAGGATGGCGCATGCCGTGAAGACGGTTTTGCGTCTTCCCACTGCGTCCGAGTAGAGGCCGGCAAGCGGGCAGATGGCCGCGGCGAATACCAGCGCGATGACCGTTACCAGTAACGCGCTGGCCCGGCTCAGATGGCCGACGACCTGCAGATACGTCGCAAAGTAGGTCGTGAAGGTATAGAAGGAGAGCGCAGTCACGGACACGAAGGCACCGAGGCGCACGATCGCGCCTGCCTGGGTCCTGAGCGTTTCGCGCAGCGGGGCGTGCGCCAGCTCGTGATCGTGCTCGACTGCGGCAAACGATGGCGTTTCGCCAAGGCGCGTGCGCAGATACAGTCCGACCAGACCGATAGGCGCCGCGGCGATGAACGGGATTCTCCAGCCCCAACTGCTCATCGCCTCGGGCGACAGCATGGCGTCCAGTCCGGACGCCACCACGGCGGCGCTCGCGAACGACAGGAACGTGGAGACCGGCAGAAAGCTCCCGTATCGCGCGCGCTGGTGCTTCGGCGCATGTTCCATCAGATACGCGCAGGCGCCCGCGTATTCGCCGCCGGCGGAAAAGCCTTGCACGCAGCGCACGATCGCGAGCAGCAGGGGAGCGAGCATGCCGACCGATGCGTAGGTCGGCAGGAAGCCGATGACCGTTGTTGCACCCGCCATGATCAGGATAGTCAGGGCGAGCGTTTTCTTGCGGCCCACCCGGTCTCCCACCACGCCGAAAAAGACGCCGCCGAGCGGCCTGAATGCAAACGCGACGGCGAACACCGCGAAAGTCTTCATCAACGCGATCGCCGGGTCGCCATTCGGGAAGAACTGGCGAGTCAGCAGGGTTGCCAGAAATCCGTAAACGGCAAAATCGAACCATTCGACGAAATTGCCTACCGCAGCGGCAACGATCACCTTGCGAAGCGTCTTTGGGTCTACCTTGGGCTGATACGCTTTCATGATCTGGCCGTCCCTTGTGCGTTGAATAAGGCGTGCGTATCACCCGGAATGGCGAAGCCATGGGAGGCGAGCGGTTTAGCGCTGAAATCGCACGGTAATGATTCGCACAGTTAATGCGACCAGAAATGTCGCACCTAGAACGAAGCCGACATGGTGACGCGCTGGAAGCGACATCGGACTGGTGCTGTCGCAGGAGGGCAAGATAACGTCGTTTTTCGAATGATTTTCCGGCGCCGGGCCAGTCAGATTTGATTCACCAACCGGTCTCGCAATTGTCGCCGCAGCACTTTTCCAACCGGCGTTTTCGGCAGATCGCTCACGAAGACCACCTGCCTCGGCACCTTATAGGCGGTGAGGCTCGTGCGCGCGAACTCGATCACGTCCGACTCGGTCAGCCCTGCTTCCTTTTTCACCACGAAGGCGACCGGCGTTTCGCCAGACTGCGAATCGACCACGCCGACGACCGCGACCTCCAGAATGCCGGGATGCCGGAAGAGCACGCCTTCCACCTCGTTTGGATAGACGTTGAAGCCGGAGACCAGAATCATGTCCCGCTTGCGGTCGACAATTTTGATGATGCCGCGCTCGTCCATGATCCCGATATCGCCGGTCGCGAAGAATCCATCGGTGCCGATCGCATGCGCCGTTTCCTCGGGCCGGTTGAAGTAGCCTTGCATGACGACGGGCCCCGCAACGAAGATTTCGCCCGGCATGCCGGCGCGCACGGCCGCGCCGTTTTCGTCGCGGATTTCAATGCGCACGGAAGGCAGCGGCACGCCGATCGTGCCTTCGAAGGCAGTCTGCGTGACGGGATTGGCCGTCACCGCGCCGGCGGCTTCCGAAAGCCCATAGGCCTCCACCACCGGCGTGCCGGTGAGTTTCTGCCAGCGTTCCGCAACGGCCGGCTGGGTCGCGGTACCGCCTCCGAAGGTGCTGCGCAGCGCGGAGAAGTCGAGCGCGCCAAAGGCCTCGTTGTTCATCAGCGCGGTAAACAGCGTGTTGAGGCCGCCAAACACGGTTGGCCGGTGCGTGGCGAAGTCCTTCACGAGGGAGGGAATATCGCGTGGGTTCATCACCAGCACGCAGCGGGTGCCCAGATGAAACGAGACGAGGCACTGGCACACGAGGGCCGCCACGTGGTACAGGGGCAGCGCGACGAGCGTGATCTCGCCGCTCGTCCGGAACACGGGCTTGACCCACGCGGCGAATATCAGCACGTCCGCGACGACGTTGCCATGGGTTAACACGGCCCCTTTGGGGTCGCCGGTCGTGCCGCCGGTGTATTGCAAAAATGCCCTTGTCTCGCGGTTCAGCGCCGTCCTCGTGAAGTCCGCCGCCGGGCGCGCGGTCATCGCGGTCCGGAAGGCGATCGCACCGGCAATCGTCCAGTCCGGGACGAGCTTTTTCTTCTTTCGTACGATGTAGTCGACAAGGATGGATTTCGGGAAGCTTTGCATCTCCGCCACGCGCGCGACGATCACGTGCTCGATGGCGACATGGGCGAGTGCCCGCTCGAGGGTGGCGGCGGAGACCTCCATCACCACGATCGCCCGCGCACCGGAATCCTTGATCAGATTCGCCAGTTCCGGCGCGGTGTAGAGCGGGTTGACGTTGACCACGGTGAGCCCGGCCCGCAGCGCGGCAAACATCGCGATGGGCTGTTGCAGGGAGTTCGGCAACATCAGCGCGATGCGCTCGCCGGGTTTCAGCTGCAGGTCTTTCTGGAAATAGGCGGCGAGGCGCGCCGAGTACTCGTCCAGCTCGCGATAGCTGAGATTCACGCCGAACTGATGAAAGGCGATCCGGTCGCCGAAGCGCGCGACGGCCTGTTCCAGCAGGGCGGACATCGAGGGGTAGTCGTCGAGGGCGACGTCCGCCGCGACGCCAGCGGGATATTGCGAAAGCCAGGGCAAGTTTGACATTTCGTCCTCCGCGGGGCGACTGCTTAGGCGTTCGCTGCTTCTAATTTTGGACTCCTAGCGTATTCTCGCTACGGCTTCCCAAGTGTGCTGTAGCGCACGTACGCGCACGATCGGATACGCATTCCTGCACGGCGGGATATGGCTATTCGACGGGAGCCGGCTGAACGTTGATTTCCAGCGGTTCGCCAGGCATTTGCGACGCGGGCGCGGCGTCTTCTTCCGGCGTCGGCTGGGCGGTCTGAACGGCGGGCGGCGGGACGCCCTTGCCCACAACGGGCGCCTCGGAAACGGGCGCAGGCGCTCTGGGCTGCGTGCTATGGGCGGCGGTCATGCCCGTGCCGACGTTCGAGCCCGTGCTGTTCGCGCTTTTGAGGAGACCGTGCGAGTCGAACAGGAACACGGCCGCCGACGAGTGTGTGTCGGAGCCGGCGACCAGCGAACCGATGAACGGGATATAGCTTTCCGGGTGCGGACGCGATGTCACGTAGGTGTAGACGAGCAGCGTCGAGCCGTCGTCGAGCGCGGTCTCGACCGACGCCGGGCCGAGCGCCACGATCACGTCCTGCAGCGTCGTGACGCCGTGCCTGAAGTTTGCCATCTGTTCGGGCCTGACTTCGACGCCGGCCGTCACGCAGCCGGCGAGTAGTGCGCCGCACAGCAGCCCAGTGACCACTTCGCGCTTCATGTCGCCTCGCCCCCTGACAGGAATTCTAGGACGAACTCGCGTGGCCGGCTGACGTAAAGAGCGCCTGCCTTTCGTCGCCGTACGACTCCAGGAGGTCGTCGTCGTGACCGGTGAACTGATCGAGGCCTGCACGTCGATACCGTACGGTGCGTCGACATGGATACGCCCGCCGATTACCTGAGCGCCATTGCGCGGGTGGAGGGCCGCACGGCACGCGTCGATCCTTGATATCCCGGCTCACGCGCAAAACGACCGATGTGGTTGAAGCATTGCGGCGCTGCATTCACAATGAGCGCCGGGCGCTTTCCCATCGCGTGAGACGAGGTCGACTCCATGATGAACGGGCTGCAAGAGAAGTTCGCGTACGTCAACGGCATCCGCATGCACTACGTCGAAAAAGGCACGGGTCCGCTCGTGCTGCTCTGCCACGGCTGGCCGGAGTCGTGGTACGTGTGGCGCTGGCAGATCGACGCGCTGGCGGCCGCGGGCTATCGCGCGGTTGCGCCGGACCAGCGCGGATACGGGTTCACCGATGCCCCGGAAGCCGTCGAGGCTTACGATATCCTGAACCTGGTCGGCGACCTGGTCGGCCTCGTCAAGGCGCTCGGCGAAGAGCGGGCGATCCTGATCGGCCATGACTGGGGGGCCGCCGTCGCCGCTTACGCCGCGCTGTTGCGCCCCGACCTGTTTCCCGTTCTCGGCCTGCTGAGCGTGCCTTACATGCCTCGGCGTCCGGTGCGTCCATCGGTGCGCCTTGCGCAGATCACGCAGGAGTGTCACTTCTATCAGGACTATTTTCAGTTGCCGGGACGCGTCGAGCGTGAACTGGACGACGATGTCCGCCGCTCGATGCTTGGCATTCTCTACACGGCGTCGGGCGACCCGGTGGTGAAAGGGCAGCCGGCCAATTTCGCGATCTTTCCCAAATCGACTCGATTCGTGGACAACCTCACGATACCCGACGAGCTTCCGCCGTGGTTGACCGAAACGGACCTGCAATATTTCGTCGCTCAGTTCGAGCGGAGCGGGTTTCGCGGGCCCATCAACTGGTATCGGAATATTGACCGGAACTGGGCGCTGACCAGCTTCCTCGACGGCGCCCGGATCATGCAGCCGACGCTCTTTCTCGCGGGAGAACTGGATGGCGTCGTGAAAATGGCCGCGAAGGATTACGACGCGCTCGAGAGCAACGTGCCCAACCTCTGGAAGAAGCAGCTGATTGCGAAGGCGGGGCACTGGGTGCAGCAAGAGCGTCCGGACGAGGTGAACGCGTTCATCCTGAACTTCCTCGCCGGATCGGCTCACGCGCTGGCCGGCGGCGCAGCCGAAAGCCAGCCGTAAGCACCGGCTGGCGAGTTCCGGTAAGGCGAGGCGGAACAGCCTTGCGCGTCAGTGTGTGGCAACGCTGACGGCGACGATTTCGTATCCGGGGTCGGCGTGCACGGACGCCGCCTTTTCGGCTTCCTCGTAGGAGACGAAGGACTTGGCTCCGCCAATCTCCGGCGCCATGCCGATATCGCCGTCCTCTGCGCAGCAGAGGTACTGCTCGCCAGTCTTCACCACGTAGACAGTCGTCATGATTCCCTCCATGGTTCGCGGGGGAACTTCCAGTCTAGCAGGTCGAAACCGTGCCCGAAGCCGGGTCGATTGCCTCTACGCTATCGGCTGGAACCTTCGATTCTATTCGCTTCACGACGGACGGCAACCCTTCCGTTGTTTCGATCCCAACACCGGCCTTCGTCTCCGGCAGATTTGTTCCGGATGTGCAACGATAGGCGTGCAACTCGCAGCTGTCTGACGAGCTGGACAATCCAACGGGGAGGGTAGATGAGAGAGAACGCCGAGACGCTATTCGTCGCTTCCGAAGACATTGCAACCGCGTTGAACCTGCTGGAGAGCATCGAGGTCGAGGTCGGCTTCGACAGCGACGATCCGGAGAGTATCGAGCAGGCGATTCTCGCCGTCGAGGAGGCGATCGATACTCGCCTGAAGGGCCATCGCGGCGACGCACGGGTCGAATCCGCGATCCTTCGCGTCAAGTTCGACTTCCGCTGCGCGATCATCGAACAGGCCGCGTCCGACGATGCCGATGCCGACACCATCGGCAGCGTCCAAACCCTGCATTGAAACTTTCGGGGAATCCGGCGCCAGCTTGATTCCAACGGATGAATGGCACCGCGCTCGGCGCGCCGCCATTCATCCGGCAACGGACTTTACACGTTGTTACCCGCGCGCAGCGGACGTCCGGGCGGGCTTTGCTTATACTGCCGCGCAATCGCCACTCCTCCTCATGCTTGTCGTGCCCGCAGCGGCGGCAACGCGAACCCACCGTGACGTTCATGCTCTCTATCAAGTCCGCCCTCACCGCCGCGCTTGTCGCGGCAGCCAGTCTGTCGTTGTCCGCATGCGTTGCCCCAGGCTACTCGCCGAACGGCGCGCAGCAAGGCTACCAGGGCCAATATGCGGCGCCTGCGTATAGCCAGCCCGCTTACGCACAACCGGGCACCGTGCAGCAGCCCGCCTATGCGCCTCCGCCCGCGCCGCAACAGCCGTATGACACGCAAGGCAACGGTCAGCACGGTGCGCAGTACAACTCGCAATACGGCAATCAATATGGCGCGCAGTACGGCACGATCTCGAGCATCCGGCCGTTGAGCAACGCCACCGGTGCTTCGGGCATTGCCGGAACCGTGGTCGGCGCGCTGGTTGGCGGCGTGCTCGGCAACCAGGTCGGCGGCGGCCACGGCCGCGACGCCGCGACCGTCATCGGCGCGCTCGGCGGAGCCTATGCCGGCAACCGGATCGGCCAGCAGATGGGCCAGCCCGCAGGATTCCAGATCGACGTGCAGCTGAGCGACGGCTCGACACGCGCGTTCAACGTGCCGACGCCCGGCGACCTGCGCCCAGGCGACCGCGTGCAGGTCAACGGCAGCCAGTTGGCGCGCTACTGATTTCGCCGGCTGTCGGTGGCGCTGCCTTGCACATGTGTCACTGGGCCCTTGATGCGGTTTGCCAGTCGATCGGACAGGTGACGCCCGCGCGCTGCGCGGGCTCTACGCGCACTACTGCGCAGTCTGCTGACGCTGATATTCGTTGTGCTTCATTTGCATGTAATCGGCGCGGCTGACCTCGTGCAGTTGCCGCGGATACTGCTCGGTCGCGTCGAACCACTCGGCGAGGCGTTTGTCGAGGCGGGCGGCGGGCGGGCTGGAAAGCGCATCGAGATACGCCTCGATGGCGAGGTAGTAGCGCATGGTGTTGCGTTCGACCAGACCGCGCACGCCGCCGATGTATCGCGTCTCGTTCGTCGACGGATCGCGGGTCGTGGAAAAGCCGACTTTGTCGCTGCCTATCGTCGCCAGATAGGCTTTCATGGCGAGCCGTCCCGCCGTGCCGTAACCGTAGGCGTAAGTCAGATGAATAAAGGTGCGATCGTCGCCCACGGGGATGGCCTCCAGCACGATCCGGTAGTCTTTCGTGCTCAGCGGGCCGGTGGCGGCGGTAAGCTCCACGCGAAAATAATCAGGGCTACTCACGGCCTGCTGCCAGGCGAATTGCACGCGGTAGGATGAGGACAGCGATTCCTCGGTTTTCTTGCCGATATTCACCGCGAGCACCGTACCGCTCGCGCTGGTCGAGGCATGGCAGTACTTGATGTTCAAGTGCAGGATCAGCACGTCGCACCAGTTCGCGGGCCCTTCAGTCGGGTGGTTGAGCGTGTCGTTGACCGTCGCGAAAGGGAAGTTGACCACGCCGTAAATATCGCCTTTGAGTGCCGATGGCAGTTCCTGCGATTCGAGGTACAGCGGGCGCTGGAACTGGTTTTGCGCGAGTTGCTGCGTGAGACTCTGGTACTTTTCGCGCAGGCTCGTCGCCCTGGCGTCCGCTTGCGCGAAAGCGCCCTGGCCCAGCAAACAGAGCGCCGCGGTCATCACGGCCATCCACCACTGGCGCGTGCGCCGGAGGCCTGATGCGAATTGGGCAAGCGTACTCATGGCCTTCCTCCCGTGTTGACTCCGTGTGCACTGCATCGATCCGACTACCCATTTGGGTGGTGTGCGCCGCCTGTCCTTCTGTCATTGTGAACCCACGAATGGTGAACCCACATTGGCAGGAGACTTGAAATGGAAACGACATCCTCGAGCGCAAATCCTTTAGTGATTTTCTCGGACGGTCTGGCCGACATTGTCGCGCGAGTCGGGCAGAGCGTCGTGGCAATTCACGGCCGGCATCGCATGCCGTCGAGTGGGGTAATCTGGCGCCATGGCGTCGTCGTGACGGCTGCCCACACGATCCGGCGCGAGGAGGGGATCAAGATCACCCTGACCGACGGTCGTACGGTCGCCGCGATCCTCGCAGGCCTCGATCCGGGCACCGACCTCGCCGTGCTGAAACTGGACGGCGTGGACCTCGACCCAGTCGAGTCCGGCGATGCGGGCTCACTGAAGCCGGGTCATCTGGCGCTCGCGGTCGCGCGCACCGACGAACTCGGCGTCAGCGCCGATTTTGGCGTGATCGGCGGCACGGGCGGTGCCTGGCGCACGTGGCGAGGCGGCCAGCTCGACGCGTTCGTGCGGCTCGACGGCGGTCTGCGCCCGGGATTCTCGGGCGCGGCGCTCGCCGACATGCGCGGCCAGGTCGTGGGCATCTGCACGTCGGGGCTGATGCGCGGCGCCGGCATGGTGATTCCCGCGACGACGGTGGAGCGCGTCGCCGACGAGCTGCTGGTCAAGGGGCGCGTCTCGCGCGGCTATCTTGGCGTCGGCACACAGCAGGTCAGCCTGCCGAACGCATGGGTGGACAAAATGAACCTGTCGTTCAATAGCGGATTACTGATCAGTTCGCTTGCGCCGGGCGGTCCCGCTGAACAGGCCGGTGTGCTCATCGGCGATGTGCTGATCGAACTGGCCGGCCAACCTTGCCGCGACATGGGCGACCTGCACGCCGCGCTGGGCTCGACGGGCATCGGGCAGCCGTTGCCCGTCACGTTGATCCGGGGCGGCGAGCGCCACGCGTGCACGGTCACCGTGGGCGAACGGCCCCAACGACACGCATGCAGGTGAAGTCCGGGACGTGGCGAAATGGCGGATGGAACGATGGAAGACATGGGGCCGGTGCGGGTCGCGGTCATTGCGGCGTCATCGCAGCTGCGCGCGAGCCTGCAGACGATCGTCGAGTCGGACCCGGCACTCGCGTTCCTCGGTAGCGCCGCCGACACCGAAACGCTCGCCGCTTACCTCGCCGGTTCGGTGCCGGATGTCGTCGTAGCCGACATCGAGCCTCAGGCGAGCGACGCGCTCAAGACGCTGTTCGACCCAGGCCACGCACCCGCGGCGCTGGTCCTGTTGCTCGACGACCCGGATAGCGACGCGTTCCTCGACGAACTGCCCGCCTATGCGACGGCGATCCTGTCGCGCGACGTGACGCCCGCCGAAATCGTCGCGGCCATCGAAGCCGCTGCCGCTGGCCTGTGCGTGCTGTCGCCCGATATCCTCGCAAGGCTGCTGGCCGGACGAAAACCGTTGCGCCAGCCGGCATCCGGCGGACCGTTCGAGGCCTTGTCGCTACGGGAGATCGAAGTGCTGGCGATGCTCGCCGACGGGCTCGGCAACAAGGAGATCGCCCGGCAACTCGACATCTCGGACAACACGGTGAAATCCCACCTCTCGTCCATCTTCGGCAAACTCGGCGCGACCAATCGAACCGAAGCGGTGATGCTCGGCATGCGGCACGGATACATCATGGTGTAAGCAGGCCACGACCGCCCCGCGATAAAGGCGGCACGGACAGCGCTCAAGAAACCTTCAGGCTTGCCGATAACACACGGATAGGGCGTTATTCGGCAGCGGCGCAGCCCCTGACTTACGGCGAGAAAGATTCCATGCAGATTCAACCCATTACCGCGACGACGAGTACGACGACTGCCTACGGCGGCGGCACGCAGGCTTCGACGGGCGGCGCAGGCAACGGCGCTTCCTCGGGCGCGGCATCGTCGAATTCAAACGACAGCAACACGACGAGTTCGTCGACGAGCGCGTCGAGCGGCGGCACCACCTCGGCTTCGACTTCGACTTCGACGCAAAGCACTTCGGCCTCTTCGAAAGCGGGCGGTGGCGGTGGTGGCGGCGCGGCATCCTCCAGCAGTTCGTCATCGAGCGAAGTCGAGGAATTGAACGCGCTCATCGCGTCGCTTCAGGCCCAGCTCGCGCAGGTGTCGTCGCAGACCTCCAGCGCCGCGGCGCAAGGCTCGAACTCGGGCGAGATCAGCCAGATCAAGGCGCAGATCCAGAATGCGCAGAGCGCGTTGAGCTCGGCGTCGCAATCGGACACGAGCCAGGTCAGCCAGATCGCGTCGCAACTGGCGAGCGTGCAGACTTCGCTGGCGCAGTTGATGGTCGCGAGCGGCAAGACCACGGGGCTGGTTTCCACGACGGCGTGAGCGGAGCGGGGCGGGGCCGATTCGATCGGCCTGTCGATGATCGAGCGCAACGGCGGCTGCGCTTGCTACTATCGTCGGCGCCAATAACGGAGCCGACTGTGACCCACCCCACTCTCCACCTCTACGCCGACGCCCAGTACGCCAGTCCCTATGCGATGTCCGTCTTCGTCGCGCTGCACGAGAAGGCGCTCGCGTTCGAGCTTTCGACCGTCGATCTCGGCAAGAGCGAAAACCAGCAGCCGGAATTCGCGGCGATCTCGCTCACGCGGCGCGTGCCGACCCTGATCCACGACGGCTTCGCGCTCTCGGAGTCCTCGGCGATCACGGAGTATCTGGACGAAGCCTTCCCCGGCGTGGCGCTCTATCCGGCGGATCGCCAGCAGCGCGCCCGCGCGCGCCAGGTGCAGGCGTGGCTGCGCAGCGATCTCATGCCGATTCGCCAGGAGCGCTCGACCGAAGTCGTGTTTTACGGCCCGACCCCGGTGCCGCTTTCCGGCGCGGCGCAACTCGCGGCAGAGAAGCTCTTTGCGATGGCCGAAGCGCTGCTCGCGCAAGGCGAAAAGCATCTTTTCGGCGAGTGGTCCATCGCCGACGTGGACCTGGCGCTGATGCTGAACCGTGTGGTGCTGAACGGCGATCCGGTGCCGCATCGGCTGGCGCATTACGCCCTGGCTCAGTGGCAGAGGCCTTCCGTGCAGCGCTGGCTCACGCTCGAGCGGCCGCCGCTCTGAGGCTGCGTCGTCGCGGCCGCATCTGTGAATGTAAGCGCCCGCCTTCGAGAATCAACTCGTCGACTTCAGGCGGCGTGCCAGGTCGGCGACGCGTTGCCCGAGATGCGCTGCCGTTTGCAGGTCGCTCGCAATCGGTGAGATCTCGGGCGAGACGTCGTCGGACTGTGCCATGGCGCCGAGCCAGCCGCCCAGGCGGTTCATGTCGTTTTCTCCGCGGCCCGGGAGCATATCGACACCGACCCAGATCATTCCGTGCTGGGCAGCGAACATTGCCAAAGCAATCAGCGTGTTCAGCTTGTCGCCGCTTTGTGCGCCGGAGTTCGTGAAGCCTGCGGAGATTTTGTTGCGCCAGGCCATCGGCAACCATGCGGGACGGGTGCTTTCTTCCATGAACTTCTTGAGTCGTGAGCTCAGGGTCCCGTTGTACGTTGGCGACCCGAAAATGATGGCATCACTCGCTGCCAAAACGTCCCAGGGAGCAGCGCCGTCCGCCACGGCGATGAGGTTTGCTTCAGCCCCCGGCACGCGCTGGACGCCCTGTGCCACTGCCTCAGCTTGCTTTGCGGTGTGGCCATATCCGCTGTCATAGACGATGGAGATCATCATGGTCGTGCCATTCCTTTAGTTTGTCGGTCCGGAAAATTGTGGCCGTTCGCACGCGTAGCCGGAAGTTGGGGCGGGGTTGAACTTCCCTAAACTTAAGGTTGATAATGTCCCGACCTTTTTCCGGTAGCGGAGTCGATGGATTCGTCCCAGCGAGTGCGTGCAATACTGTCCTTCGTTCATGCTGCAGACGCGGGGAGCTTCTCCGCCGCAGGACGAAATCTCGGCATTACGTCTGCAGCAGTCAGCAAGAACGTCGCAAGTCTTGAGAAAGCACTGGGCGTACGACTGATGAATCGTACGACGCGTGTTCTCCAGCTTACCGATGAGGGCGATGCCTTCTTGCACCAGGCCCGTGTCGCTCTCGATGCGCTCGATGTCGCTGTCGACGCCGTTGCGGTGCGACGCGAGGGGCCAAGCGGGAGGATTCGCATCTCGACAAGTTCGGCGTTCGGCCGGGATCACCTCATGCCCGCGTTGCCTGGCCTGGTAGCGCTTTATCCGGAGTTGTCGGTGGAAGTCGATTTCGACGACCGGGTTGTCGACTTCGTTCGAGACGGCTATGACATTGCTATTCGGGGTGGGGCCATTCCGAATTCAAATCTCGTATCCAAGCCGGTATTCCGAATGAGCCTGGCTCTGGTGGCCTCACCGGAATACCTTGCGCGTAGAGGCGTGCCCGGTTCGTCCGAGGACCTGATGAAGCATAAGCTCATTGCGCGGCGCTTTCTGGGCGGCAAGATGTCGACTTGGGGATTTCGCGGAGACGATGGCAGCGTTATTTCGCTGGACCCGTCAGCATCTGCCGTCTTGACCCTGTCGGCTCCCGAGGCGGTACTCCAGGCGGCGCTTGCGGGGGTAGGCATTGGGCAGGTGGGTTTGCATCTCGCATGGAAACATTTGCAGTCAGGGGCGTTGAAGCTGGTCTTGCACGAAGTCCATCACACCGGCTCGTACGAGATGGTGATGCAATATCCGCACAGGGCATTGATCGCGCCTCGCGTCCGGGCAACGCTCGATTACCTGTCTGACGCATTCGCCGCCGACCCCGCCTTGCATCTCCCCGTCGAGTCGTTGGATGCGTTTGCGGCGTCAAGGCAAGTTTCAACCTGAGGTTGAAACACCAACGACCTGAACGCCCGATTGCCTGCCGGTCTCATCGCAGATAATGGAATCCCGGTCCATGCCCACAAGCGCGCCGTCCATGCTTCCAGTGCAAGGCCCTGATTTGATTGCAAGCGGCTGAGTCGCGTTTTTCGGCGAGGACCTTTTCACGGTCCAGGAAGAGAATCATGGCAGCTAGTGTTTCGTTTGATGATGTCACTGCAGTTGCGCCTGCACTCAGCGCTCATACGCGCTCTCGTATCGTTGAGGACCTCTGGAAACGCCCCGGACTTTCGCCACGCGATCGTAGCCTTGTCACACTAGCTGCGTTGATTGCGCGCAGCCAGACGGTAGGCTACCCGCACTACGTCGAATTGGCTCTTGAGAATGGCGTTACACCGCGCGAACTCTCAGAACTCGTCACGCATCTGGCGTACTACGCGGGCTGGCCGAATGCGCTCTCCGTAGTCCCAGTGATCCGTGAGTGTTTCCTGCGGCACGGCGTCGACACTGCGGCCGTCCCGCTGGCAGATCCCAAACTCTTGCCGCTTGATGAAGTCGGCGAGTCACAGCGTGCCGAGCGGGTGTCCGAGCTTTTTGGCGATCTTTTTCCAGGCGTGGTGCAGTACACCACCGACGCGCTGTTTCGTGATCTCTGGTTGCGCCCGGATCTCGCGCCGCGTGACCGAAGTCTCGTAACGGTCAGCGCGCTGATCGCGCTTGGCCATGTGGCGCAGTTGCCATATCACCTCAACCGCGCAATGGACGCAGGGCTGTCTCAGTTGGAATCTGCCGAAGTCGTGACGCAACTGGCGTTCTACTCGGGTTGGCCTTGTGCATTTGCGGCGATGCCTGTGATTAAAGAGGTGCTGGAAAAGCGGGTGAAGCCGGGTTGATGCTGTGGGAGCAGCGTTGAGCAAACGGGGCCGATGACTTGAGATCTCGATCGACTGACCTCAGCCCGCCTCGACATCCGTGTGATATCGCACCGTCGCGGCGGGTGCTTCGCCGCGCAACGCGTCGACGATGAACGGTTCGCCGCACCCTCAGAAAATCGAGCGGCCGGTGCGCGTCGTCAGCCACTCCAGCGCCAGCGAGCCGACAAGCGAATTCCCAGTCGAGTCGAGGCCCGGCGACCACACGCACACCGCGAATTCGCCGGGCAGCACCGCGATGATCCCGCCGCCCACACCGCTCTTCGCAGGCAAGCCCACGCGGTACACGAAGTCGCCAGCCGCGTCGTAGGTGCCGCAGGTCAGCATCAGCGCAGAAAGGCGCTTGGCCGAGCTCGCGTCGAGCACGGGTTCGCCGCTCGCGGGCGAAACGCCGCCGTTGGCCAGAAAGAGCGCCGCGCGCGCGAGTTCCACGCAGCTCATCGAGATCGCGCACTGGCGGCAATACGCGTCGATCACGGCATCGGCGGGCATCTCCAGATTGCCGAAGCTCGCGATGAAATGCGCCATCGCACGGTTGCGCTCGGCGTGCGCGAGTTCCGACTGCGCAACGCGCAGGTCGTAGCCGATGCCGGGCTCGCCCGCAAGCCGCCGCATGAAATCGACGAGCGCGGTTTCCGCCTGCACGAAGCGGCGGCACAGCACGTCGGTCACGACCAGCGCGCCCGCGTTGATGAACGGGTTGCGCGGCTTGCCCGCCTCGAATTCGAGCTGCACGAGTGAGTTGAATGCCGTGCCCGACGGCTCGCGGCCCACGCGCTGCCAGAGTGCGTCGCCGAGCAGCTGGAACGCGAGTGTGCAGGCAAACAGCTTCGAAATGCTCTGGATGGAAAAGCGCACGTCGGCGTCGCCGGTGCGGTACACCTGGCCGTCCACCGTGACGATGGCCATGCCGAAGTGATCGGCGCGCACCGTGGCGAGTTCAGGGATGTAGTCGGCCACGCGGCCCGTGCCGATATACGGCTGCAGGTCGCGATGGATGGCGTCGAGGATGGGCGTGTAGTCGAACGTGTGAGTCATGGGAGGGAGCCAGGCAATCGCGGCGGAGCGCCCGTCGCGGTCCCGCGATTGTAGCGGCTCGCGCTTGGCGCCACGGCTTCATTGCGCGCCCCGAGTCGACCTCGCGCGTCAATGCGCTCCCGCCGCGCCGCCGCCTCCGCCGCCCTTCGTCGACTTCGTGATCCAGATGAGCGGAATGATCACGAGAAAGATGATCGCCGAGATATAGAAAATGTCGTTCAGGCCCATCATGGCGGCCTGCGTGGTGAGCTGGAAGTCGAACAGCGCGCGTGCGGAGGGCTCGCTCATATTCAGCACCTTCTGGGTCTGGTCCATCGCCTGCACGAAAGTCGGGTTGTTGACCGAGGCTTGTTCCGTGAGTCGCGCGTGATGCAGGATCGTGCGGTTGTTCCAGGCGTTGGTCGCGATCGAGGTGCCCACTGCGCCGCAGAACACGCGCACGAAGTTCGAGAGGCCAGCCGCCGCCGGCACGCGGCTCGGGGGCTGCCCCGCGAGAATGATCGCCGTGAGCGGCACGAAGAAGAGCGCCATGGGGATGCCTTGCAGCAGCGTGGGCAGCACGAGATGGAAGGTATCGATTTCGATCACGTACTGCGAACGCATGTAGAACACCCCCGCGAACATCACGAACGCGATCGTCGCGATGATGCGCGCGTCGGAGCGCGGCAACAGGCGCCCCACGACCGGAGACAGGATCACCGCGAACACGCCGAGCGGCGCGGTCACGAGGCCTGCGTCCACGGAGCGATAGTTGAGGTACTCCTGCATCCATTGCGGCAGCAGCACCAGATTGCCGAAGAACACCGCGTACGCCACTGAGATCGCAATCGTGCCGCCGAGGAAGTTACGTTGTCCGAACAAACGCAAATCGACGATCGGGTGCTCCTCGGTCAGCTCCCACACGAGGAAAAACGCAAAACTGATGAGCGCGAGGATGCCGAGCGTCACGATCACCGGCGAATTGAACCAGTCGAGGTCCTTGCCCTTGTCGAGCATGATCTGCAGCGAAGCAACCCAGGTGATGAGCAGACCGAGGCCCACGACGTCGATAGGTGGCTTGCGCGTGGGTGACTCGCGGTTGCGATAGATCGTCCACGTGACGAAGCCCGCGAAGAGGCCCACCGGAATGTTGATGTAAAAGATCCACGACCAGTTGTAGCTATCGGTGATCCAGCCGCCGAGCGCCGGTCCCGCGATCGGGCCGACGGTCGTGGTCATCGCCCAGAAGGCGAGCGCGGTGGACGATTTGTCTTTCGGCCAGGATCCGAGCAGCACGGCCTGGGAAAGCGGAATGAGCGGGCCGGCCACGGCGCCTTGCAGCACGCGCGCGACGAGCAGGAACGGCAGGGTCGGCGCGATGCCGCACAGCCACGACGCCAGCACGAACGAGAGGATCGAGGTGACGAACAGGCGGACCTGGCCGAAACGTTGCGTGAGCCAGCCGGTCAGCGGAATGGAAACGGCGTTGGCCGCCGCGAACACGGTGATGACCCATGTGCCTTCGTCGACGGACACGCCCATGTCGCCGGAGATGGTCGGAATGGCGACGTTGGCGATCGACGTGTCGAGCACGTTCATGAAGGTCGCGAGCGAGACCGCGATGGTGCCGAGGACCAGGCTGCCTCCCTGGAGCGGGGGCGGTGGCGCGGGCGGCGCCGATGATGCGGCGGGCTGGTTCAAGCGTGTTCTCCGCGGATTCGGTTTGCGGCACAGGATACCTGTAATCGCCCTTCGCCATCGCCGGCCGCGGAGCATCCCCATGCGGTGCAGGGTCATGGGGCTTGCGAATGGCTTTCGCGCGATCGTGCTGCGGTTGCGGCTTTATGTAATGCCGGGAAATGGAGTCTTTCGTACACGCGCGGCGTGGCGAGCGTATCCTTGCGCCTGCCGCGCGCCGCGCAAAAAGCGTGCGCTGGACACACAATACGATCGTCAGTACAGGGGAGGTCCGACCATGGGCTGGGAAGCATTCGAAGGGGGCTGGCGTCTGGCGCCGGCCGATGGCGCCGCGCATGCGCTCGTCGTGCTGCTGCACGGGGTAGGCAGCAACGCACAGGACCTCACGCCGCTCGCCGACGTATGGCGCGATGCGCTGCCGGGCGTCGCGTTCACGTCGCTCGACGGCAGCGAGCCGTTCGACGGCGGCTTTGGCGGACGCCAGTGGTTCAGCCTGCGCGACATCAGCGAAACCAATCGCGAGGCGCGTGTCGTCGTCGCCTCGCAGGTGTTCGAGCGGCGGCTCGCCGCCGAACTCGCCCACTGGGGGCTCGGCCACGACGCGCTCGCGCTGGTGGGCTTCTCGCAAGGCTCGATCATGTCGCTCTACCACGTGGCCACGCAGACGGCGGGCGCGGCGGCCGTGGTCGCCTATGCGGGCCGGCTCGTCACGCCCGTCATCGCGAAAAGCCGCACGGTGCTCACGCTCGTGCACGGCGAGGACGACGAAGTGATTCCGGCGAGCGAACTGGAGCGCGCCGCCGCCGCGTTCAGCGACGCGGGCTTCGCGGTCACCGCGTTCGCGCTGCCGGGCGTTGGCCACACGATCACGCCGCAAGGCGTCATGCTCGGGCGCGACGCCCTGGTGCGCGCGCTCGCGCGCGGCTAACCGCGTCCGATCCGATTGCTGGCGGGGACCAGGTCGGTCCCCGTTAATCAGCGTGAATCGGCCGCGATCCGGTGCCATCAGCGGGCTAAATCGGTACAAATTGGCAGTCGCACAAGCCCGCAGTGTCGTATTTCGGCCATATTTTCCGGATAGGCTATGCAGTTGTTTTTCGACCGGCTAAAGTTCGCGCCGGTCGCGGCCGTTATTACGGGGAGTCGCCGCGACCCTGTGGGCCGCGTAGGCCCGTTCCGCCCGGCGCGCGGCTGGTTCGCGCTGCCTGGACGAGGCCGCCATCGGGAATGCCATCCGGCGGCGCGTCGTCTGCCGGGTCGCCAAAAAGAACCGAACTTCAGACCAATATGGCCCGAGCCAAGCCGCAATCCATTTTTTCCAAAAGGCTGTTCCGCCAGGACGTGGCGCTCGATCTCGGTACGGCCAACACGCTCATCTACACCGCCGACAAGGGCATCGTGCTGAACCAGCCCTCCGTGGTCTGCTTCGAGCGGCGCGCGGGTGCGAACGAGACGACGGTGGCCGCCGTGGGCCGCGAGGCGAAGGATCTGCTCGGCCGCGCGCCGGCCAATATGGAGACGGTGCGGCCGCTCTCGCACGGCGTGATCGCCAATTTTTCCGCTGCCGAACACATGATGCGCCGCTTCGTGGCGATGGCGCAGCCGCGCCGTCTGCTCGGCCGCCGTGCGGCATTCACGGTGTGCGTGCCGGCGGGCGCGACGCGCGTCGAACTCCGCGCGATTCGCGAGGCGGCCTTCGCGGCGGGCGCTGCGAGCGTGAACCTGATCGGCGAGTCGCTGGCTTCGGCGCTCGGTGCGGGTCTGCCGGTGCACGCGGCGACGGGCTCGATGGTCGTGGATATCGGCGGCGGCACGACGGAAGTGGGCATCGTCGCGCTGGGCGGCGTGGCGTGCAGCGGCTCGGTGCGCGTGGGCGGCGACCAGTTCGACCGCGCCATCGTCGACCATGTGCGTACGCTCTATGGCGTCGTGCTGGGAGACCAGACCGCCGAACACGTGAAAAAGACGATTGGCTGCGCGCTCTACGGCGAACCCATCGAACGCATCCGCGCGACCGGGCGCAGCATGGAAGACGGTCTGCCGCGCACGGTCGAGATCACGAGCCACGACGTGGTGGACGCGCTGGCCGCGCCGTTGCGCGTGGTGATCAACGCGGTACGGCAGGTGCTCGAGACGGCGCCCGCCGAACTCGTCACCGATATCGCCGATAGCGGCATCGTGCTCACGGGCGGCGGCTCGCTGCTCGGCAGGCTCGACCAGTGCCTCGCCGCCGAACTTGGCGTGACCGTGCGGGTGGCCGACGAGCCGCTCACCTGCGCGGTGCGCGGTGCGGGCGCGGCGGCCTCGCTCATGAGCGAGCACGCTTTCGAAATGGTCGAATAACGGCGCAAGCCGGCGCACGAGGCAACGCCGCTTCTCCGGGGCGCCGGCGTGCCCGGTGTTCGCGCCGCGGGCGTGGGACAATACGCCACTTTGCCGGCGTGCGCCGCGATGGACTGCCCGTAGGCCGTTTTGTCCTTTCAATGCGCCGCTGTCCCGTTGTCTCCACCTCGTCCAGCCGTGAATCCAGCCGCTTTTCCGGCCCCCGGTACGTTCATCGAACTGCCCGGCGGCCTGCCCATGCCCTATGTCGAACGGGGCGAGGGCGAACTCCTTCTCTTCGTGCACGGCTCGCTTTGCGATTACCGCTACTGGCAGCCGCAGCTGGCCGGCCTCGCGCAACAATATCGCTGTGTATCGGTGAGTCTCACGCACTACTGGCCCGCCGCGGACGCTGCGCGCGGCCTGCCATTCAGCTGGCGGCAGCATGCGGATGAACTCGCGGCGTTCATCGAAGCCCTCGGCGCCGGCCCGGCGCATGTGATCGGGCATTCGCGCGGCGGCCTCGTGTCGTTCCAGTTCGCGCGGCGCCATCCGCAGCACGTGCGCACGCTCACGCTCGCCGATCCTGGCGGGCCGGTCCAGCAGCCGGGCCAGACGCTCGCCACGCTGCCCGAGAACGTCAATGCACTGCGCGCCCGCGCCGTGGCGCTGATCGAGTCGGGCCAGGTGGACGCGGGGCTGGAGTTGTTCGTCGATTCGGTGAGCCGGCCCGGCTTCTGGGCGAAGAGCACACATGGGTTTCGCCGCATGGCCACCGACAACGCGCACACGCTCGGGCCGCAGTTCCAGGATCCGCTGCCTGCGTACTCGCGCGAGCAGGCCGCCGAGGTGCAATGCCCCGTGCTGCTGATCGACGGCGAGCTGAGCCCGGAAGTGTTTCATCGGGCCGTGGCCGCGCTCGATGCCTGGCTGCCCGATGCGCGCCGCGCAAGTGTGGCGGGCGCATCGCATGGGATGAATCTGGCGCGGCCCGCGGCGTTCAACGAGTTGATCGATCGCTTCGTGAGCGGCCACGGGCGCTGACGCGCGCAGATTCACGCGATGCGAAAAAGGGGCGGCCACGCGATGCGGCCGCCCCTTTTCGTTGCTGCGAGAAATACCGTAGTCCGAAGGACTCTCGCTTAGTCTCGGCCGTGCGCGTGGGCGTCGAGCGTGTGCTCGGCAGCCTCGCCGACGAGGCCCGCGTAATAGAGGTGCACACCGATCGCGAGCGAATCGTTGCGGATTTCATGGAAGGCCTTCCATGCCTTCACCGGATCCTTGAACACGAGATAGTGCGCTTCTTGCGAAACGAGGCGGGCGACCTGGTGCAGGCCGTGGCCGTTGAGCGCGTCCACGAGGTGATCGAGGCTGCGATGCGTGCGCGCGTCGGTGCGCGGATACAGCATGTGCAGCACGGCCACGCGTTCGCTGGCAAGCGCAGCGGACAGTGCGACCACGATGTCCTGGTGATTGAGTGCCGTGACAACGGCGCCCTCTGCTTGTTCGTCTTCTGCGAACAGGGTGTCGACCGAGATGTTCATCTGTTGCTTCCTTACGTTTTGCTTTAAGCGCGTGTGGCGGTGAAAACGGCCGCCCGTGAGATCAGGCTGGATTACAAAATGCAAGTAATGGAAAACCCTTGCATGTCAAGCAGTATCGCAAAGATGGGGTGCGACATGTTGCGCTGCAAGAGCAAAATATTGTTGCAGGAATCGGCGTTAAGGAAGCCGCAAGCCTGGCAGTGTTGCGAGCTTGAAGAGGGATTGTTGCTGGCTGTGCTATCAATCGATGCTGCACCGCGCCGTAGAATGCGGCAAGCGGTCGCAGCGATGCCGGCCTTTCCGGCGGCTGCGTCCTGTTGCGCGAGGTTTTGCGCGAAGTATTGCGATGTGACAGCAATTCAAGGACAGAAAATGATCGACTCGAAGACACACGCCACGCTCACGATCCCCGGCCACGCTGAAGGCGTGCAGTTGCCGGTCTACAAGGGCACCCAGGGCCCGGACGTGATCGACATCCGTAAGCTGTACGGCCAGACCGGCATGTTCACGTATGACCCGGGCTTCATGTCCACGGCGTCGTGCAACTCGGCGATCACCTATATCGACGGCGACAAGGGCGAACTGCTCTATCGCGGCTACCCGATCGACAACCTCGCGCAAAACGCCGACTTCCTCGAAAGCTGCTACCTCCTGCTCAAGGGCGAGCTGCCCACGCAGCAACAGAAGGACGAATTCGTGGCCTCGGTGACGAACCACACAATGGTTCACGAGCAGATGCACTTCTTTTTCCGGGGGTTCCGCCGTGACGCACATCCGATGGCGATTCTGGTGGCGGCGGTCGGCGCGCTGTCCGCGTTCTATCACGACTCGCTCGACATCAACAACGAGAAGCATCGCGAGGTGTCGGCGATCCGTATGATCGCGAAGCTGCCGACGCTCGTCGCCATGGCGTACAAGTATTCGATCGGCCAGCCGTTCGTGTATCCGCAGAACGACCTGTCGTACAGCGCGAACTTCATGCGCATGATGTTCTCCGCGCCGAGCGAAGAGTACAAGGTCAACGACGTGCTCGTGCGCGCGCTCGACCGCATTCTCATCCTGCACGCCGACCACGAGCAGAACGCTTCGACGTCTACTGTGCGTCTGGCCGGTTCGTCGGGTGCGAATCCGTTCGCGTGTATCGCGGCCGGTATCGCCTGCCTGTGGGGCCCGGCGCACGGCGGCGCGAACGAAGCCGCGCTGAACATGCTCGAAGAAATCGGCTCGGTCGATAACATCCCGAAGTTCATCGAACAGGTGAAGGACAAGAACTCGGGCGTGAAGCTGATGGGCTTCGGCCACCGCGTGTACAAGAACTACGACCCGCGTGCGAAGCTCATGCGCGAAACGTGCTACGAAGTGCTCAACGAACTGGGCCTGCACGACGATCCTTTGTTCAAGCTCGCCATGCAGCTCGAAAAGATCGCGCTGGAAGACGAATACTTCGTGTCGCGCAAGCTGTACCCGAACGTCGACTTCTACTCGGGTATCGTGCAGCGCGCGCTGGGCATCCCGACCTCGATGTTCACCTGTATCTTCGCGATGGCGCGTACGGTGGGCTGGATCGCGCAGTGGAACGAGATGATCGCCGACCCCGAGCAGAAGATCGGCCGTCCGCGCCAGCTCTTCATCGGCGAAACGCCGCGCGTCGCGAAGCCGATTTCGCAACGCTGATCCTCGGGCCGCGCGCCGCTTCCGGCGCGCGAGCGCATTGCCTCCACGGGCGCCCGCACGTTACGTCGTGCCGGCGCCCGCAATTTTTTCCGCGCACGATCCTTGCTCTTGCCGCGATGTGCCACCGATTTTCGCGCGTATCTTTCGCCCGTTCCTCGCGCATTCGCCCAACGCGTGCGCCGAAGCCACTACAATCAACCGCAAGCGAACCGTACCGTAACCCTTTGCATGGGACCCAGGAGGCACGCAATGCAGGATCCTGAAACACTCGGTGGCGTCACGCGCTCAAGCGGCGTGGATCATCCCGACCAGGACACGCGAGAAACCGACGGCGCGTTCATCGCGCCCGAAACACCCGAGGTCGCAAGCGCCGACCAGCATGTGCTGAAGTCGGGCGGCACCTTCATCGTCAACGATCCGCTCGGCGACATCACCGGCATCGACGACGGCCTGTTCGTCAACGACACGCGCGTGCTCTCGTCGCTGCGCCTCACTTTCGGTGGGCGCGTGCCCTCGTTGCTCTCGGGCAGCGTGAGCAGCGACAACGCCGTGTTCACGGCCCACCTGACCAATCGTCCGCTGCCGCCGCTCGGCGGCACGACCACGCCCGAGGGCGTGATTCACGTGCAGCGCGAGCGCGTGCTCTCCGGCACGATGATGACCGAGGCCATCGAACTCACGAACTACGGCACCGAAGACGCCGTGGTGCCGCTTTCGATCTCGTTCGCGAGCGACTTCCGCGACATGTTCGAGGTGCGCGGCCTGAAGCGCGAAAAACGCGGCACGCTCATGCCGCCGCGTGTGGAAGACGGCGAAGTCCGGCTCGAGTACATCGGCCTCGACAAGGTCGCGCGGCGCGTGCGTATCGAGTTCTCGCCCACGCCGAACAAACTCCTCGCCGATCGCGCCGACTTCACGGTCGATCTGCCCGCGCAGGCCTGCGTCTCGATCTATCTCACGGTGGCGATCGAAGTCGAGGCCATGCCCGGCGCCGCGCCCGGCACGCAGAGCGCGGGCATCTTCCAGCCGCCGCATTGCCTCGCGGACTCGCAGGAGCAGCGCGTGGGCCGCGCCGCCCAGCGCGCCGCGCTGGTCGACTCGCATATCGTGATGCGCGAACGCCGCCGCGCGGCGGCGCACTTGCGTTCGAGCAATCCGCTCTTCAATGCGTGGATCAACCGCTCGATCGCCGACCTCGGTCTCTTGACGACCGACCTGCCGACCGGCCCGTATCCGTATGCGGGCATTCCGTGGTTCTCCACGCCGTTCGGCCGCGACGCGGTCATCACCTCGCTGCAGACGCTGTGGCTCACGCCCGCGCTCGCGCAGGGCGTGCTGCGTTTTCTCGCGGAACATCAGGCGCGTGAGGATTCGGCGTTCCGCGACGCGGCGGTCGGCAAGATCATGCACGAAATGCGCAAGAGCGAGATGGCCGCCACGGGCGAAGTGCCGTTCGCGCTCTACTACGGCGGGGTGGACACCACACCGCTCTTCGTCGTGCTGGCGGGCGCTTATGTCGAACGCACGGGCGACACCTCGCTGATCGACGAGTTGTGGCCGGCGCTGGAGCGCGCGGCGGCCTGGGTCGCAGGTGTATGCGACCGCAACAAACTCGGTCTGCTCGACTACCGGCGCGAATCGGAAGGCGGGCTTGCGAACCAGGGCTGGAAGGACAGCCACGACTCCGTCTTCCACGCGGACGGCCGTTTCCCCGATGGACCGATCGCGCTAGTCGAAGTGCAGGCGTACGCGAGCGCGGCGTTCGAGACGATGTCGCGTTTCGCCACGCATCGCGGCCAGGTCGAAGACGCGGCGCGCTACGCCGCGCGCGCCGCCAAAATCCGCCGCTGCGTGGAAGAGAAGTTCTGGATGCCGGAGTCGGAGTTCTACGGCATCGCGCTCGATGGCCACGGCGATTTGTGCCGCGTGCTCGCGTCGAACGCGGGACATCTGCTCGCCTTCGGGCTGCCCGAGGAGGCGCGCGGCCGCGCCGTGGCGGAAGTGCTCGAATCGGCGCTGTTTCACACGGGCTGGGGCGTGCGTACGCTCGCGGCGGGCCAGGCGCGCTTCAACCCCATGGCCTACCACAACGGCTCGGTCTGGCCGCACGACAACGCGCTGTGCGCACGCGGCCTCGCGCGCTATGGCCGCAAGGCGGCAGCGGTGCGCCTACTGCAGGCGCTGTTCGAGGCCGCGGTGACGTTCGATATGCGTCTGCCCGAACTGTTCTGCGGGTTCCCGCGCCGGCGCGGCGAGCCGCCCACGGCGTATCCGGTGGCCTGCCTGCCGCAAGCCTGGGCTGCGGGTTCGCCGTTCATGATGCTCGAAGCGTGTCTTGGCGTGACGATCGACGCGGCGCGCAACGAGGTGCGGGTCGAGCAGCCCATGCTGCCCGAAGGCATCGACTGGCTCGAAGTGGGCGATCTGCGCGTGGGCAAGCATACGGTGACGCTCATGTTCCGCCGTGTGGACGGCAAGGTCGTGGCATCGGCCGATCGCAGCGACGTGAAGGTCGTGGCGTTGCTGTGAATCTGGGCGCGGGCTTGCAAAGCCCGCGCGCCTATTTCTGCGCTGATTACGAAGCGGCGCGCTGCAGCGTGAACTGCGGCGCGACGTAACCCGTCTCGACGCCCATCGTGTTGACGATGCGCGGGGCGTCGAATTTCGTTAGTTGTGCCAGCTGTTCCGGCGTGCCGATGCCCAGTTGCCTGAGCACTTCCACGACGGTGGCATGGAGCGCGGTCGGATCGCCGTCTTCGATCTTCACCGCGATACCCAATGCCGGGCCGCCCGTATGCGGCGCGGTCGCCGCGCTTGCACGCACGCCAATCGCATAGCTGCCCGCCGCGCCGAGCTTGCCGACGAGCGCGCCTTCGAACGCGCGCATGAGCGCCGTGCAGAAGCGGCCTTCGCCCGCCACGAGTTCCGGATACGACGTCATCGCGCGATAGATGTGGGCGAGCGCCTGCGAGCGCGCGTCGGCCGCGGCCGGGCCTGGCAAAGCCGCGTGGTCCTGCGCATCGGCGAGCTTCACGAACAGGCGGGCGAGCCGGTCGAGCGGGAAGGCCGGCGTGGGCAGATTGCAGCCGTCGATACCCCACTCCACGCCCGTCTCGGGAAGATCGCAAACCTCGGCCACGACTCGCTTCACATGTTGCTGCAAGGGGTGCGAAGGCAGATGGTAATCGGCCAGCGCCGCGCCGATCGCGCGCGCGCCCGCAAGCATGCCCGCGTGCTTGCCCGAGCAGTTGCTGCACACGGCGCCCGGCGTGAAGTCGCGCCTGATCCACGCCTTGTAGACGGCGTCGGAGATCGGCACATGGCCGCCGCAGCGCAGGTCCGATTCCGTGGCGGACACCTTGGCGAGCATCGCGCGCGTCCGCTCGATATGGCGGTCCTCGCTGCTATGCGAGGCGCACATGAGCGCGAGATCGGCGTCGTCGAAGCCAAAGCGTTCGAGCGCGCCGGTTTCGGCCACGGCGAGCGCCTGCGCGGGCTTGGCCGCCGAGCGCACGAGCGTTATGCGATGCGGGTCGCCCAATGCGTAGAGCAGGCGGCCCTGGGTGTCGACCACGGCAATGTGGGCGATATGCGTGGTTTCGATGACACCGCCGCGCAGGACTTTCACGGCGGATTGGGGGGCGCTCGTCGTCATGGTGCTCTGCCTTGGTTCCCGGATGGGACCGCGCTGCGCGGTCGATGCGCGATTCTATGCCGCGCGTGCGGGTCAGCGCATTTGCCGGGCTACGCGGCACGCCGCGAGATCCCACGCACCGCTGCCAACCGTCTTCAGGAGCACAGGACTGCCGTCCTGTGCCGCGCCGTTTGCCACAGCGGAGCCGATCGTGCGCACGTTCGCCCAGTCGACGCCGGCCTGCAGCAGGTCGCCGGCTTCTTCGCGCGCGGCGGCGAGATCGTCGACGAAGACGCGGCTCGCCCGCACCGTTTCCTGGCCGATTTCGGCCGCGTCGGGCGTGAAGGCGCCCACGCCGATCACGAGCCGGTCTTTGCGTGCCGCTTCGTCGTACACGGGCGTCTTGCTCGTCGTCGCGGCGATCACCACGTCGGCTGCTTGCGGGACTCCGCTATGCGCGGGCGTTACGTCCACGCCGGACTGCGCGAAATGGGCGCGGAATGCCGCTTCGGACGCTTCGGTCCGGCCTTTCACGTAGAGCGTCGCCGCCGGATAGAGCTGGCCGATTGCCTCGGCATGAAAACGCGCCTGCTGTCCGGTGCCGATCACCAGAAACGCGCGCGGCGCGCCGGGGTGAAAGAGGCGCACGCCCAGCATGGAGAGCGCCGCGGTGCGCCGCCCGGTCACTGTCGGGCCGTCGAGGATGAACTCCGGCTGCCCCGTCGCGCCATTGCACACCGTCACCGCGCCGAAGATGGTCGGCAGGCCGAGCGCCGCGTTGGCGGGGCACACGCTCACGAGCTTGTGGATGGCGATGTCGTCGGCGCTGGCGGGCATCGAGAGCATGACGCCGTTGCCCTTGAGCGGCACGCCCGTGCGCACGGGCGCGTGAATGCGGCCCGCGTCGTGGTCCTGCGCGGCCGTGGCGAGGGCGTCGACCAGCACGCCGAAGTCGAGCAGGCGCGCCGTGGCGGTTGCGTCGTAAATCGCGATGGGCTCCATCGAATCTTCTCTCCTGATGAATGATGCGTAGGTGGGGCGGCGTGCGTTCCGGCCGCCGGCCTCAAAAGCGGTCGATGCGAAACGGCGCGAGATCGACGGCGGGGGTCTCGTGCGCCATCAATTGTGCGACGAGTTCGCCGCTGAGCGGCCCGAGCGTGAGGCCCAGATGCTGATGGCCGGTCGCGACGAACACGTTCCGTGCGCCGCGCATCTCGCCGATCATCGGCAGATAGTCGGGCAGCGTGGGGCGCTCGCCGTACCAGCGGCTCGCGACCTGCGCCGCCCGCGCGCCGGGAAAGAGCGTCTGGAACTGCGTGGCGAGCATGTCGGCGCGGCGCCAGTCGGGTGCGCCGCGCGCGCCGAGTTCGACGGTGCCGGCAAGCCGGATGCCTTGCGCCATCGGGTTGCAGGTGAAGCCGCGCTCGACGAAGCTCAGGGGCACGCGCAGCGTGTCCTGCGAGGGCGCGTCGAGCTGGACGTGATAGCCACGCTCGTTGGTCAGCGGAATCCTCGCGCCGAGCTGCTGCGCGAGCTCGGCGCTGCGCGAGCCGGCCGCGATCAGTACCTTGGCAACTGGGTGCGTCGCGCCGTTCAGCGTGACGTCGATACGGCCGTCGGGCAGGGCGCGCAAGGCGTCGACGGTAGCGCTCGTGAATCTCGCGCCCGCTGCGAGCGCGGCCCCGAAAATGCGCTCGACGACCTGCTGCGGATGCGTGACCGAAGCCATGCCGGGAAAGTAGCGCGCATGGCTGATATGCGGCGTGAGCGACGGCAGATAGTCGCGCCGCACCTGCTCCGCCGCGAGATTTTCGTAGCGCACACCGTGCCGGTCGAGCAGATCGAGTTGCGCGCGTTCCGTTGCGTGCGCAACGGGTTGTTCGAACACGTAGAGCGAGCCGACGTCGCGAAAGAGGTCGACGGCGATGTGCTGATCCAGCAGACGACGCCAGGCTTGCGCCGCACCGGTCACGAGGCTCGCGAGCGCACGCGTATTGCGCCGGAAGCGCGGGCGCTGCGCCTGCGCGGCGAACTCCAGCACCCACGGCGCCATGCGCGGCAGGCTGCGCTTGTGCAGGCGCAGCGGGCTGTCGCGGCGCAGCAGCATGCGGGGCAGGCCGGCCATCGTCTCGGGGCTCGCGAGCGGCGCGAGATGATCGACCGCGATCAGGCCCGCGTTGCCGAACGAGCAGCCCGAACCGGGCGGGGCGCTGTCGACGATATGCACGCGCATGCCGCGCTGCGCCAGGTTGAGCGCGGCGCTGGCCCCGATGATGCCCGCACCGATGACGACGACGTCTTCCATGTCAGTCTCGCGACGAAGAAGTGATTTCGTCCGATGCTAACCCAACTATTTCCTATAGGAAACTTTTTTCTGATCGTGCATCTCGCGTGTTCGACCTGCCGATCAGTCTTGCGCTTGTGAAGCGTTGTAGGCGCTCGCCTGCTCGAGCAGCCACGCGCGGAACAGCTCCAGTGGCTTGCCGTGGCTGAGTTCGGTGGGATAGACGAAGTAGTAGCCGCCATCGGCAATCGCCGGGGCTTCGAACGGCATGACGACGCCGAACCGCTCGAGCTGGCCTTCGACGAAGAACTTCGGCACGAGCGCCACGCCGAGGCCGGCGGCGGCCGCGGCGATCAGCATCGTGTGCAGTTCGTAGCGCACGCCGTGCATGGTGGCGTTGTCTTCCACGCCGAGGTCGGAGAACCAGCGCGTCCAGGCGTCGGGGCGCGTGGTGGAGTGCAGCAGCGGGTAGGCGAGCAGTTCATGCGCCTTCTTGACAGGGCGCGCGAGCAGCGACGGCGAACAGACGGGCACCACTTCCTCGCCGAACAGAAAGTCGGACGACGTGCCGGGCCAGGTCGGCTTGCCGTAGTGGATCGCGGCTTCGAAATGCGACTCCTCGAACGAAAACGTCTCGGTGCGCACGCCCATGTTCACGCGCACGTCCGGCGTGCGGTCGTAGAAGTCCTTGAGGCGCGGAATCAGCCACTCGGACGCGAAGGTCGGCAGCACCGCGAGTTCCAGATAACCGCCGCCGCTGCCGTGCGCGATGATGGAGAGCGTATCGCGATCGAGGTTTTCGAGCGCACGGCGCACCTGGGTGCTATAGAGCCGGCCCGCGCGTGTGAGCACGACCCGCTGTTTGGCGCGCACGAAGAGGCGCACGCCGAGATTCGATTCGAGCGTAGCGATCTGGCGCGAGACCGCGCTTTCGGTGAGAAACAGCTCCTTGGCGGCGTGAGTGAAGCTCTCGTGCCGCGCCGCGGCTTCGAAGGCCGTCAGCGCGCCGATGTTCGGGATCTTGAACTTGCGCATGGTGATTCCAGAAACTCATCAAGTGACAATTTAATCTCGCTTTACGCGGCGCGCAACCATTTGAATAATGCGTTTTACGTATAGTTGGCCGAAACCGATGGCCAGAGGCCCGTTTGATGACCGCTGCCACGCGGTCGTTTCCTGTGAGATTGGTGATGCGCAATTCGAACGTAGAACGCTTGTTGTCCGCACTGCTGGGCCGCGAGAAAACTGAAACCCTCTTTGCAACGCTGAACTTTCCGTCGACGCTCGCCGACTGGGAAAGCGGCACCGTCACGCGCGCCGAACTCGCCCAGGCGATGAACATGGCGCTGTTCGAAGACCTGCTCGAGCGCTCGCCCAACGGCCGCACGTACACGAACGACACGGTGGCGCAGGGCGGCGCGGTGTACTTCGACCATGGCGCGCTGCGCACGGTGCGCTGGGCGCAGAGCGGTGCGCTGCCGCCCGGCGAAGCGGCGTTCACGCGCATCCTGCGTCCGCTCGGCTTTCGCCTGAATGGCCGCTATCCGCTGGACAAGCTCGGCATGACGGGACGCGCCTACGCCCACGAAGACGCGCCCGACGAGATCGCGCAGTTCTTCGTGAGCGAGCTGCACCCCGAGCGCTTTTCGGCGGCGTTCCAGCAAGCTGTGACGAACGTGGTGGGGGCGTCGAAAGACCCGCTTACGCCGCTGGCCATGGCGCAGCTCTCCGAACTCGAACGCGACGGCTCGCTGCCGCTCGACGCGGCGCTGCAGCTGCTGCCCGTGATCGTCGGGGCGTTCGCGCGACAGCACGAAGTGCCGTCTATTTCGGACTACGAGACATTGCTGCGGGAATCGGCGGAAATGGCGTGGATCGCAACGGAAGGCAACGCCTTCAATCACGCGACCGACCGTGTGGAAGACGTATTCAAGCTTTCGGACGACGAGAAAGCCAAGGGGCGCCCGATGAAGCCCAGCGTCGAGACCTCGCGCTCGGGCCGTGTGTTTCAGACGGCGTATCGCGCCGACACCGTGCAGCGCGAGTTCCGCGCGGCGGACGGCGAGCGCGTGACGCGCGAGGTGCCGGGCTCGTTCTACGAGTTCATCACGCGCAAGCGCACGTTCGATCAGGCCACGCGGCGCTGGCAGACCGATTTGCGCTTCGATGCGGGCAACGCCACGGGCATCTTCAAGATGACCGCGAACGCCGCATAAGCTTGAGGGATCACACGCCCGGCGCGCCGTCCTGCGTGTCCGGGTGTGGCTCGTTGATGAGCCAGAGGACTTCCGCGTCCTCTTCGCTCGTGGAGACGGCCGCGTGCCCCGTGCGGCTGTCGAAATAGAGGCTGTCGCCGGCTTCGAGATGCGTCGGCGCGTAAAGCTCGGAGTAGAGGCAGACCGAGCCGCTCAACACGAAGAGAAATTCTTCGCCTTCATGCCGGCCCCATTCCGTGAACTCGTCGAGCGAGTGCGCCGTCACGCGAATGCGAAACGGGTGCATCGCCTTGTGGGCGAGTTCCGTGGCCAGCAACTCCATCTGATAGCAGCCTGCCGAATGCTGCTGCCCGCCGCCCTTGCGGGTGAGTGCGCGGCGTCCGCTCGCGCGCGGCCTGGGCGCCGAGCCGAACAGTTCGCCGAGGTCGATCTTCAGACCGTGCACGATCTTCTGCAGCACGTCGAACGTGGGCGACATGACGCCGTTTTCCACCTTCGAGAGCGTGGAGCGCGACACGCCGCACACGCGGCTGGCGGCCTCGAGCGTGTAATCGAGCTTCAGCCGGGCCGCCTTGACGCGCTTGCCCAGTTCCGCCGAAGCATTCTCGGCGGGCTTGAGGGACGGGGTTTCCATTCGGGAACTCGGGGTGTTCGCTGGTGGTTCGTATCGTACTCTATGTTTCCGATAATAACATTTGCGTATCGCGCGAGTTTGCTGCGTCATGCGGCGATTAACAAGCATGGCTAAGTAAATCGACCATCCGGAAGTTGATGATTTCTGAGGCAAACCCAGACGGCGCAAGGCATGGCGCGTGCACAACGCGCTTTCGCATGACACCCACGCACAAGCGGGCATATCGGCGCTATCGGGTATCTCCCAATGCCTGCGGGGCTGCGTCACGCGTTGCCGTATTCCCCGCGTGCACGGGCTTGATGAGAAAAGCGCATTACGTGGTGAATAGATTTCGTTTGATGCCACCGAAACGGCTGCCGACAATCCGCTTACGTCCCGCCGCTCAGCATCGCGGGACGAATCCAGTGCGCCGAAGGTCCGAGCGACCATTCGGACGCATCACGTGCCGGCTCCAGATCCCGAAGGAATTTCGCATGTCTCCTCGTTTCCTCGCTTCTCGTCGTGGCTGCGCGATCGCAGCGTCGTTGATGTTGGTTGCCGGCGCGGTGAGCGCGCAGGAAATGGTCGTGAAGATCGGCGTGGCCAGCCCGCTCACGGGCGGCGGCGCCGCGTATGGCAAGGACATCGAGAACGGCGTGCGTCTGGCCGTGGACGAAGCCAATGCCGCGCATCCCACCATCGGCGGCAAGCCGGTCAAGTTCGTGATCGATTCGCAGGATGACCAGAGCGATCCGCGCATTGGCGTGCAGGTCGCGCAGCAACTCGTGGACGACAACGTGGCCGTCGTGATCGGCCACTTCAATTCGGGCACCACGCTGCCGGCCTCGAAGATCTACGCGAAGGCGGGCATTCCGATGATCACGCCGGCCGCCACCAACCCGGCCATCACGCAAAGCGGCGCGCCGACCATCTACCGCGTGATCGCCACCGACTCGCAAAACGCCGGCAACGCGGGCAACTATGCGGCGACGGTGACGAAGGCGAAGCGCATTGCCATCATCGACGACCGCACGGCCTTCGGCCAGGGCGAGGCCGACGAGTTCGAGAAGGCCGTGAAGGCAAGCGGCGGCACGATCGTCGCGCGCGAGTTCACGAACGACAAGGCGGTCGATTTCAGCGCCCAACTCACGAGCATCAAGCGCACGAATCCGGATCTCGTGTTCTTCGGCGGCCTCGACGCGCAGGCCGCCATGATCGTCAAGCGCATGCGCCAGCTCGGCCTGAAGGCGCAATTCCTCGCGGGCGGCGGCGTCATGGACGCGAACTTCATCAAGCTCGCCGGCGATTCCGCCGATGGCGCCTCGGTGTGGGAATACGGCCAGCCGCTCGGCACGCTGCCCAAGGGTAAGGGCTTCGAGGCGAAGTTCAAGCAGAAGTACGGCATCGACATGCTCGCCTACGCGCCGTTCGCCTACGACGCGGCGTGGGTCGCGATCACGGCGATGGAGAAGGCCGGCTCGGCGAATCCGGCACAGTTCAACGCTGCACTTAAGGCCACGAACTACGACGGCATTACGGGCAAGATCGCCTTCAATGCCCAGGGCGACCTGAAGAGCCCGAGTTCGACGCTGTATCAGGTCAAGAACGTGGCGTGGGTGCCTGTCACGACGCGCACCGCGGACTGAGATCACTCGCCTCTGCTACCTTGAAGGGCGCCGGCACTGCCGGCGCCCAATCCATTGTTTCCAACAGGAAATCGAGGGCCCGCCCGCAGGGCAGCCTCATGCCATTTTCATGGCGAAAAGCCGGGCGGAAGCGATACACGCGACATGGCGAAATTCCCGAGGATTTTCGTGTTGTCGCCGCAAAATTGCGCGTGTATAGTTTCCTAAAGTAGCAATGTTTCGTATCGGAAATTTTTTAAGGGATTCTACCTATGAAAGCCTCCTCCATCCTCTCGGATCTCGGTATTTCCCAACTCGCGGAAGCGGGCGACATCGCCGTGCATTCGCCGATCAACGGCGAGCTGATCGGCCGCGTCGCGAGCCAGTCCGCCGCCGACGTCGACGCCGCGCTCGCGAAGGCGCAGGAGGCGTTCAAGAGCTGGCGCAACGTGCCCGCGCCGCGTCGCGGCGAACTCGTGCGCCTGCTCGGCAACAAGCTGCGCGAACAGAAGCGCGCGCTCGGCAGCCTCGTCTCGCTGGAAACCGGCAAGATCTTCCAGGAAGGCCTGGGCGAAGTGCAGGAAATGATCGACATCTGCGACTTCGCGGTCGGCCTCTCGCGTCAGCTTTACGGTCTGACCATTGCATCGGAGCGTCCCGGCCACCGCATGGCCGAATCGTGGCACCCGATGGGCGTGTGTGCCGTGATTTCCGCGTTCAATTTCCCGGTCGCCGTGTGGTCGTGGAACGCCGCGCTCGCGCTCGTGTGCGGCAACGCCGTGGTCTGGAAGCCTTCGGAAAAGACGCCGCTCACCGCGGTTGCCGTCAACAAGATCATGCAGGACGTGCTGAAGGAATTCGGCGACGCACCCGAAGGCCTCACGAGCCTCGTGGTGGGCGGCCGTGAAGTGGGGGCCAAACTCGTGGCGGATCCGCGCTCGAACATCGTCAGCGCAACGGGCAGCACCGAAATGGGCCGCACCGTCGGCGTCGAGGTCGCGCGCCGCTTCGGCCGCTCGCTGCTCGAACTGGGCGGCAACAACGCGGGCATCGTCTCCGCCACGGCCGATCTCGAACTCGCGCTGCGCGGCATCCTGTTCTCGGCGGTCGGCACGGCCGGCCAGCGCTGCACGTCGCTGCGCCGCCTGTTCGTGCACGAGAGCGTGTACGACAAGGCAGTCGAGCGCCTGAAGACGCTCTACGGCAAGGTGGTGATCGGCAATCCGCTGGAGCAGGGCACGCTGATGGGGCCGCTGATCGACGAGCAATCGTTCGCCCGCATGCAGTCGGCGCTCGAGCAGGCGAAGCGCGAAGGCGGCAAGGTGTTCGGCGGCGAACGCCATTCGGTGGCGGGCAACGAGAAGGGCTTCTACGTGCGCCCGGCGATCGTCGAGATGCCGTCGCAAACCGAAGTTGTCCTGAAGGAAACCTTCGCGCCGATCCTTTACGTCCTCAAGTACAGCGACTTCGGCGACGCCATCGACGCCAACAACGCCGCCCACCATGGCCTGTCGTCGTGCGTATTCACGACGGATCTGCGCGAGAGCGAGCGCTTCACGTCGGCCGCGGGCAGCGATTGCGGCATTGCGAACGTGAACATCGGGCCGAGCGGCGCGGAGATCGGCGGCGCGTTCGGCGGCGAGAAGGAAACGGGCGGCGGTCGCGAGTCGGGCTCCGACGCGTGGAAGGCGTATATGCGCCGCGCGACCAACACGGTCAACTATTCGTCGGCGCTGCCGCTCGCACAGGGCATCGACTTCAACGTCGAATAAGCGCATTTGAAGTACGGGACCGGGGGCATCGTGCACCCGGTCGAGGGATCGATTCGCGCAAACCCCATCCATGCGCGCCGCAGTTATCCGCAATTTGGAGCAAGTCGTGAGTTCTCAAGTCGTTATCGTTGGCGGCGGGGTAATCGGTAGTTCTATTGCTTACTTTCTGCGCGCAGCCGACCCAACGGTTTCCGTGACGGTGTTCGAGCGCGACCCGAGCTATGCGCGCTCGTCGTCGGCGCTTTCTGCCGCGTCGATCCGGCAGCAGTTTTCCACGCCGCTGTCGATCCAGATGTCGCTGTTCGGCATCGAGTTTCTGCGCGGCATTGGCGAGCGGCTCGAAGTGAACGGCAGCCGTCCGTCGATCGATCTGCACGAGGGCGGTTATCTTTTCCTCGCCACGGAAGCGGGCGATGCGACGCTGCGCGAAAATCACGCGCTGCAAACGCGTCTTGGCGCGGACATCGAACTGATGTCGCGCGACGCGCTGCACGCGAAGTTTCCGTGGCTCAACGTCGAGGATCTCGCAAGCGGCGCGTATGGCCGCAGCGGCGAGGGCTGGTTCGACGGCTACGGCCTCGTGCAGGCGTTGCGCAAGAAGGCGCAGTCGCTCGGCGCGCGCTACGTGCCGGCCGATGTCACCGGCGTCGTGCGCAGCGGCCGCAAGGTCACGCACGTGATCGCGAGCGACGGCGAACGCCATGCGTGCGACACGCTCGTGAACGCAGCCGGCGCGTGGGCGCGCAAACTCGCGGAAATGATGGACATCGACATTCCGGTGTATGCGCGCCGCCGCAGCATTTTCAACGTGTCGTCGCCGGCGCGGCTCGCCGCGTGCCCGTTGCTGATCGATCCGTCCGGCGTGTATTTCCGCCCCGAGGGCAAGACGTACATCACCGGGACGTCGCCGAGTGCGGAGAACGACCCCAACGATCTGCCGCTCGACGAAGTCGATCACGCCATCTTCGACGACGTGATCTGGCCCACGCTCGCGCACCGCGTGCCGGGCTTCGAGGCGCTGCGCGTGGAGAATTGCTGGTCCGGCTATTACGAGTACAACGTGCTCGACCAGAATGCCATCATCGGTTATCACCCGGCCATCGACAATTGCGTGTTTGCCAATGGTTTCAGCGGGCACGGTCTGCAGCAGGGGCCGGCAACCGGGCGTGGCGTGAGCGAGTTGATCCTCAACGGCCGCTACACGACGCTCGATCTGTCTTCGCTCGACTGGTCGCGCGTACTGGAAAACCGGCCGATCGTCGAAAAGAACGTCGTGTGACTGCGGGGCAGTTAGCCTGCACAAAAAAGGAGCCCGTGATTTCACGGGCTTTTTTCATTGCGCGACGGCTTGATGAGCAAACCGCATGACGTGGTGAATAGATTTCGTTTGATACGCCCGTGAGGGCTGACCACAATCGAAGCTTTTCCGTTGCCGCGCTTAACCGCCATCGACTCCATGTCCGCCATGTACGATTTCACCGCGCCCTTTCAGCATCCCGCCGGTTCGCCCATTCGCGAGCTGTTCAAGTACCTGGGAGAGCCAGGCATGATTTCCTTCGCTGGCGGCTATCCGGCCAGCGACCTGTTCGACACCGATGGCCTGCAGGCGGCAGCGGCGGAGGCCTGGCAGGCTTCCACGCGCTGCCTGCAATATGGTCCGACCGACGGTTTGCCCGAACTGAAAACGCAGCTGCTCGCGCTGATGGCGCGCCGCGGTGCGACCTGCGCTCCTGAGGAGATGCTCGTCACAACGGGGTCGCAGCAAGGCCTCGACCTTTTGTTGCGCGTGCTGCTCAATGCGGGCGACACGGCCTTGACCGAGCAGCCCGCCTATCCGGCCACGCTGCAGGCGCTCAGGCTCCAGCAGGCGCACGTCGTGACGATACCGGTAGACGGCGACGGTCTCGACGTGAACGAACTCGCCGCGCGGCTCGCTTCGGGCGCGATCGTCCGGCCAAAGCTGCTGTACACGGTGCCGACCTTCGCGAATCCCACCGGGGCCACGCTCACGCGCGAGCGGCGCCTTGCGCTCCTGCGTCTTGCCGTTCAGTACCGCTTCGTGATCGTCGAGGACGATCCGTACGGCGATTTGCGTTTCGCGGGCAATGCGGTGCCGTCGATGCTGGCGCTGGCGAGCGAGGTGCCGGGCGCGCGCGATTGGGTCGTGCACTTCTCGAGTCTTTCGAAAGTCGTCGCGCCTGGTTTGCGCGTGGGCTGGACCGTCGCGCCCGCCGAAATCGCGCGGCGCTGCGTGATCGCCAAGCAGACCGTCGACCTGTGCAGTACGCCGTGGACCCAGGCCATCGCCGCGCACTATCTGGCGGCGGGCGCGCTCGAACGGCATCTTCCGCACATCACGCAGGCGTATCAGCGCAAATGCGAGGCGCTTTGCGATGGCTTGCGCGCGCAGTTCGGCGACGAGATCGCGTTTCATCAGCCCGAAGGCGGCATGTTCGTGTGGGCGCGTATTCCGGGCGTGGCGATCGATGCGCTCTTGCCGAATGCGATTGCGAACAAGGTGATTTTCGTTCCCGGCAAGGCGTTTTTCGCCGACGCGCCGGATACCGCGTCGCTGCGCCTTTCGTTCGCTGCGCCGAACGTGGACGAGATTCGCGAGGGCGTGGCGCGTTTGAAGCGGGCCACGCATGCCACGCGCACGGCGGACGTCACGTCGGCATCTGTTTAAATTTCGCGCGGCTCCAATGCCGCGCGTTTCCCGTTACGCAACCGACTGCGCAAGCTCGACGAAGCGCTTCACGTAAGGGCAACCGCCTGGTTGACAGCTCAAAGGAAGCGGCCGACAGTGAGATGCCGAGTTATTGACCAGCGGAACAACGGAGATCATCGTCGCGATTGCGCGTAAGGACACCGATCTGGCCGAGAAGCTTACGCGCGAACAGTCGATGCTTTCCAGAAACGCTTCCTCGACTGCGATCACCGCCATGCACTTCCGAAAGGAGTACCCGTGGATTTGACCGACTTCGACACACTGACTTTTGACTGCTACGGCACGTTGATCGACTGGGAAAGCGGCATCTTCGCCGGCCTCGAGTCCCTGATCGAACGGGCCAGGACGCCGCTGTCGAGGGACCAGGTTCTGGAGGCCCATGCGCGCCACGAGTCGTCGCAGCAGAAATACACACCGGCCAAGCGATACCAGGAACTGCTACCGATCGTCTACAAGCGACTGGCCGAGGAATGGGGACTGTCGTTCACGCACGAGGAGTGCATGGCGTACGGGCGGTCGGTGCGGAACTGGCCGGCATTCGAGGACACCGTAACCGCGCTTCAGTACCTGAAAAAGCACTACAAGCTGGTCATACTCTCCAACGTCGACAACGAGACCTTCAGCTACAGCAACGCAAGGTTGCAGGTCGCGTTCGACGCCATTTTCACGGCGGAAGATATCGGCTCGTACAAGCCATCGCCGCGAAACTTCGAATACATGCTCGAGAAGTTGGGCGAGCGTGGCATCAAGAAGGAAAAAATCCTTCACACTGCCGAAAGTCTTTTCCACGACCACAAGCCTGCCAGTGAGTTTGGTCTGGCGTCGTGCTGGATTTACCGCCGTCATTCGCAGCCGGGCTTTGGCGCGACCATGAATCCCGGCTGGCAGCCGAACGTCGCCTTCCGCTTCAACAGCATGGCGGACTTTGCGAAGGCGCATCAGAAAGCCGCGGCGAAGAAGTAAGGCGGTATAAATGCCCACGCCCGCCGAACAGGAATCGCTGAGAACACGTCTTGCGCAGGCGCGCCGGCTACTGGCGCTTGCGCAATCGGGTTTGCATTACGCGACGAGCCCGTTCGACACGGAACGGTATACGGAAATCGCCGGCATCGCGCATCATCAACTCGCGGAAATGGCGTCGATGCAAACCGGCGATGTCGCCGCGCTGTTTGCTTTCGAAACGGGATACGCGAATCCTAAACTCGATGTCCGATGCGCCGTCTTCAATCCGTCCGGTCAGATCCTTCTCGTGCGAGAGGCCGTGGATGGTTTGTGGTCCCTGCCCGGCGGCTGGGCCGACGTAGGCGTTTCCCCCGCTGAGAACGCGGCAAAGGAGGCGCGTGAAGAAAGCGGCTACACCGTGAATATCGTTCGACTATTGGCCGTGTGGGACATGCTCAAGCACGGACATCCGCCTTCCGTGTTTCACATCTGGAAGCTGGTTTTCCTCGGGGAAATCGTGCGCGCAGGGGAAATAGCCGGCGCCGAAACCGACGCCGTTCAATTCTTCGATATCGATGACCTTCCAGCCTTGTCGCAAGGCCGGATTCTGCCGGAACAAATTCGACGACTGGATGCGCTGCGCAATAACAGTGGCGTCGAATTCGACTGAAGTTTCTCGTTGACGCCGGGGCGGCAGCTAACGGTGATGCTTCAGGCGGCGCCGGAGTGTTCCGCTCTGACGGTTGCCAGGCGGCTGCCGGCAAAGGGGTCCTTGCGCCAATCCACGCTTGGGGTTTTCACTGACTGCTGTTCAGGTTCAGCCGCCTCGCCGACGGCAAAATGCTCGAGCGACTGCCCCGCGCTCGTCGCCTGCACCACCCACCGCGGGGCGTCGCCCTTGCCGTCCCACGTGTGGCCAGCCGCATCCCGGTAACGTGCGGCGCGCATTTGCGCGGCGTCTGCCGCAATGGATGCGGCGATATCTTCGGGTTCAATACCAAATTCGGCCATCCGACGCCGCAGATAGGCCACGATGCTTTCGCGTTTTCGTTCGTCCATTTCTAGTTGTGCTTCGCTCTGAATGCAACTCTTGAGCAGAATATAGCGCAAGTCGCGTGCCGCCAGGATATCACAGCTTGAATAGGCGTCCCTGGCGGCGGTAGCGAAAGGTCCAGCGGGAATCAGGTGCTTGGCTTCTGGGAGCGTTCGGCTTCATGTTCCGCAGCCCAATCCTCCGCATGTTTTTTCGCAACGTGATGCCCCACGATGCAGCCGCCAACGGCTCCAGCAACGGCGTGGTGGCCCGCATAATGTCCGGCTACGCCACCCACGACAGCGCCTTTGAGGCAGCCGGCGGCATGTGCGCTTCCGGCGGCCGCCAGTCCCAAAGTGGCCGCCGCGGCAAGCATTCTAATTCGATTATTGATGTTCATGATAAACACTTGTGTGAGATTTGAGTTCTGGAACCGGCTCAGTTGCCCCAGCGGCCATTGTCGTGCCACTCGCGCTCACGCCATTGGTGTTCGCGACGCTCGTGTTCGCGCCATTCGTGCTCCCGCCACTGACGCGCGCGCCAGTCATCGTCGCCGCGCCAGGCCACCGCAACCGGAGGAGGCGCGTAGGCAACGGGCGGCGGAGCAACGTACACCGGTTCAGCCGGGGCGTAGGCGGCGCCAGGCAGGTTGACCCCCACGGCCAGATCGACATGCGCAAACGCTGCGCTCGAAGCAGCCAGTGCGGCCGCGCCCAGTACCACGCCGAGAATCGTCCTTTTCATTTCACTACTCCTCCGCACGTGTCGTGCGTTTCTGGTCAGCACGGTTCGGAGTGTAGGCGGCGGGACCGGACACAAGTGCAACGGCGGTGCGAGTTTCGTAACGGCGCGTTATTTCGATTGTTGCGATACGTAAAAAAGCGCGGACGCTGATTCACAGCGTTCCGCGCCAACGGGTACCACGAGGAGGAAGGGGCTAGCGGACCAGGAACCCGTAAGTCAGCGGGTCGCGTTCGTCGACGATCCAGGTCGCGAAGCCGCACACGAACGCGTTGCCTTCGACTTCCGGGATCACTGCCTGGAAGTCGCCGACGGTCGTCTCGCTGAGCACGCGACCTTTGAAGACCGTGCCGATAATGGACTCGTTCACGAGCGTCTCGTCCTTGCCGAGTTCGCCACGCAGATACAACTGGGCGACGCGTCCACCCGTGCCGGAGCCGGTCGGCGAGCGGTCCACTTCGCGGTCCGCGAATACGCAGCAGTTGGCTTGCGTCGAGCCTTCGTGGCGCGGTGCGTTGGCGATGATGGTCCCGTAAATGTGGTTGATTTCGGGAATCTCGGGATGCTCGACAGGGTAGGCGTTGTTCGCGGCTACCTTCACCTCTGCGCCGAAGCGGATGAGTTCCTCGACCGACGACTCGCGCACGGCAAGGCCATGCGGTTGACCGTCGGTATAGAAATAAAACGCGCCGCCGAAAGCGATGTCGCCTTTCACCGTGCCGAAGGACGGCGTCTCGACAGTGACATCGCGCTTCCAGATGAACGAGGGGACGTTCACGAATCGCACGTTGCCGGCGTGTTCGCCATCCCACTGAACGAACGCTTCGATAAAGCCACAGGGAGCGTCGATGCCGACACGCGTTTCCGGAACACTGCGCTGCACCCAGCCAAGCTCGACCGCTGCGGTGGACAGCGCGATCACGCCGTGTCCGCAGTGGTCGCTGTAGCCCTCGTTGTGCAGGAAGATGATGCCGAAGTCGGCGCTCGGGCTGACCGGTTCGGTCAGATAGCCGCCGTACATGTCGGCGTGACCGCGCGGCTCGAACATCAACGCGGTGCGGATTTCGTCGGCGTTTTCCTTGAGCCACGCACGACGCTTCACGATCGTGTCGCCGGGCAGGCGAGGCAATCCGCTGGTGACGATACGGAACGCTTCGCCGCCGGTATGCACTTCGACGGTCGTAATGGTACGAGTAGTCTTCATGATGTCTTTACGCTATTGGCTCACTGACCGTACGGAACCGGCAGGCCGTCCTTGATGATGTAGACGGTCGTCGGCGCGCCCACGAGGTCGCCGTTTGCATCGAATGAGTAAGTGCCCGCAACGCCCTTGTAGTCGGTCTTCGCCAACTGGGCGACGAGCTTCGCCTTGTCGGTGGTGGTGCCGGCCTTGACCATTGCGTCGGCGAGCAGCTTCACGCCGTCGTAGTAGTTGACGGCATAGACCTGCGTGTCGGTGTGGTAGGTGTCCTTGTACTTCTTCAGGAAGTCACGGCCCGCCGCAGTCTTGTCGAGCGCGACGCCACCCTGCGCGCAATACACGATCGACGCGGCTTCGCCCGCGACCTTGCCCATGTCGGCCGAGCAGATGCCGTCGCCGCCCAGCAACTTCGCACGCAGTCCGCGTGCGCGCATCTGCTTGGCCATCGGGGCGCCCTGAGCCGCGTATCCGCCGAAGAAGATGACGTCGGGATTCTTCGCCTTGATGGTGGTAAGGATGCCCAGGAAGTCGGTCGCCGACGAGTTGGTGAACTCCCGGTCGACGATCTGGATGCCGTTCGCTTTCGCCTCCTTGATGAACTGCTCCGCCACCCCTTGCCCGTACGCCGTGCGGTCGTCGATCACCGCCGCGGTTTTCGCCTTCAACGTCTTCGCGGCGAACTGGCCCATCGTGCCGCCCAACTGCTCGTCGCTTGCGCCGATACGGAAGATGTTCTTGAAGCCTTGTTTCGTCAGCGCCGGATTCGAAGCGACGGGGAGAATCGGAATGCCGGCGGTGTTATAGACACGCGATGCCGGAATCGCCACGCCGGAGTTGTATGGACCCATGACGGCAACCACGCCGCTGTCGACGAGCTTTTGCGCGACCTGGACGCCGACCTTCGGGTCCGCCTGATCGTCTTCCGAATCCAGTTTGAAGGTCACCTTCTTGCCGTCGACCGTCACGCCGCTCTTGTTCAGTTCGTCGATGGCGAGGCGGGCGCCATTTTCGTTGTCCTTGCCGTTCGGCGCCTGCGGGCCCGTTAGCGGCGCCGAGTGACCGATGGTGGCGACAGTTTGAGCTTGTGCGGTGAGGGCGAAGCCGGCGGCCGTGACGACGGCGAGGGTGGTGGCGAGATGGCGCATGATGTCTCCGGATTATTGGACTGCCAGGCGAAAGCGGACTTGCACTGCTGCTGTGACGGCGCGGCGCCGTCACGAACGACGTTTAGCGCAGGGCGTCGCGAGCGACCCGGCATGCCGCCAGGTCCCATGCTGCACAGCCTACGCTCTTGAAGAGAATGGGTTTCGTCGCGTGGAATTCTCCGGAGAGGGCGTTGGCCAGCGGGGAAACAGCGTTCCAGTCCACGTTGGCCTGGATGAGGTCACCGGCTTCGTGTTTCGCGCCGACGGGGTCATCGACCACCCAGGCACTGCCATCGCAACGAATTCGTCCGCATCGGCCTTCGAACGGCCCTTTGCCCGCAACTGCGCCTCCGGGAAGATGGCCGCGAGGGCTTCCGCGTGATTGGCGGCAACTGTCGACTGGTGTTGGTCGGGCAGACATTGACCAGCTTGTGGATGGCGATGTCTGGCGCGCTCGCCGGCATGGACAGCATCAAGCCGCCTTGCTGGATGGGGATGACCAGACGCTCGGGGCTGACGACCTTGCCGGCGCCGTATTCGACGACGGTCTCGGCCAGCGCGCGTACGAGGAGGCGGTAGTCCAGCAGCGCAGCCGTCGCGGCCGCGTCGAAATTTCGGACGTCGCGTGAGGTCATTCGGAAGCCTTGGGTTCTGGGCGTCGAAAAGCGGATGCATGCGGCCAGGGGCTTTCTGGCTTCAGTCCGGCCAATTTCTCGGGGAGCGGTGTGGAACGAATCTATACCACTAGTGGGTGAATGGCAAGCCAATCTGTGCCGATCTGGTGTCGACGTGGACTTTTATCCGACCAAAAAGTCGCAATGGAGGCGGAAAGGTGGTTCGGAGTTTCCCGATTTTTAGCGTGGACGCGCCGTAGTGGGCATCAGGAAGTGGTCGCGAAAGTGGTATATTTGAGAACCACCTCACGCCGCACCGGGAACACACGATGGCATCCGCTCGCTTCGAACTTGAAGGCAACTTTCGGCCCCTGCAGATTTACGAGCAGGTGTCGGAAAAGATCCGGGCCGAGATCCGCAGCGGCCGATTCCTGCCCGATGCCCGGTTACCGTCGGAGCGCGAACTGGCCACGCTGTTTGGCGTTGGGCGGCCTGCCGCGCGCGAAGCCATCGGACAATTGCAAAACGAGGGCCTGGTTGTGACGAAGCGCAACTCGGGCACTTACGTGGCATCCACGGCCGACCAGATTCTCGCCGCAGCGCCGAGCGTGGAAACGCAGCCCGGGGAATCCACATCGGACTTCAGCCCGTCGGCGACGCTCGACGTGCGCCTGATCCTCGAGCCCGCCATTGCAAGGCGAGCGGCGGCACGCAAACAGCGAGACCGGCTGGCCGAGCACTATCTGGACCAGATGGAGACGTTGACGGAGGTGGCGACGCCCGAAGAGCGCGCGCTGTGGAACAACAGCGACCGGCTCTTTCATCGTCAGCTGGCGGTGATGACGGGGGATGCGTTGCTAGCAAAGCTCGCGGAAGAAATCGCATCGACCATGGACCAGTCGCTGTGGAAGCGGCTCAAGGACGACGGGATTTACGACCCGGCTCGCATTCGACTGTACGTTGCCGAGCATCGGCTGATTTACGAAGCCATTGTCTGCGGAGACGCCGATGCGGCGGCGTTCTATGTCGAGCAGCATATTCATCGCGTGCAAAGAGATATCACACCGCAGTAGTGAGTTTGTCGCGTCTCTGGGCAGCGTCATCGAAACGACATCCAGGCAACATACTTCGTTCACCGTTTCAACAAACTGATGGTTGAAACTGGGGCCTTTGGCTAACACAGCAGAGGTCAACGATGTCGACGAAGGTCCGCAGCTATCTCTCCCCGACGCTGGTCTTACTCGCGCTCGACTGGCCAGACGGTGCGACACGTGCCGACTTCCTCGGTTTCGCCATTGAGCGGGCCCCGGGTTTCACGAGCCCGGACGGAAAGACCCATGAGGCGAGCAGCTGGCTCCCCAATCGAATCACCTTCAACGGGCCGGTGCCGGATGGGAAGCCCGATGCGCCTTCGAACATCGCGCCGATTCAAAAATTCATGTGGTGGGACGCGCGTATCGAAGAGGCCGACAGAGGCAAGCAGTTCAAGTACACGGTCTATCCGGTGGTCGGTACGCCGGACAATGTGAATCTGTTGACCGCGGAGGCGAGTTCGGTTGACGTCACGCTTCCGGCGCATATCGAAGACGGCGTGGGTACCTGGTTCAACCGTGCGGTGGTGAGCTCACAGGCTTTCGCACGACAGGTGAAGGCCATGGGAATCGACCCGCATACCGCGCCGCCGGCCGCACAGGCGCTTGAACTTCGAACATGGCTCGCCAACGACATGCAGCTCGTGTTCAAGGAAATATTCCTGGACGCGTCGCGCGCGGCGGCTGCCGTCTATCACCTGACTGACCCGCTTTGGGCGATCCCGGCGTTCAAGGAGTTTGGGAGTGCTCACGGCAAAGCGAATGTCGCCGTCGTCTACGACTCGCACCTGGTTCGCGAAAAAGGCAAGCCGCCCGCACCATCACCGAATCAACCCGCGGTCGATGAACTAGGCAGCGTCGTGACGTTCTGCCCGCGCGACAAGACGCATATCATGCACGACAAGCTCATCGTGACGGATCGGGGCGATCGGCAAGGCAACCCGGCGTTCGTCGTGGCAGGGTCTGCGAATTTCACGACGGAAGGCATTACGGAACAGGCCAACGTGCTTCACCTATTCGATTCGGCCGACCTCGCGAAACTGTACGACGACAGAACGAAAGCCATTGCCAGCAATCCGCCGATCAACCAGACCGCGGAACTCACGAATGGCTGGTCCGATTCCGTGACGGTGGGAAGCGCAGCGGTGCGTGTTTGCTTCTCGCCGGAAACGAAAACCCGACGTACCCAGATCGATACCATCGTCGAAGCGATAGGAAAGGCGCAGCACTCCGTCCTGTTTTGCCTCTTCATGCCGACCGACGAACCGCTTCGCGACGCCTCCTTTGCCGCCGGCGACAAGGGGCTGATGATGTTCGGGCTCGTCAACAACATTAGCGAAAAGTCCGCTGAGAATGCGCAAGAGGCGCAAAAAGCGGGAGAAGCCGCGAGCACGACTGCGCTGGCAAACCTCGCGCTCTATCATCGAAGCAGGGAAAACCGCGACGTCATCGACGCATCGTACTTTTCCCCGGCAACCGTGCCCGAAGGATTCGAACCCGAGCTGCGGCTCTTTCCTGGCGAAGTCGCGCCCAGTTACGCTCCGGTCATCATCCACCACAAGTTCATTGTGATCGACGCCGAAGGAGACAATCCGATTGTCTACACGGGCTCGGCCAACATGAGCAACAACTCCGAGCATTTCAACGACGAGAATCTGCTCGAAATAAAAGACACGCGCATCGCCGGCATTTACCTCGCTGAATTCATGCGGCTATACGAGCACTATCGTGCCCGCGCCGTTCGCATCGAGGAGCAGCAGCATAGAACCGTGCAGCGGCTGTTGTTGCTGCCTGACCGTAAATGGGCCGACAAGTATTACAAGGCGAATAGTCCAGAGGAGAAGGCACGGATTGCGTTGGCTTCAGACCCGGCCAGCTGATGCCGTCACCGGGCACGCCTCGCACGACGAGGGCGCTGCGCGTTGCCGGCTAAAAATCCAGCGTGAATTGAGGCGACTCGTTACCGGAAGCTTCTCCGGCGTGCTGGAGGTTGCCGGCCTTGACGCCCAGCAGCCTGATGGATTTAACGAGTTCGACTCTTTTCAGGCACTCGGTCGCCGCGCGCCGCAACGCTTTCGCATCATCAATAGGCTCAGGAAGCGTGACGTCACGCGTGACTGTCTTGAAGTCATTGAAGCGCAGCTTGATGCCGATCTTCCTCGCCAGATAGCCCTTGCGCTGGAGGTCGAGCGCCACCTGTTCGCATAGGCGGGTAAAAGCGGCGCTGAGTTCCTGTCTGTGCCGCACCGCGTGTAGATCGCGCTCGAACGTGGTCTCGCGACTCATCGAGACAGGCTCGCTATACGTCACCACCGGCCTGTCATCGAGTCCGTGTGAGACTCTGCGCAGCCACGCCCCGTAGCTTCGTCCAAAGTGCTCGACGAGCCAGTGCTCGTCGCGTGCAGCGATCTCACCGATCGTCGCGATTCCAAAAGACGCGAGCCTGGCGGCCGCCTTGGGGCCGACGCCGTTGATCTTGTTTGCGGCCATTGGCCAAATCCTCGATTGCACGTCCTCCAGCGTCAGGATGGTGATGCCGTCCGGCTTTTGCATATCGGAGCACAGCTTGGCAAGCAGCTTGTTTGGCGCGATGCCGACGGAGCAGGTGAGATTGGTGGCTTCGAAGACCGCGGACTTGAGCTTGCGCGCGATTGCCTCGGAATCCCCATTCGTGAGTGAAACATCTGCGTAGACCTCGTCGATTCCAACGTCTTCCATGCTCGAACTGATTGACCGGACGGCATCCTTGAACAGTCGCGAGTAGGTTCGGTAGAGGTCGAAGTTCACTGGAAGGAGAATCGCATCCGGCGCTAACCGGGCGGCCTTCATCGCGGGCATGCCGGAATGAACGCCGAGTGCGCGAGCCTCGTAGGTCGCGGTCGTCAGAACCCCTCTGCCCACATAGTCGCGTAGCCGCGAGAACTCGCGTGTGCCGTCCGGCTTCGTTCGGGGCGCGTCCGAGCGACGACCGGCAACCACCATGGCTTTGCCTCGTAGTTCGGGATACTGCGAAAGTTCACACGACGCAAAGAATGCGTCCATGTCGATGTGGGCTATGCGCCGATCATCTGGCATGCCTTGGTACTCAAAAATAGCTCTCGATGGCTCCGCGCGACCGACACGCTACGTTGCGTTTTGCGGATATTCCCGGAACTGTACATTTATACAGTAATTTTGTCGGGATGCTGAATCTGATTCGGAGATATTTTTCGAGTGCGCAAGGGTTCGCAAACGTCTTCTTATGTGGCCTCCCCACAAACCTGGGCGCGGAAACAAAAAAAGCCCGCCGGCGTGGCGGGCTGCTGCGACGAGGCCGGTGAAACAGCCTCTCATGGTGTCAGTCCTGGCGCGAATGCAAACGCCGGTAGACGCTCCAGATCGCCACGCCGGCGATCACGATAACGGCGGTGAGAATAAGCATGTTCAGTCCTCCGGTTGCTTGTCTGTTTCGTAATGCCTCAATGCTACGGAGCCTGCGTGCGGGCGAGGAGTGGCGCGACGTCGCGAATGGAGTACCTGGTCGAATTCCGGTCCGCTAGAGATTCAGCATTCACACGTCATCAGGAGCGGGGTTCGCGAGCCGGCCCCAAATTGCATGGCATCGACCCTCCGATTTACTTTGCATGCGAACTACCTATATACTTCGCATGCAAACTAAATTTCAGGAGAGCACATGAGCGCGGAAATTCACGTCGATCAAGCCGACGGCATTCTGACGATTACGCTTGCCCGACCGGACAAGAAGAATGCATTGACGAATGAGATGTATGGCACGCTGGCCGACATCATCGAGAACGCGGAGCACGACAGCCGTGTGCGCGTATTGCTGGTGCAAGGGGACGGAGACATGTTCACCGCGGGCAACGATGTGGGCGAGTTCGCAGCCATAGCATCGGGTAAGGGGCCCAGTGAGCGACACGTGCATCGCTTTTTGCATGCCCTGGCGAAGTCGAGCGTGCCTATCATCGCGGCGGTCCAGGGCAAGGCGGTCGGTATCGGCACGACGATGCTGCTGCACTGCGACTACGTCCTGCTCGCGCCGGACGCAGAACTGATCACCCCGTTCGTCAATCTCGCGCTCGTCCCCGAGGCGGCGTCCAGCTACCTGCTGCCGCTGCGCGTGGGCCACGTGCGGGCCTTCGAGATGTTTGCGCTGGGCGAGTCGCTCGACGCGCAAACCGCTGTCGCGTGGGGCCTTGCCAACAAGGTCTGCGCAAAGGAGCAACTACGCGACGATGCACGCAGGATGGCCGAAAGAATCGCCGCCAAGCCGGCCGGTTCACTGAGCGCCATGAAGAAGCTGATGCGCGAAGCCGAAACGCTGGTTGCGCAAATGGACAGCGAGAGCGCGAAGTTTCAGGAGCGGCTGACGAGCGCCGAGGCAAGGGAGGCATTCGCGGCCTTTGCCGAGAAGCGCAAGCCGGACTTCGCGAGGGTTGCCCAGCACTAGCCAGTGCCTTGCTGACCGGCCACGGTCGAGGTTACGCGTCGCCGTCTTCGGCGAGCGGAAACTTCGTCTGCAGGCTGGTCAGCCATCGCGCCACGACGTCGATCTCCGCTTCCGTAAAGCCTTCGGTCAATCTGGCGTTCAAGTCTTTCATGCGCAGCTTCGACTTTTGGCGCGCGGTACGTCCTGCCTCCGTCAACCACAGGCGCGACGCCCGGCCATCGGTCTCGTCGGCCCGACGTTCGATCAACCCTGCCTTTTCTGTCCGGTCAGCGAGACCGCTCATGCCTGGTGCGCCCAGATCCAGCGCGGCAGCGGCTTCGCTCATGAGTGCGCCGTTGTGCTCACCCAAAAAAAACAGCAGCCCCGCCTGGGCTGCTGTGACGCCGCCGCCGGCCGCACGTGTTTGCGACCACCGTTGCAGCCGGCGCTGTCCCACATTCAATAGAAAGACGAGGCGATGTTTCATTTCCGCGCAGATAAAATATGTGCGATTTAGTTCGCGTGCGAATTATATCATGCGGTGATCGGCCCTTTCGATGAGGCGCATAGACGGTCAGTGGCTTGCGATTAAAGGAACGGCGAAATGTTCGCGATCGCGCGGGTCAAGTAGGTTTCCTTCTCTCCCACTGGCGCTATATGGTGGATCACGCTGCGCGCAGCTTCGACGCCGGCGAGGCGCGCGATCACCCAGGCCGCGAGATAGTGCGATGCGAGACACCCGCCCGCCGTCGCGACATTCCCACTGGCCACGAACGGCTGATTGAGCACGGCTACACCCGCCTCTTCGACCCACGGCGTAGTAGTCAGGTCCGTGCATGCGGGAACGCCCTGCAGCAGGCCCAGCTTCGCGAGTATCAGCGTGCCGGAGCACTGCGCGCCAAGCAGCTGGCGCGTTGGGTCGAGCCTGAGTTGCGACATCAGCGCGGGATCGGCGGTGACGTCGCGCGTCCGTACGCCACTGCCGATCAACACCGCGTCGGCTTCGCATGCTTCGTTTAGCGAAATTTGCGCCTCCAGCACGAGCCCATTCATCGAACGCACACTGGACGCCGGGCTGGCAATCGAAACCCGCCAGTCGGGTTGCCGGACCCGGTTGAGGAGGTTGAATACGATCAGCGAGTCGAGTTCGTTGAAGCCTTCGAAGGTCAGAATGGCGATGTGCATGGCGCCCTCATACGGTGGAAGCGGTTGTGTCGAGCCATGGTAGGGCGGACAATCAATACAATCAAATTATTGTCATGGATACATTGGGCCATGCCGGAACCCCGCTACAAACCGCTGGTCGATCGGCTCGCCGCCGAAATCCGTGCGGGCCGTCTGCGTCCCGGCACGCGTCTGCCCACGCACCGCGAGCTGGCTGCGCGCGAGGGCCTGGCGTTGGTCACGGCAACGCGTGTCTATGCCGAGCTGCAGGCGATGGGGCTCGTCAGCGGCGAAACCGGCCGCGGCACCTTCGTCAAGGAGCCGCTGCCCCGCGGACAAGGCATCGATCTGCATGCGTGGGGCGCAGACACCGTGGACCTGAGCTTCAACTATCCGTCGTCGCCCGATCAGACCGACCTGCTCAGGACAGCGCTGCGCCAGCTCGCGGCGGCCGGTGACCTGGAGTCGCTGCTCCGCTACCAGCCCCACGGCGGACGCGAACACGAGAGGGCGACGGCGGCGCGTCACCTGGCCTGCCGGGGCCTGGAAGCCAGCACCGAAACCACGCTGTTCGTGAGCGGCGCGCAGCATGGACTGACGACGACGGCGATGGCGTTATTCGAACCCGGCGACGTGGTAGCGGTGGACGCGCTGACCTACCCGGGGTTCAAGCTGGCTGCCGAGGCGAGCCGGCTGGAACTCGCACCGATCCCGGCCGCCGGACGCGGCCCGGATCTGGACGCATTGGCGGCCTTGTGCAAGCGGCGCAAGGTGCGCGCCGTCTACACGATGCCGACCCTGCACAATCCGCTCGGCTGGGTGATGAGCGCGACGCGGCGCCGCGAGCTCGTCGCCATCGCACGACGACATGGGCTGATCCTGATCGAGGACGCCGCTTATGCGTTCCTCGCGGACGATGCGCCGCCGCCGCTGGCATCGCTCGCGCCGGAGACAACGGTCTATGTGTCGAGCCTGTCGAAGAGTGTTGCGACGGGTCTGCGCATCGGATTCATCCACGCACCGCACGAATGGGTGCCGAGGTTCGAACGGACGATCCGGGCGACGACGTGGAACACGCCGGCGACCATGACAGCCATCGCGTGCGGCTGGATGGAAGACGGCACGGCAGCGAGGCTCGAAGACGAGAAGCGGCGCGATGCTGCGATACGTCAGCGCCTTGCCGCCGAAGTGCTGGGTCCGCTCAAGAGAATAGGGCACCCAGCGTCGTACTTCATCTGGATGCCACTCGAACCCGAGGTCCGCGCCGACGCGATCGCGATGGCGTTGATGCGCGAACGAATTTCCGTGGCGACCGCACTGCCGTTTTCGACGTCGGCTTATGTGCCTCACGCCATTCGCCTCGCCATCGGTTCCGTCGATCTGGCCACGCTCGAGCGGTCGCTGGAGACAGTGGCTCGTGTGGTTGCCGAATATACGTATTGAACGGAGTGCGGGATGGCGGGATATGTCTGGCAGGTTTCGGGTACATCCCCGAAGGCCGCAAACAACCCCTGACGGACGAACGTCGCCTCGTTCAAAAAACGGCTGCTTTCGAGGTTCAACAGCCATTTAAACCGCCAGTTCGGAGAGTGCTCGCGCAAATCGGCTGTGCGAGCTTTTTCAAAAGTGGTCTTTTTGAACAGATGTCCTCACCCTGACGCCGGATCTGATGGTCGAGGAGTATCACGATCATCATCACGCTGATATCTCGAAGTTGTTCGATCACGATAGCCTCGCCATCATGGATTTCGAGGAGTCGCTCAACTATGACATCAAGTTGCTTCGTGCGAGCCCGGCAGTGCCGAAGCACGTCAAGCTCTATGGTTTCTTCTACGAAATCAGTTCGGGCAAGTTGACCGAGGTGGTGCGGGACATTCCGGCAGAGATCGCGGTGTGAACGAGTGAATGCGGCGGTGCCGTGGCGGCGCGAGACGAAAGGGGCGAATAACACACAAGTCGAACCTGCTGCCACCGTGCCACATCTCGATGGGTACTGCGCGACCGCGATCGGCAGCGTGCTATCCGTTTCAGGCCGCCTAATAGCGCTGTCCAAAAAACCAAACGGCCTCTGTCGTTCGACAGCGCACTCATCTGTCCCATTCAACCGCATTAAATCTGGACTTTGGATGAGTCATCAACGACGACGAATTGTGAATAGCGTCGCCACGAGCCTGCAAACAGGGTGAAAACCGTCATGGGCATGCCCCCACTCGCTCGTCTCTGGCTCGCGCAACCATGCCCGCGACCGGGTGGCTGGCGGAAATTTTTTGCGTCGAGCGGGAATATTTGAAGTGCAGCGGTCGTTTAGCCTGCGGCGATATCTCGCCAGTCAGACGAGGAGGGAAGATATGTCTCAGATCTCGTGGGGTCTCAAAGCGGCGGCCGTGATTGTTTTCGCCGCCGGTTTCACAATCGGACATGCTGCTGCCGATGAGGCTTACGTCGTCACACCGCTTATATCCAACCTGGCAGGCTCTGCCCCGAAGGTCGACGGGGTACTGCAGAACGCCTGGGGTATCGCCTTTAGTCCGGCAGGCAGTCCATTCTGGATCAACGACAATGCCACAGGCTGCTCCACGCTCTATGACGGCCAGGGGGCAAAGGTGGCGCTGCAGGTCTCCATCCCGCTGCCAGGCAACGTCATACCGGCCGGCGCATGTCATCCCGTCTTTGCCAACAATCCACCGAAACCCACGCCCGCGGCGCCAACCGGGATAGTTTGGAATCCTTCGTCGTCTTTTCTCGTCCCAGGTACCAACATCCCGGCCGTATTCATCTTCGCGACCGAAGACGGCACGATTTCCGCCTGGGCCGGTGGGTTGAATCCGGCGAACAATGCTGTGATCGCGGTCGATAATTCGTCCAATCCCTCCGCCGCCAGCGGGGCCGTTTACAAAGGGCTCGTCTTCGGAGTGAATGCGCAAGGGGGATTCCTCTTTGCGACGAACTTCCGTGCGGGCCGGATCGATGTATTCGGACCGAACGGTTCGAACGGCTTGTTCGCGCCCGCGACGACGGACGGTGGCTTCGCCGACCCGAACATCCCGGCCGGCTACGCCCCGTTTGGTATCGCGAACATCGACGGAGACCTGTTCGTCACATATGCGCAGCAAGACGGCCCGAAGCATGACGACGTTGCAGGCCGTGGTCATGGATTCGTCGATGTATTCGATACCGACGGCCACCTGCTGCGCCGCTTTGCGAGCCAGGGGCCGCTCGACTCGCCCTGGGGCGTAACGCGAGCGTCGTTTGCGTTTGGGCGCTTCAGCGGCAAGATCCTCGTTGGCAACTTCGGCAACGGCCGAATCAATGTCTTCGACAATGACGGCACGTTCGTCGATCAACTGGAGAATGAGTTCGGCAATCCACTGGCTATCGACGGCCTGTGGACGCTGACACTCGGAGGAGGGCGCAATTCGAGCCCGGACACGCTGTACTTTTCGGCAGGTCCTAACAAGGAGTCGAATGGACTCTTCGGTATCATTGCGCCAGTAAATGGCACCAAAGGACGAACGTCCGCTCAGAACGGGCAATGATCCGCAGCGTGGTTCCCCGGTGATGCCGAATCGAATTGAGCCGAAGGACTCCACTTCAGCCGGTCGCGGAACTCGCTAGACGCGGCCGGCGCTTCCCGGTTAGACGGGGATCTGCCTGTTCTCTGCCGATCGCCCAAAATGCGCGATGCGAATCGCCGGAACGCAATGCCCGGCCGTGGCTCGTGCAAACGTACGTGCGCAGTGGCAGCTGATGAAATAAATTGCCCACCAACGCGGCGGGCAATTTTCTACGCCAATGCCGAATGCGATATTCCTCGTCTCGCAGTCCTTCTACGACGATCCGCCTCGATGGCCGCGGGATGAAGGTTCTGACGGCCGCTTAGAAGCGGGTCAGCATGCCGATCGCAGCCATCACCTGATTGCTCGTCGCCGAGAAACCGCCGGCGTTGTACATCACTGCGACGTTGTTGTGACCGATCGCGCGCTGGTACATCGCTTCTCCATACACTTCCGTGCGCTTCGACAGCGAGTAGCGCGCAATCGCGTTGACCTGATTCCACTTCGGATCGGAGCCGACGTTCGACTTGCTCACACCGTTCAGATGACCGTCCGTGAAAGTATCCATGAGGCCGAGATTCAGCGCCGGCGTGAGGGCGTACTTGACGTTCAGTTCATAGTTGTCGAAGTGCGTCGAACCGCTCACCGGGTTCAGGCCGAATGCGGACGTGTTCTGGTACTGGCTGTGCGTATAGACGAAGTTGACCGCCGCCGGGCCGAACGTATAGCCGATGCCTGCACCGACCGTGCGCTGCACATCCGCCGTCAGGTTGCCGCCGCCTGCGGTCGACTTGAACTCGCTGGGGTCAGCCGCAACGTTCTGGTTCGCTGTGCCCGCAGGGGTGCTCGCCGCTGCCGAGCCGTTGATCTGGAGGTAGGCCGCGGCCAGTCGCAGCGGGCCGTTGTTGTAGCTCACGCCAGCACTGTACGCACGATCGACGGCGAAGCTGGTGCTGTTGCTGAATGCGTACATGCCGCCAAACTTGAAGCCGGCGTAGTCGATACTCGCGAATTTCACCGAGTTGCTGAAGCGGACCGTATGTTGCAGGTTGTCGTTGTCGTACACGTGCGCGAAGCCTGAGTCGCCGAACGTGCCGGCCGTGCCGGACAGCGGCGCCACGTAGTCGACCATCGAGTCATACTGGCGGCCCATCGTGAGGGTGCCGTATTGATCGGTGCTCAGGCCGACGAACGCTTGACGGCCGAACATGCGACCACCCTGGCCGAGCGTGCCGTTGTTGACGTTGAAGCCGTTTTCGAGCACGAAGATCGCATGCAGACCGCCGCCGAGATCCTCGCTGCCGCGCAGACCGAAGCGGCTGCCGCTGATATTGCCGCTTGCGAGTGCGACGCGCGAGCTACCGTGGCCGGGCGCGCCGTTCTGAACGTTGTTCGTATAAGAGATGCCCGCGTCGATCAGGCCGTACAGGGTGACCGAGCTCTGAGCACTGGCCGCCGACGCTGCAGATGCTGCGCAAACGGCGACGGCAATGGAAATCTTCTTCATGAGATGACACCCGATGGCGTAAGAGGAAACAATCGCGCCAGTCTATAGCCGCGTCCGGAGCAGAAGCCGAATCGCCCTTGAAAATAATTACTGCAAGCGAATTGACTCATTCATAAAATTGCAGCAATTGAGCCGCGATTTGACTTTGCGACCTGTGGCGAGACGAGTGGCAAACCTATTCGTTTCCATAACGAGTTGTGCCACCGCAACAGCGTTGGGTTAAGTAGGCGTTTCCTGCGTGGACGCGATCGAGTTTTGCTCGCGGTCGATCATTCGTTAAAGCGCTGTCGAAACTGCGCGCATTTTGTTGCTTTAGGGGTCAGTCAGGACGAGACCTGTTTACGCATCCGGCGGCAGACGGCGTAGCGCTCAGTGCGCCGGTCACCAACGCTAGCTGGACGAAGCCGCGCGCGACGTCGACCATGTCAGTGTGAATCGGACGCTGCCGCGCGTGGGAACATAGAGCACGCGAGTATGCTCCACGCCGTCGAATGTGGCCACGACGCGATAGTGGCCAGGGGGCAACCGTGCGAACAGGTAGGGGCCGGCTGATGTGCCAGCGAAGACGACCTTCCCGTTGGACCCGAATATCTGCACGGCGACACCCGACAGATACTCGCCTGATGCGGCGGTGAATGTTGCCCGCATGCTATAGCCGGGCGCGAGCCTGCGAAGTGCAGTGGCTTCATCCTCCCCCACGCCGCCCGTGACATAGGCGATACCGCGGTCGTGTACGACCGGTATGTCGCTGGCTGACGTCTCCTGAGCAGGCGTCTTGCCGGGTGGCGGCTCAGTGGGGGGCGTCTTGTGGGCGGGTGCCTGCCGCGCAGGCGCGACGGCCTGTGCGTGAAGTCTGCCGATACCCGATTCGCAATCCAGTCCGGGTATGCTGCCATTGGGGCCGCCGAACCCGTTCGTCGGACGTCCTTCCAGCAACCAGCGCGGGAGGGAAAGATCTTGTGCTTTTGCGCGGGGAATGAGCGTATTGCGCATGCGCTCCACGACCACCCGACGTTCTTCGGGCGTCGACGCACGGTGCATCTCCGTGCAGAACTCAATGCGTTCGTCGTCGCTCAGTAACAGGGAAGAAATCGGTTCGGGGGGCACCTGTGACTGCCTCGCATGCCTGGCGAAGGCTGCCGTCGATGCAGTACACACAGCCACAACCAGGACGGTTCTCGACAGGCGGGAAAATGTCGTGAACATGATGAACCTCCGGGCCAATCTCGGGAGTGCGGCACCGGGTCCGTCCCGGAGGCGCCTGTGAGCGCCTCGACTTGCTTCAGACGTTTCAGACGGGCAACGGCGATTGACGTGTGTTTTACGTGGTGAGATGCAACAGGCGCAAGTACCACCGCAGTGTAGCAAGTCGAACGCACAGAAGCCGGCCGGCTGGTCCACCGGGTACGCGAGCGGTCGTGTGAGGCAGGGCTCGATCCTGCGGCGAACTCTCGCAGAAAGCCAAAAATTCATCCCCCGACAATCCGCCGATGTAATCTGTGCGCCAGGTTCGAATGCGACAGGGCGAGAAGAACTGGGGGGATGGACACTACGGTTGCATTTGATATTGCCGTCAGGAGAGGCCATGAATGCGAACCGCGCAACAGAAGAAGAGGAAAGTATCGTTTCGCTTAATTCATTCCTTATACTAATGCTCTACTGCCGCAGAGATAAATAGGCAGAGCAAATAAACAACACTCCGCAACTAATAGCTGTGCCTCAATGAAATGACACGCTACGCTCCCGTTCACGGTCTGGTTGTTCGAGCGTTGAAATGCCTTCCCAGTTTGCTAACCAGTTACTGTGGATTGCTAATGAACAAGATACTCATTGCCAGCGCTATGGGCGCGCTTTTCGCCGCCGCGTCGTCGTCGGCATTTGCACAAAGCTCAGTCACGCTGTATGGCATCGTCGACGAAGCCATCCGGTATCAGACGAATGCCGGGCCGGGCGGCGACGACCAGGTCGCCATGACCTCCGGCCCGGAAACCCACAGCCGCTGGGGCTTGAGGGGCAGTGAGGATCTGGGCGACGGCTGGTCCGCGGTCTTCCGCCTCGAAAATGGCTTCGAAGCCTTCAATGGGCAACTACACGTCCCTGGCACACTGTTCAGTCGGCAAGCTTTCGTGGGTCTGTCGAACAAAACGTGGGGCTCGCTGACCTTTGGCAGGCAATATGCGCCGGCCTACGACACCCTGGGCGATATCTTCGACCCGCTGACCGTTGGCAATTACTGGCAAAACAGCTGGATGTACAACGGCATCGGCCCTTACCTCGAAGTCGACAACTCGGTGAAGTACAAGGGCAGCTTCAGTGGCCTGGACATCAATGCCCTTTATGGCTTTGGTAACCAGGCAGGCGCGCTCGGTCTCGGCGCCACCTACGCCGTGGAACTGACGTACACGTATGGCCCCGCCATGCTCAATGCGGGCTTCCAGCAGGTCTCTGTGCCAACATCGGCGACCGGCTCTTCGGTGGGCACTAGTGTCGGCAGCACGATCAATGGCGCCAAATCCAACTTCCTGCACATCAGCGGCGCGTTTCAGATTACCCATGACATCCGCCTCCTGGCCGGTTGGCTCCGCGGCCAGGACCAGACTGGTTTGACTGACGTTTACATGCAGCAAGCCGGCGCGCCGACACTGAAGGGCGGCAGTCCAAACCGTATCGACGACACCTGGTACCTCGGCGCGAACTGGCACGCCATGCCCGCGCTGCTGTTCACGTTCGCCTACTACTACGGGCAGACGCGCAATGCTGAACTGCTCGACGGCACGCTCGGCAGGGGCACGAATCAATCGGCTACCGTTCTCGCCGAATACTCGTTCACGAAGCGCACGGAAATTTACGGGATCACGGACTTTGCGCGCGGCACAGGCGCCTTCTCCGCCGACTACCCTGGCGGGGTCAACGGCGAGGGCGTTCCGACGAACACCATTGGCCGGACCAATCAGGTGGGCGTGGCAGTCGGACTTCGCACGATGTTCTAGAGACGCGTTCATACCCTCCGACACGGACCCCGCGCCGGGTGCTCGGACCAGCGTAGCAGCGTCAGTCCGCTGTCGAGCGCGTAGCTGACGCTCCACCGTTCAACCGCAAGCCATGGTGGACGGCTCTTGTTGACCGTTTCCTGCCCGCCGCCGCCGGCCGTAGTCGCCCCCCAGGCTGCCAGCGCTGTTCACGAATGGCATACGGTTGATGTCCTGTCGCAAGCGCCAGAGGCCACGAGCGAGGGCCGGTAGGGCCCCCGGGCTCACCGTACGCGTCCCCCTGTCACGCCATCGTCCGCCCCTTTTTCCATTGTCACTCCCCCCTCGCTCCCCCGTTCAGGGGATGTTCCGCCCCCTTGTCTGAGCCGAAGATGACGTCATTCGGGATGTCACTGTCCACCAGCAGTACGACGAATCTGTGCCAGCCCGCCATCCACTTTCAGACTCAAGGAGAGATTGATGCAGGACGACGTGCAGAAAGCGGCGCCTTCGGCCCATGCCTATCCGCTGTTGATCAAGCAACTGCTGCATACCCCATGCGTTCAGGCGCCGGACCAGGAGATCGTCTACCGCGGCCAGCTGCGCATGACCTACTCGACGCTGCGCGAGCGCATCGCGCGCCTCGCCAGCAGCCTGAAGAGGCTCGGCGTGCAGCATGGCACCACGGTCGCCGTGATGGACTGGGACAGCCATCGCTATCTGGAATGCTACTTCGCCGTGCCGATGATGGGCGCCGTGCTGCAGACGGTCAATGTACGTCTTTCGCCCGATGAAATCGCATACACGATCGACCACGCCGGCGCCGAGGTGCTGCTCGTGCACACCGACTTCCTGCCGGTCGTCGAATCGATCAAGGACAAGGTCAGGAACGTGCACACCTTCGTCTATATCGACGAGCCGGACAGTGTGGCCGCCGCGCATTCGATCGACTTCGTGGCGGAATACGAAGCGATGCTCGCGCAGAGCGAAGCGCACTACGACTTTCCCGATTTCGACGAGAACACCCGTGCCACGACCTTCTACACGACGGGCACCACCGGCCTGCCGAAAGGCGTCTACTTTTCGCACCGTCAACTCGTGCTGCATACGCTCACGCTGATGGCGGCGCTGGGGAGTCCCGTGTCCGGACAGCGCTTCCATCGCGGCGACGTGTACATGCCGCTCACGCCGATGTTCCATGTGCACGCGTGGGGCATGCCCTATATCGCGACGGTCATGGGCGTGAAGCAGGTTTATCCGGGCCGCTACATGCCGGACCGTCTGCTGCAGTTGGTGCGCGACGAAGGCGTCACATTCTCGCACTGCGTGAGCACGATTTTGCACATGCTGCTCAACAACGCCGGGTCTGAGTCGGTCGACTTGAGCAAGTGGAAGATCGTGATTGGCGGCGGAGCCTTGCCGCAGGGTCTCGCGCGCAGTGCGCTCGAGCGCGGCATCGACATCTTCGCCGGCTACGGCATGTCGGAGACGGGCCCCGTGCTGAGCCTCGCACAACTGCCGATAGGCGGCGAGGCGCTCGATCTCGACGAGCAGGTGCGCCTGCGCTGCAAGACGGGCTTCCCGGTTCCGCTCGTCGATCTGCGCATCGTCGACGAGGAGATGAACGACCTCCCGCGCGACGGCAAGGCCAGTGGCGAGATCGTCGTGCGCACCCCTTGGCTCACGCAGGGCTACCTGAACAATCCCGAGGCATCGGAGCAGCTCTGGGCGGGCGGCTATCTGCATACGCAGGACATCGCCAATATCGACCCGACCGGCAATCTGCAGATTACCGACCGCATCAAGGACGTGATCAAGTCGGGCGGCGAGTGGGTGTCCTCGCTCGAGATCGAAAGCCTGATTTCGCTGCATGACGCCGCTGCCGAAGTGGCCGTCATCGGCATCAAGGACGAGAAATGGGGCGAGCGCCCCGTGGCGCTCGTCGTACTCAAGCCCGGCGCCAAAGCGAGCGAGAACGACATCAAGCAGCACGTCATGACGTTCGCGACGTCAGGCCGGATCTCGAAGTACGCCGTGCCGCAAATCGTCAAGTTCGTCGATGCACTGAAGAAGACGAGCGTCGGGAAAATCGACAAGAAGTGGCTGCGTGAGCAGTTCGCCTGATCGGTCATTGACAAGGTTAAAAAGAGGAATACTTACCATGAGCATCAAGGGATACAGCATCGCCACGATCGACGACTTCGTGGGCCGCGAGCTGGGCGTATCGGAATGGGTCGTCGTCGATCAGGCATGCATCGACGCATTCGCACACTGCACGGGCGACCGGCAATGGATTCACGTGGACGTCGAGCGCGCCAGACGCGAGAGCCCGTTTGGCGGCACGATCGCGCACGGTTATCTGACGCTTTCGCTGCTGGCCGCGCTCGCCATGGAGATCGGCCTGATTCCGGAAGACGCGTCGGCGGGCCTGAACTATGGGCTGGACAAGGTGCGCTTCATGACGCCGGTGAAGGCGGGCGCCCGGGTGCGCAACCGTGTGAGCCTGGTGTCGGTGGAGAAGAAAGGGGGCGGGCGCATCATCGTCAAGACGATGAACGAACTGCAGATCGAAGGCGAAGACAAGCCCGCGCTGGTCGCCGAGACCCTCGCGATGCTCGTGGCGTAATTCGGGCGTTCAAGGACGCGCAATGCGTCGGATAAGGAGCAGGAAAAATGGCGGCAACCCCGAAAGACAATTCGCAGAACGAACAGATCGACGATATCTCGGCGTCGGCAACGGAAGGCATGCTCGGCCCCAATCCGTTCGTCGGGCTGCGGCCGTGCGATATCCTGGCCACGGCGCAGCAGATCGGCGCGCAGGCCGTGCGGCAGCCCGCGCTGCTGGTTGAACAGGAAGCGGCGCTCGTGCGCAATCTGCTGGCCGTGCTGGGCGGCAATACGAAGAGCACGCCGCCCGCAGGCGACAAGCGTTTCGCCGACCCTGCGTGGCAGGACAACACGTGGTATCGCATGGCGCTGCAGGGCTATCTGGTATGGCGCGACGCCCTGAGCGGCTTTGTCGACCGCTCGGCACTGGACCCGAAGAGCAAGGAGCGCGCGCAATTCGTGATGTCGCTCCTGACCGATGCGCTTTCGCCCACGAACACGCTGCTCGGCAACCCGGCGGCGCTCAAGAAGGTCGTCGATTCGGGCGGCGCGAGCCTGATTGGCGGCCTGAAGAACGCCATGTTCGACATGCTGAAGAATCAGGGCATGCCCGCGCAGGTGGACAAGAGCGCATTCGAGGTGGGCAAGAACCTAGGCACCTCGCCGGGCGCGGTAGTGTTTCGCAACGAAGTGCTGGAGCTGATTCAGTACAAGCCGGCCACGGAGCAGGTCTATGGCCGCCCGCAATTGATCGTGCCGCCGCAGATCAACAAGTTCTACGTGTTCGACCTTTCCGAAGGCAAGAGCATGGTCGACTATCTCGTGAAGAACGAGTTTCAGGTGTTCGCGGTGAGCTGGCGCAACCCCACGGCGGCGCAAAGTCACTGGGACATGGATACGTATGTGTCGGCGCTGCTGGAGGCCATCGAGGCGGTGCGCGACATTACCGGCAGCGACGATGTGAACCTGCACGGCGCATGTTCCGGCGCGATGACGATATCGGCGCTGCTCGGCCATCTCGCGAGCCGCGGCGAAAAGACAGTCAACGCCACGACTCTGATGGTTGCCGTGCTGGACAGCACCGCCGACTCGCAGCTTGGCCTCTTCTGCACGCCCGAAGCGATCGCGGCAGCCAAGCAGAACAGCCTCGCTCGCGGCGTGCTCGCAGGCGAGGAGATGGGGCGCGTGTTCGCGTGGATGCGGCCCAACGATCTGGTGTGGAATTACTGGGTCAACAATTACCTGCTGGGCAAGGCGCCGCCCGCGTTCGACATCCTCTACTGGAACAACGATACGACCCGCTTGCCGGCGCGCTTTCACGGCCAGCTGCTCGACATTTTCACGGATAACCTGTTCAGCAAGCGTCACGCGCTCACCGTGCTCGGCACGCCTGTCGATCTCTCCGAGGTCACGTGCGACACCTACGTGGTGGCGGGCATGACGGATCACATCACGCCGTGGAAGGGTGTTTACAACACGGCGCGGACATTCGGCGGCAAGACGCGCTTCGTGCTCAGCTCGAGCGGTCATATCCAGAGCCTGATCAACCCGCCGGGCAATCCGAAGGCCAAGTACTTCATGAACCCGGAACTGCCTGCGGACGCGGATGCGTGGCTCGCAAGCGCCACGCCCGAAAAGGACTCGTGGTGGGGCAACTGGTGCGAGTGGCTGGCAAGCCGTTCGGGCGAGCGCCGCAGCGCGCCGGCATCGCTCGGCAACGAGCGTCACGCCGCGCTCGCCGACGCACCGGGAACGTACGTAACCGAAGCCTGATATACGCCCCGTCGTTCTGACTCTGTTCATTGTTTTTTCAACGTAGTACTAATGGAGCTTTAATCATGGAATCTACCAATCCGACTCATCTTTTCGCCGAATACACGAAGGTTCTCGGCCAGTTCAAGCTGCCGGGTGTCGATGTGGCCGCTATTCTCGAATCGCGCCGCAAGGACATCGAGGCGCTCGCGCAGGCCAACAGCGCAGCGCTCGCGGGCGTGCAGTCGCTCGGTCTGAAGCAGGCTGAAATCCTGCGCACGACCATGACCGAGCTGCAGTCGCTCGTGGCGAAGCTGGGCGCGCAAGGCGCGGCGCCGGGTGCGAATGCGGGCGAAGTCGTGCAGCAAGCTCTGCACAAGGCGCTCGTCGACATGCAGGAACTCGCGGATACGGCTTACCGTGCGCAGTCGGACAGCATCGCGGTCGTGACGAAGCGTGTGGCCGAGCACGTCGAGGAACTGAAGGCGCTCCTGCAGCCGAAGAAGTAAGAGGGTACGGCGATGCAAAACGCCGATGTTTCCAATGACGCGTCCCGCGGCGAGACACCCGTGCAAGAGGTCGAGCAGATGAGAGCAGAGGCTTGCAGTCCCGATTCGAGCGGTGGCCCGGCCGGCATGCAGATCCAGACCGTCGACATTGATGGCCAGGTCCTGCGCGTGGGCGTCCGTCACGGCAGCGACGCTTCCCCGCCGCTGCTCCTCTTCAACGGCATCGGCGCGAATCTCGAGCTGGTGGAGCCGTTCGTCGAGGCGCTGGGGGACGTGGGCGTCGTCATCTTCGACGTGCCCGGTGTCGGCGGGTCGCCCGTGCCGCTCGTGCCGTACCGTTTCTCGACGCTTTCCGTGCTCGCGGACAAGCTCCTGACGCGGCTCGGCTGCGACGGTCCGGTCGATGTGCTCGGGGTCTCGTGGGGCGGGGCGCTCGCGCAGCAGTTCGCGCGTCTCTACCCCACGCGTTGCCGCAGGCTCATTCTCGCGGCGACGTCGCCGGGCGTCATCATGGTACCGGCGCGGCTCTCGGTGCTCGCGAAGATGATCGGACCGCGCCGCTACACCGACCGCAGCTATATGAAGCAGGTGGGCGCCGAGATTTATGGCGGTGCTTACCGGCGCGATCCCGGGTTGCTGGAGGAGCATAGCCGGCATATCCATCCGCCGCGCGGCCGTGGCTACCTCTATCAGCTGCTGGCCGCCTCCGGCTGGACCAGCCTGCCGTGGCTCGGTGCGCTGCGTCAGCCCACGCTCGTGATGCACGGCAACGACGACCCCATCGTGCCGCTGACCAACGCGAAAATCCTGGCGGCCCGCATCCGCAACTCGACGCTCTACGTGATCGACGACGGTCATCTGTTCCTGATCGCGCGTGCGAAGGAAGTCGCGCCTGTGGTGCGCCGTTTCCTGCGCGAGGAACTGGCGTGAACGAGTCAGTCAGCGACGAAGTCAGCGCGATGACCGACGGCGACGAAAGCCCGCTGAATGCGGCTGACCAGGCACTGGCAGCACGCAAGACGCGGCGTCTCAAACGCATGCAGCGCACCGCGACAAGTCTGCTCGCGGTCGTGTTCGCGGTGCTGCTCGCATGCGTTTTCCTGCAGGCGAAATATCCGTGGCTGGCCGGGCTTCCCTGGCTCAGGGCATTCGCGGAAGCCGGCACGGTGGGTGCCATCGCCGACTGGTATGCGGTGGTCGCGCTGTTCCGGCGGCCGTTCGGCCTGCCGGTTCCGCATAGCGCGATCATTCCACAAAACCAGCAGCGCATTGCGGAGAGCCTCGGCAAGTTCGTCGAGGCCAACTTTCTTGCGCCCGAGCTCATCACAGGCCGCCTGAGCGGCCATAACGCCGCGCAGGCGCTGGCCATGTGGCTCGCCGAGCCGCGCAACAGCCGCGCCGTCGGCGACGTGGTGGCCGACTCGCTGCCGCGCCTGCTGAACAGCATCGACGACACGCAGGTCGAGCAGTTCTTCGAGCGCGTGGCCACGCCGCAACTGCGCACGCTCGACGTTTCCCGCGCCATCGGCGAGGTCCTCGAGGTCCTGACCGAAGGCAATCATCATCAACCGCTGCTGGACCGGGGGCTGGCCGGACTGGAGCAATGGCTCGCCGCCAACGTGGACCTCATCAAGGCCAAGTTCAGCGAAGCGTCGCGCTACACGCCCGCGCCGCTCGACGCCTATATCGTGAGGAAGTTCGTCGAGGGCATCGTCGCGCTGCTGCACGAAGTGGCGGCGAGCCCGGAGCACGAGCTTCGACACCAGTTCGACGCAGCGGTGCACGACCTGATCGCCCAGTTGCGGAGTTCACCCGCCTATCGGCGCTTTGGCCGGTCATTGATGCGCGACTGTCTCCGCCATTTCAGAAACGAGGCGTATGCGCAGCGCTTGCTGGGCCACGTGCGTGCGCGCGTGATCGCCGATGTCGAACGTGACGATTCCATCGTGCGTGGCGCACTGGCAGGCGTGCTCGCAACGCTCGGCAAGAGCGTGAGCGAGGAGAGCGCAATCCAGCACAAGCTCAATGCGTGGTGGCTGGAACTGGCGCGCGAGCTGGTGGTGCGCTATCGCCATCGACTCTCGGCGCTGATCACCGACGTCGTGAAGGGCTGGAACGCGCAGGAGGTCAGCGGCAAGATCGAGGCGGAGATCGGCCGCGATCTGCAATACGTGCGGATCAACGGCACGCTGGTGGGCGGGATGGTTGGCGTGCTGCTGCATGGGCTCGCGCTCGTGATCGTGAGGTGACGCCCGTGCGATTCAGACCGTTCCCACCAGCCCCAGCGATTGCGCCCGCGCCACCGCCTGCGCGCGCTTGTCCACCGAGAGCTTCACGAAGATGCTCTTCACGTGCGACTTGACGGTCTCCGGCGCGATGCCGAGCGTACGTGCGATTTCCTTGTTCGACTGGCCGTGCGCGATCAGTCCGATGATGTCGCGCTCGCGCGCACTGAGCGCCTCGCGCTCCGCATTGCGCGCGCGCGTGTCGCCTGGCTGGTACAGTGCGCGGCTGCCGTCCAGCAGACGATCGACGTAGGCCAGCAGCGCCTTCGCTTGCGCCTCGCCACGCAGCGCGTCGCGCACGGCCTGTAGCAACGGTACGATCTGCGGCCCCTGATCGACGATGGATTGGTAGAGCCCCGCGGGCGCCGCGGCCTTCGAGACTTCGCGAAAGGTTTCGACGGCCCGCTCGCGCTCGCCTGCCGCCATCCAGACGAGCGCGAGCACCGTGCGCAGGCGCAGCGCGAGATAGCAGCCGTGCTGGCACTCGAAGGTTTGCAGTGCGGCGGTCAACGTATCGGCGGCGTCCTGCGTGCGGCCCTGCGCCAGCGCGAGATACGCGCGCGCGAGCCCACGGTAGGTGGCGATCTCCGCCGCAGCGGACGTTGCTGCGGCGCTGGCCGCATCCGCAAGGCGGTCGAGCTGCGCAACGCTGGCCGCGGCTTCCACGATGCGGCCTTCGGCGAGATTGAGACGCGTGCGTTCGACGAGGGCGCCGGCGCTCAGGCGGTCCCATTTGCGCGCGTAGGCCAATGCCTGCGCTCGATCGATCAACGCATAGGCCTGCACGGTGTCAGAACGCGCCCCGGCCGTGCGGATCAGCATCCGGTAGGCCATCAGCGCGCTGTCGAGCAACACGGCAGCGTCGATCACGGGCATCAGGTCGCTCACCAGCGCTTCGGCTTCGTCCAGCCGGCCTTGCTCGTAGCGCAACTGCGCGATCATCGGCGCGACCTGTGCGACGGCGATGGACTTCGGACCGGCATGCTGCTCCGCGAGCCGCATGGCTTCCTAGAAATAACGCTCGGCCAGCGGGAAGTGCAGTTGCTGCATCTCCACGTGGCCCAGCAGCGTGAGCCGGTAGACCGACGCGAACACGTTGCGCGAGTCTTCCTCGATCGAATAAGGAACCCATGGCACCGCATAGAGTGCTTCCAGATTGCCCGTTTTCCAGTGCGCGAAGCGCACGACGTTGGACGCTACGTTGGTGGTCCAGATATCGGTCGATGGCCACTCGAGGCAGGGTTGCGCAAGCGCGAGGCACGCGTGCGCATCGTCCTGAAGGGCGGCCACGACAGAGCGGATTGCCTGGCATTCCCAATGAACCGGCTCGGGATCGGCGCCCGACGCATCGGCGCCCGACGCATCGGCGTCTTTCTCGATCGTGTCGAGCATCGCGAGCGCTTCGTCGAAGCGCATGGCGAGCGCCATGCCCCAGGCGATGGCGAGCGTGACCTTGATCTGCGAGCGCATCAGGTGCGCGGGGAACTGCCGCTGCCAGCCGAGCAGCGTGAGCAGGTCGCCTTTCGTGACGAGCGCCATTGCGCAGCGGCCGATCAGCGAGACCGCCTCTTCCGTATCGCCCGCGGCGATGGCATGCCTGACCGCGTCGGTCCATTGCGCCTCCTGCGCGTACCACTGGCAGGCACGGCGATGCAGGTCGGCGACCTCGTCGCGGTGCTGCGTTTGCAGGCGACGGTGCAGGTATTCGCGCATCAGATGATGGAAGCGGAACCAGCTGCCGTCGAGATCGAGCGGTTCGAGCAGCAACTGGCGCGCGGCGATCGACTCCAGCATGGCCTGGCTTGTCCTGACGCCGGTGAGCGCCTCGCACAGCGGCGCGCTCAGTCGCTCGAGTATCGAGGTGCGCAGCATGAACTCGACCATGCCGCCCGGCAGGCGCTTGACCATGTCCTCCAGATAGGCCGCAAACGGGCGCGATGCGCCCGAGGCCGGCGCGACTTCCGCATCCGGCTTGTGAGCGGCGCGCGCCAGCACCGACGCGGAAATGCGCAATGCGGCGGCCCATCCCTCGGTGCGGGTAAAGAGCGACTTGATGCTGGATGCATGCAGCTTGCCCGGGCATTCGTGCTCGACAAAGCTGCGCGTTTCGTCGAAGTCGAAGCGCAACGTGGAGGCGTCGAGCTCCAGCAGGCTGTTGCCGGCTCGCAGGCGGCCGAGCGGCAGCGGCGGGTCGGTGCGCGTGCAGATCACCACGTGGACGTGCGACGGCGCGTTTTCGACCAGAAACGACACCGCGTCGTGGATGGCCGGCAGGCTGATCAGATGGAAGTCGTCGAGGAAGATGCAGACCTCGTCGGCGACCTCGACGAGCTCGTTGATGAGCGTCGAGACGATCGACTGCGCCGGCACGAGCGACGCCGCTGTCGTGAGCCCGATGGCCGACGCGCCGACGTCGTCGCACGCCTGCTGCAGGGCCTGCGCGAGGTGATAGAGGAAGCGCGCGGGCTCGTCGTCTTCGCTGTCGAGCGACAGCCACGCCACCAGTACGCCCTCCCTGCGCAAGCGCTCGAGCCAGGTCAGTGCAAGCGAGGTCTTGCCGAAGCCCGCAGGGGCCTTGATGACGGTGAGACGTTTGTTCTCGGCCTCCCCGGCGAGACAGACAAGGCGCGGGCGGTCGATCAGGCCCGCGGGCAGCCGGGGCGGAAAGATCTTCGTCGCGAGCAAAACCGGAGGTCTGGCCGCGAACGCCCCTCCAGTCACCGCTCCTGACGCTTCGGTCACGTGCATGGGCTGCTCCGTGTCTGCGGGTTCGCCCCGGCTGCGTCCCCTTTTTTTTCGCTCGGTCACCCCTGTATGGGGGATATTGCACCGCGTCAGCCTGAGAGACCATGGCATCTAACGAAGCGGTCGGAAAAATAATAGCGCAACCGCTGCGAAGCTGGCGCGGTTGAGCGCGACGAATTACGTTGCAGCGCACAAGGCCACAGCGCGGGAAAGCACGGAGAACAGTTCGTTCTCCAGATCATTGGGTGACTTAAAGGAGCGGAGCAGGCAATGAAAGTACTTGTACCAGTCAAGCGCGTCGTCGACGCAAACGTGAGAGTGCGTGTGAAAGCGGACGGCAGCGGTGCGGATGTCGCAAACGTGAAGTTCTCGATGAACCCCTTCGACGAGATCAGCGTGGAGGAGGCCGTTCGCCTGAAAGAGGCCGGCGCCGCGACGGAAGTGGTCGCCGTGTCCTGCGGCGTGCCGGGCTGCCAGGAAACGCTGCGCACGGCAATGGCGACAGGCGCCGACCGCGGCATCCTCGTCGAAACCGATGTGGAGCTGCAGCCGCTCGCCGTCGCCCGGCTGCTGAAGGCGCTGGTGGACAAGGAGCAGCCGCAGCTGGTGATGCTCGGCAAGCAGGCCATCGACGACGACGCGAACCAGGTCGGCCAGATGCTGGCGGCGCTGCTCGGCTGGCCGCAGGCGACGTTCGCCTCGAAGGTGGCGATCGAAGGCGGCAAGGCGGTCGTGACGCGCGAGATCGACGGCGGGCTGGAGACGATCGAAGTCGACCTGCCCGCGGTCATTACCGCCGATCTGCGTCTGAACACGCCGCGCTACGCGAGCCTGCCCAACATCATGAAGGCGAAGAAAAAGCCGCTCGACGTGGTGAAGCCCGACGCGCTGGGCGTGGACGTCGCGCCGCGACTGCAAACACTGAAGGTCACCGAACCGCCGAAGCGCGAACCCGGCGTGCGCGTGGCCGACGCCGCGGAACTCGTGGCGAAGCTGCGCAACGTGGCCCAGGTCATCTGATCGCCAAGGAAAAGGAAACAGTAATGACAGTCCTCATCATTGCAGAGCACGACAATCAGGTGCTCAAGGCAGCGACCCTCAACGCCGTGACCGCCGCCGCGCGTCTCTCGGACGACATCCACGTGCTCGTGGCCGGTTCGCAATGCGCGAACGTGGCCGAACAGGCGGCGCGCATTGCCGGCGTGACCCGCGTACGCGTGGCCGATGCTGCCCATTACGGCCACGCGCTGGCCGAAAATCTCGCGGCGCTCGTCGTGAAGGTCGCGCCTGAATACAGCCACGTGCTGGCGCCGGCCACCACGACCGCAAAGAACGTGATGCCCCGCGTGGCCGCGCTGCTCGATGTCGCGCAAGTTTCGGACATCATCGCCGTGGAATCCGCCGATACGTTCGTGCGCCCGATCTACGCGGGCAACATTCTCGCGACCGTTCGCAGCGCCGACCGCATCAAGGTCATTACCGTGCGTACCACGGCCTTCGACGCCGAGAGCACGCAAGGCGGCGGCGCAGCAGTCGAGCCGCTGGAGCCTGCGCCTGAAATGCCCGGTGCCCGTTTCGTGAGCCAGCAACTTACACGCTCCGAGCGGCCGGAGCTGACCGCTGCGCGACGCGTGGTTTCGGGCGGACGCGGGATGGCGTCCGGAGAGAACTTCGCGCTGCTCGAAGATATCGCCGGCAAGCTTGGTGCAGCGGTGGGGGCTTCGCGCGCGGCAGTGGATGCGGGCTTCGTGCCCAACGACTATCAGGTGGGGCAGACCGGCAAGGTGATCGCGCCGCAACTCTATGTTGCGGTGGGCATTTCGGGTGCGATCCAGCATCTGGCCGGCATGAAGGACTCGAAGGTGATCGTTGCGATCAACAAGGATGAGGAAGCGCCGATTTTCCAGGTCTGCGATTACTGGATCGTCGGCGACCTTTTCAAGGTGCTGCCCGAACTCTCGCACGAACTGGACAAACTGCAGCAAGGCTGACGAAGGAGCCGACCATGACGACCTATATTGCCCCCCTGCGCGACATGCGCTTTGTGATGAACGAACTGGCTGGCCTCGAGGCGATCGCGGCATTGCCCGGTTTCGATGACGTCTCGCCGGAGCTCGCCGATGCCGTGCTCGACGAAGCGGCGAAGTTTGCGACAGAAGTGCTCGATCCCCTCAGCAAGCCCGGCGACGCGCAGGGTGCGCGCCTGACCGGGCATGGCGTGGCTGCTGCCGACGGATTCGCGCGTGCCTATGAGCAGTATGTTTCGGGCGGCTGGTGCGGCCTCGCCGGAGACCCGGAATTCGGCGGTCAGGGCTTGCCGGAACTGATGCATGCAGCCGCGGTGGAGATGTGGAATTCATCGAACATGGCATTCGCGCTGTGCCCGATGCTCACGGCGGGCGCCACGGAAGCGATCCGCCTGCACGGCTCGCAGACGCTGAAGGAGCGCTATTTGCCGAATCTCGTGAGCGGCGAATGGACCGGTACGATGAACCTGACCGAGCCGCAAGCCGGCTCGGACCTCGCGGCGGTGCGCACGAAAGCCGTGCCTGAGGGGGAACGCTATCGTATCCACGGCCAGAAGATTTTCATCACGTGGGGCGATCACGACATGACCGGCAACGTGATCCACCTCGTCCTCGCGCGCCTGCCTGACGCGCCCGAAGGCGTGCGCGGCATCTCGCTCTTCCTCGTACCCAAGTTCCTGCTGAACGACGACGGCACGCCCGGCGCCAACAACGACGTGCGCTGCATCTCTCTTGAGCACAAGCTCGGCATTCATGCGAGCCCGACTTGCGTGATGAGCTTCGGCGAAAACGGCGGCGCGATCGGTTACCTGGTCGGCCAGGAGAACAAGGGCCTGGCGCAGATGTTCACGATGATGAACGAAGCGCGCCAGAAGGTCGGCATCCAGGGCCTCGCGATGGCGGAGCGCGCCTGGCAGCAGGCCCGCGAATATGCGAAGGAACGCGTGCAGGGGCGCCTCGCGAGCGGCAAGTCGCCCAACGCGGTGGCGATCGTGCATCACCCGGACGTGCGCCGCATGCTGATGACGATGAAGGCGCAGGTCGAAGCGATGCGGGCCTTTGCCTACGTGATGGCAAGCGAGATGGATCGTGCGCACCGGCATCCCGACGGCGACGAGCGTGCGCGTCACCAGGCTCGCATCGATCTGCTGATTCCGGTGCTCAAGGGCTGGTGTACCGAACTGGGTGTCGAGATCGCGTCGATGGGCGTGCAGGTGCATGGCGGCATGGGCTACATCGAAGAAACGGGCGCCTGCCAGTTCCTGCGCGATGCGCGGATCGCGACGATCTACGAAGGCACGACCGGCATTCAGGCGGCAGATCTGGCCGGCCGCAAGCTGGCGGCCGATCGCGGCGCGGCGATGGCAGCGCTGATTGCGCAAATGCGCGAGGTGTTGCCCGCACTGGAGCGCAACGCCGAAGCGCAAGTCGTATCGATCGGCACGCGTTTTGCCGCGGCCGTGCAGGCACTCGAAGACGCTACCGCCTGGATGCTGGGCGCGTTCGCCAAAGACGCCGACGAAGCACTCGGCAGTTCGGCGGACTACCTGATGCTCGTGGGCTACGTGTGCGGCGGCTGGCAGATGGCGCGCGCGGCAGCGGTGGCGTCGCAGAAGCTGGCGGCGCAGGAAGATCCGGAGTTCTATCGAGCCAAGCTCGCCACCGCACGGTTCTACGCGGAAAAGATCCTGCCCAAAGCCTCTGCGTTGCTCGAGGCGATCAAGGCCGGCACATCGGGCGCGGTCGTCGTCGAACAACTGTAAAGCCGGCTGCACGGAATTTTCAGAAACCTCCGTTGCTATCAATTCGGAATCCATATCAAAATGAAAGTGAAGAAATTCGTTTGTCTCGCCCTGATACCGGGGGCGATATGCAGTAGCGCGATGGCCCAGAGTGCGGGCAGCCTCATCACCAGCGTGGGCGGGGCGTGGCTCGACTTCGGGCAATCGTCGGCGACGCCCATGACAAGCACCACGGCGTTCGGCACCTATACATCGCCGGGTACGGGCGGGCAGATCCACAATACGTTCACCGCCGAACTCTCGCTGACGTATTTCGTCACGGACCACATCGCGCTCGATCTGGCGAGCGGCATACCGCCCAAGCTCAAGCTCTATGCGCAGGGCAGGGTGACGCCGGTCGGGCCGAGCGGTCCGGGGCTCGACCTGGGCAACCTGCAACCGCTCGCCACCACGCGCTCGTGGCCGCCGATCCTGTTCGTGAAGTATTACCTTGGGGACGCGCAGTCGAAATTCCGCCCGTTCGCGGGCGTGGGCGTGAATTACACGTGGTATTCCCATACCGAACTCAATTCGACCTTTCGCGGCGCATTGCAGCAGTTCGCCGGGCCGGGCAGCCATGTCGAGAGTTCCTTGAGTCCGTCCTGGAATCCAGCGTTCAATGCGGGCGCCTCGTACAATTTCAGCAAGAACTGGTACGCCACGGCGTCGGTCACCTATTTGCCGCTCAAGACGAATGCGACAGTGACGGCCTATGCCGCCAATGGACAGCCTGCGCTCACGAACAAGACGCGAATCACTGCGAATCCGTGGATTACGTTCGTGGGGGTTGGATACCGATTTTGATCAGACTGGGTGCGCGACTCGTTCGGCCCGGCGCTCGCGCCCCCTCCATCGATATGGATAAGCGGCTAACACCATTGTGCAATTGAGTTGCGGACCGCTTTACGCTTAAGCTTCTATTGCTGGTCGAGCCGGCGAGCCGATTGTTCAAGGAGAAGATGCTCGTGAAAGTCTCTCATTTGCCTCGATGCGTCGCCCTCGGCGCAGCGTTCGTCTCGAATGCGATTTATGCACAGGAGATCGGCGCCAGCCTCGATTGCCATCTCGTTCCCCACACGTTCATCGAGCAACTGGTCGATGAAAAGGAGATCGATCCTGTACCCATGAAAGTGTCGGCCAACTCGGTCAACGCGTACCGGCTCAGGCCGAATCAGAACTTGACGGCACTCGGATTCAAGGTGCGGGCCGTCTTCGGCTTTTCCCCCAACGACGACATGTTCACCCAGAAAATCAGTGAAGGTGAAACGCCCCATCGCGTCTATGGTGTCGTCGTCATGGCAGGGAAAGAGGCGGTCAGCGAACGCATTCGCGAAACGGGTAGCCCGGCAACGGTAAGGGAAGTCATGCCGCTCATCATGACGGCGGTCGTTTGTGACAAATAGCCTTGCCCCCGAACACATCATACCCCGTGAATCATTCCCGCCGGCCGGTCAGAATGGCGGGTGACACTCGAAGGTCAACTCCGTTCCTTGTTGTTCCAGTTCGCGCCCGCTGCGTATGAAATCCAACCGGGTGCCGACCTGCATGCCGCGTTTGGTGCAGTAGCCACTGGCGCTGCTGACGGCCTTTCGATATGCGCTGACCCACGACAGTCGAGCGCCCCGCGTACTGGCGGTGACGGTAAACACATTCGGCTTGTCGGTAGCGGCGACATCCGAAGTGCTCGTGCAGGCCGCCAGTGATAGGACACAGGCGGCGAGCGACGAGCAGATGAGCGGATTTTGCAATCCGCTCCGGGCGATACCCAACAGGTCGAGGCTGCTCACAGCGACTGCTCGGATGCGACGGTCGCAGACGGTGCCTCGGCAATGGCCGCTGCGCGCTGCGCGAGAAGTTTGACAATAAAGTCCCAGGCCATCAACAAGGCTCCAATGGCGAACACAATGTCACCCGGCATGCGCATCCACTGCCAGAAGGTGGTGGTGCTGTAGAACTCGAGGCTTCGCGCATACGCATAGCCGTGCGTGTAAACCGCCAGCAGTTGCGGCCAGCCAACCGGGTAGAAGTTCATCGCAATCCACATTACGAGGCCGGCGTTGTAGAGCCAGAATGCCCACACGCCGCAGCGGTCGCTCCACGCGCGATGGCCGTTCAAATAGCGCAGGACCATGTAGATCAGACCAATGGCGAGCAACCCGAACGCGCCGAACATCGACGTATGCGCGTGGTTCAGCGTGAGGAAGGTGCCATGCTCGTAATAGTTGACCAGCGGCGCATTGAGCGTGCCGCCGCCGAACACCCCGGCGCCCACGAAGTTCCAGAATGCAGAGCCGAGAATGTAGAGATAGGCAAGTCGATACGGGAAATCCTGTTCGTGCTGGATGTGACGCTGCTGCTCGATGGCTTCCAGCACCAGCAGGAAAAGCGGCAAGACCTCGAGGAACGAGAACATGCTGCCGAAACTCACCCAGAGGCTCGGTTCGCCTGCCCAGTACATATGATGGCCAGTGCCGAGCACCCCGCCGACCATAATGAGGATCCATTCGAACAGCACTGCGCGCTCAACCATCTGCCGCGACACCAGTTCCAGCGCCATGAGGAAGTAGCCGGTCACCGCTGCTGCGAACAACTCGAAGGCAAGCTCGACCCAGAGGTGCACGACCCACCAGCGCCAGAAATCGGTGATCGAGAACGACGGGTTGGGCGAGCCGAACGGAATCATGCCGAATACATAAAGCACCGTGACGCTCAGCGTGGCGGCCCAGAGAAGATGCTCGATGCGGAACAGGCCGTAGAGCGTTCCGCCGCTTTGCCTGAACAGGGCTTTGAGGGTGGGCCAGAACGCACGCAGCAATACCAGACACCAGACGGCGAGGCCAACAAAGAAGAGGACCTGCCAGAAGCGGCCCAGCTCGAGATACGACAGTCCCTGGTTACCGAACCAGAACCAGTGTGCGCGGATGATGCCCATCACACCGAGGTAGTCGCCGATCAGCGCCCCCGCCACGATGACTACCAGTACCCAGAAGATGAGGTTCACCAACGCACGCTGCCCGGCAGGTTCACGCTTGCCGATCAAAGGCGCGAGGAAGAGGCCCCCGGCGATCCAGCTCACGCCGATCCACACGATCGGCGCCTGCAGGTGCACGCTGCGCAAGGCGGCAAACGGCAGCCACTTTTCCACTTCGATGCCGTAAAAGCTGGTGCGATCGGTGTAGTAGTGCGCCATGATCGAACCCGCGAGGATCTGTACCAGCAGGACACCGGCCACCACCAGGAAATACTTCCAGAGCGCACGCTGACTGGGCGTGGGTTCCTTGAAGCCTCGCAGCACCGGTTCGAAGGTTTCGGTCCCGGCCTTGGGCTCGATCCAGAGGCGAAAGATCATCAGGATCGCGCCGATCGCGAAAAATATCATCGTGAACGAAATCCACGTCCACTGGAACGTGGCAGCCGTCGGCGAGTTGCCGACCAGCGGCTCGGGCGGCCAGTTGATGGTCCATGAGTAGTCCTTGCCGGGGCGGCGCGCGACGGTCGTGAGCGACGAATACAGGATGAAGCTCGCGGTTTGCGTGGCGGTGGATGCGTCGAGCGAGCGTGCCCCTGTATAGCCTTGTGCGAAGTTGTCGTTGAGCAGCGCTGCGCTGATGCGTGGCCGCAGCGCCTGAATCGCCTGAGCCACGCTGTCGGGGAGCACAACCTGCTGCTGACTCAGATCGATGCCCTGAAGTTGCGCCTGCATGGTGCGCGTGACGCTTGCCTGCTGATCGGCCGTCGCGGCGTCAAACGATTTGCCGTAGCGCGATAAGGCCAGATTGTTTCGCACCTCCTTCGCCAGCTCGACGAGGTACTTGGCGGTGAAATCCTCGCCAAAGTAGGACCCCATGCCATACAGGCTGCCGAAATCCATCAGATCCGCTTGCTGAAATCCCGACTTGCCCGCGACGATGTCGGCGTAGCTCATCACCGGTGCGCGGTTGGGCGCGACCATCTGCTGTGGCAGGGGCGCTGCCTGCTGATAGGTGGCGCGCGTTGCCAGGATCATTCCCACCCAGCAGAGCGCGGTGACCACGATGAAAACCCAGATCAGGACCCGGCTCGTGCGATCTTGCGGACAACGATTGCCCGCGATGAGCGGCGGCTTTGCATTCATGGTTCCATTCCTTCTCGAAATGCCCGTGCACAGTCTTCGGCGATCAAATACTCGTTTGCGATTCCGAGTATCAGTCCTTTGCGGCTGCCAAGTGGCGGATTGGATAGATCTGGAGTGTGATCGGTTTCAATTTCAACAAGTGATAAGGAGTCCAAATGCGGGTGATAGCAATTGACCTCCAGCGCCGCGAGCGCCGTGCAGCACTCGGAGCGGATACCATCATGTCGCAATTGCAAAAACAAGAAAATCGTACGAACGGCTCGCGAAGCTCCCCAGAAGGGTAGTGGGGTCATACATGTGTATGTTGGGAGTCGTTCCGGGTTAGAAAAACGCGTTGCACGTTTTAGTCCGGTTGCGCCGGTACGATTCGAATGGCCAGGAATTCATTGCAGGGGCGTTGTCATTGCGTGGCGGCGCGCCATGGCGAGCCACCGCGATTCACTCGGCGTTGGCGCTTGCTTCAATCACGGGCAATCGACATTGAAACGTCGCACCGTGCCCGGCGTTGTTGAATGCCAATATGATTCCGCTATGTGCTTCGATGATCGAGCGGCACATCGCGAGGCCTATCCCCTTGCCACCGCGTTTCGTCGTGAAAAAAGCATCGAACAACTGATAGGCATGCTCCGGCGCGATTCCGGTGCCGGTATCGCGCACGCTGACGACTAGAAATCCGCCGGTTTCCATGCACGATTCGATCAGGAGCTCGCGCGGCCTGTCATCGATGTCTGCCATGGCCTGAATGCCATTCAGGATGAGGTTGATGAAAACCTGCTGAAGCTGAACGCGATCGCCAAGCAGGGGCGGCAGTCCGCGAGCAAGGCGCAGTCGCAGCGAGACGCCGTGGTTCGCTACGTCGTGACGAACGAGGGGCACCACGTCATGAACCAGGTCGTTTAGCTCCAGTCGTGTCGCTTGCAGGACAGACGGAGTCGCGAGGCTGCAAATGGACCGGACGATTTCGCTCGCACGCTGCCCGAGGCCAATGATGTTTTGCACGCTGGCCGCCGCCTCCTCGTATGCCGGTGTCTCGCGATTGAGCCATCGCAGGCATGCTTCACCGTGTGTGACGATCGCGCCGAGCGGCTGGGCTGCTGGCGCAAGAAGACGCGTCCCAGGTCTCGCTTCGCCGCATAGCGGCCGAGGCTGGCTATTCGCCAGCGTCCATTTACCAGTACTTCGATGACCAACGGGCGCTGTTCGTTGCGGTTCGCGAAGACGATCTCATGGCTGCGGCGGAATACTTCGAGGAGGTGGCGTCGTGTGTGACCGATCCGATCGAGCGTGTGCGCGAGGTGTCGTTGCGCTCGGTTGACTATTGGCTCAGTCGTCCCGAGCAGTTCGACTTCCTGTTTGCGATGGCCGGGAAAAAAACCGATATTGCAGACGATGACGAAATGCGCTTCGGCGAGTCGCCCGTCGTCATGCGAGCGCTCAATGTTTATTATCATGCCGTTGACGCGTTATTCGACGCGCTGCCGGAGCCGCCGTTACCCAATCGGCTTGCCGGGGACACCCTCATCGCAGCAATCTACGGTGTGGTGCTCGTGCCTCGCACGACTCCGACGAAGCGTTGGTCCGACACCTGCATGATGGTCGAACTGACGGTCGACGCGATCATCGACAACTGGGTCTCTGGCAGGGGGCGAGACGGCCATATCAGACGCAGTCTCTCGATGAAGCGCAAGCCGCGGTAGGCGCTATCGCCGTGCCGGACTGCCTGTCTGCGGCAGGCTCACGCCACCTGCAAATCACTCGTGTTGTAGAGAACCAGTTGAACGTTTTTGCTGGATTCAGCAAAACTGCCTTTCAGATGTTCAACCCACGTTCTCACCTTTGCGTCGAGAAACATCTTCGACGCAAAGAGTGCGTAGATGTCAACGTGTTCAAACTGGCAGGCAGGCAGTATGTGCACGAGGCGTCCATCGCGGAACGCATCAACGGCTGCATGCAGCGGCAGTAAGCCCACTCCCATCCCAAGTTCGAGGGCATTGGCAAGCGAAGATTGCGAACTGATGCACAGCCCGGGTTGAACGGAAACCGTTTCGCAGCCGTTTGCCCCTTGCGACGTCAATTCGACGTTGTCCGACCAGGAGGGGGCGAGACAAACGAGACTATGGTTCGAAAGGTCAGCGAGCCTGTTGATCATCGGATGCACGTCGAGATAGTTTGGAGACGCGCACATCACGCTGTAGGAGCTGCCAAGACGCGTTCCGATAAGCGAAGAGTCGCGCAGCACCTCGGTCGCCACGACGGCCATGTCGAATTCACCGGCGAGAAGGTTGACCGGAGAGTCCGATAGCGTCAGCCCAACCTGCACGGACGGATGCCGCTCCCGATAGGATCTCACTGCGGGAACCAAATAGTGTTGCGCAAGCGATTGGGAGGCGTGAACCCTAAGGCAGCCTGTGGGACTGATGTGAATCGATTTGGCTTCAGCTTCTGCCTCGTCCAGGGCTTCGAGAATCGAGTGGCAACGCGCCAGATAGCGCTTGCCCGCGGGCGTCAAGGCAATCCGCCGCGTCGTGCGATGCAGGAGTCGCGTGGCAAGATGCTGCTCGAGGTCGAAAATGAGCCGCGAGACTGAACCCGTACTCATGTTCAGCTCCCGAGCCGCCAACGTATAGCTTGCGCCGTCGGCCACACGCTCAAAAATCCGCATGCTCTTCAACAAATCCATAATCGTCTCTCCGCTCCGGACTTCAGTCCGAACCTCGATGAAAACCCTTTCGAAGGTTCGAGCCATCCATGTCGATTCGTACCGGATAAAAGGTAACGTAGAGGCGCTCTGGTTACAAATGTGGGATCGGTTGTGGAGATCACGTGATAGGCCAGGTGAATCATACGTTCGTATAACCGTGCGGAATGAAGGTTCGCTGCTATGCAGCGATTTCCCGCCAAGCGAAGCGAGACACCTTGCTATGGCGCGTGCAGACCGGATTTTCGACCATGAATGGCATGCTCAGACCATCCAGACCGTGGGGGCAGGGATATTCTCACGATACCCCGACCGTTGCATTCGCCAATACGGGGCGCGGCTGCGCCGGTAACGTGGAATCGGTTTGCCTGTGAGTGGAGGTGCCGAGCGTAGCGGTTCGCAAGTCAGGGGATGAGCGATCAAGTTCGGCAAGCAAACGGCGTGATTGTCCCGAGGCCGCGCCGGGTCTGCGTTGGGCCGTATCACAGTTGCTGCCGGTGCGGGAGAGCGAGATGCGTGCTGAGCCGGTTTCGGCCGTTACGAACATGAACCCTGCCGACGGTCTGGTCTCGATGGTATACGTGATCGACGACGACGAGGCGATGCGCATCGCGCTCGTTGACCTGTTGCATTCAATCGGGCTACGCGCCCAGGCGTTCCCGTCCTGCCGCGAATTTTCGGCATTCCATAAGGAAGACGTACCGAGTTGCCTGATTCTGGACGTCAGGTTGCACGGCGAGACTGGGCTCGCATTCCAGGATGAACTCGTGAAGAGCGGTATTCGGATGCCAATCATCTTCATGACCGGGTATGGCGACGTCGCCATGTCGGTGAAGGCGATGAAAGCCGGTGCAGTAGACTTTCTCCCTAAGCCTTTCCGCGACCAGGACATGCTGGATGCGGTCACCGATGCGTTGACATGCGATAGCGAGCGGCTCGCGGCCCACCGGGCGCTCGCCGCGCTACGCGCTTGCTACGATTCCTTGAAGCCTCGGGAGCAGCAGGTGATGCTGTTCGTCGTGGACGGCTTGATGAACAAGGAAATCGCCAGCGAGCTGAAGCTCAGCGAAATCACCGTCAAGATTCATCGCGCTCAGGTTATGAGAAAAATGGCCGCGCGCTCGGTGGCGGATCTCGTCAGAATGACTGCAGCGCTCGGGATAGAGACGCCAAAAGGCAAGCCGGCATGGATTGCTTGGGACGCGCAGGATAACTATTGATCTCCATCGCTTTCATCGGCATGTCGGGCGGCTGTGTCGCTCGAAACGGTGCCGCTGCGCATACGCAATTGCTGCGGTGTAACACCCATCCTTCTGCGCACTACGCGGGTAAAGTGCGACGCATCCGCAAACCCAGCGCGGCGCCCTATTTCACCCACCGTTATCCGCGCGAATATCTTCGATTCGAGCATCCGCAGCGCACAGTTCATCCTCGCATCGAGCAGCTGATCGGCGAAGGTCTGCTGGCATCCCGCTAATGCTCGATGTAGTGTGCGCACCGAGATGCCGAGCGAGTCGGCGACAGCTTCGGCGGTCAGGCCATGCTCGTGGCAGCGCTGGGCGAGGCAGTCGCTCACGCGATCCCGCAACGATCGCTCGGCAGGCTTGCTGTGCGGCTCCTGGCCGCTCATCTCATGGGCGATGAGCGCCAGCAGGGCGCCCACGTGGTCGGCGAGCACGCTGCGCGGAATGGGCGCGTTCGCAACCGCCTCAGGCAACAGTTGGACCAGGTAGGCGGCAAGGGCGGCACCCCAGGTGGAATTGCCCGGAATGCGCCTTCCGACAAGAAAACCAACGTCGGGAACCCAGCGCCTGAGCCACTCGACGGGAATGCCGATATTAAGAAATTCGTACCGGCGCATCAGATCGATGCCGCAAATGAGGTCCGAATCGACGAGTACGAGGTCACCAGGCGCGAGGCACAGATCATTGCGATGCGAGACGTGATAGGTGTGGTTGAGGCTCATCATCAGGTGATACTGGCGCTGGCCGCTGCGCGCCAGTTCGCTGCGCCCCCGTCCGCAGGTGTGCGGGGTGCCGGACTGCAGCACTACTGTCAGCGGCCCGCAGGCCGCCACAGTCATGTTCGCTTCGAACTCGCGTGGATTGCTGGCCCGGACATACACGGGAATCATGGCCGAAGTCAGCACATCCGCCCAGACATCGAGACGGTGCGGGGCAGGCAGGTCGCGGGTCGACCGCCGCGCGACCTCTGCAATTCCAATGCCACTCATGAGCGAACCCCCGGGGTTGGGTGGGAATGGGAAAAGGGCTGCCACGCCGCTGCAGGAAGTATAGGTGCTGGCCCAGACGAGGTTGTGCACAAGGCCGCGCCGTTGTAGCGAAATCCTTAATAAAGACTCGCAACGGCAGACTAGGGCTGGCGTAAAGCATGATTCAACCACCGCTCCAGTTCGTCGGGATCCATTGGCTTTTCGAGCAAGGCAAACGCTCCCGTTGCCAGAACTTCTGCACGCAGAGAGGCAGTTGCAGCCGCGGTAACGAAAACGGCAGGAGGCGCGATTCCCAGCTCGAGGAGGCGGCTGTACATTGCCAGCCCGGACATGCCCGGCATTTTGATATCCGAAATGAGGAATGCCGTGTTGTGAACGTCCTCTGAATCCAGGAATCGCTCCGCGGAATCGAATGCCCGCACGATCCACCCGTATGCTTGCACGAGGCGCGCAGTCGCCGAGCGGAAAGGCTCGTTGTCATCGACGATGGAAACAACCTGGGGCGCACGCATGCAGCGATCCCTCGATTAGCTTTGCTCAGTGAACGCTACGCCATCGTGCATCGGTACCAGGCTGCGAGCCAGCCGATGAAGATTGTTCGTTGGTGTAATCGGCTTACACCAAAGTATGACTCGCCTGGCACTCATTTATGGGCAGCGCTGGTACATACCATCGCGACTTCGCCCGCTGAATTGCAGTCCGTTCGATTCTCCCACCGTCGAGTTGATCACGGTACGGGAAAATCGGGCGGATTAGTGCGTAGATAGTGCGTGACCGGCAATCCCGGTGGTGGTGAAATCGTCCGTGAGTTGAACAGTTCGTGCGGAATCCACAGACTCATGGAACAGACATTTGCACACCAATCGTTCGAAACGATTGTCTATGAACAGCGGAACGCATCCGCGCCCATCATGCTGAATCGCCCAGAGGTCCTCAATGCGTTGAACCAGAAGGCCATCCGAGAATTGAAAGCGGCATTCGAATACGCGCGGGACGATGCGCGCATTGGCGGGGTCATCGTGACCGGCGCAGGCGATCGTGCATTCATTGCGGGAGCGGACATCGGCGAACTGGCCGCCGCAACGCCTGTCGAGGCAGTGCATGCAGCACGCGCCGGACAGGCTTTGCTCGATCTCGTCGAAAACCTGGGCAAGCCCGTCATCGCGGCAGTCAATGGTCTCGCGCTCGGCGGCGGATGTGAAACGGCGTTGGCGTGCACGATCCGCCTGGCAACCCCTAACGCGAGATTCGGGCAGCCCGAGATCAAGCTCGGTCTCATTCCCGGCTTCGGCGGAACGCAGCGCCTTCCACGCGTGGTTGGCAAGAGCGTTGCCCTGCAACTCATCCTCACGGGCGAAATGATTCCAGCGGAAGACGCACTGCGCATTGGGCTCGTGAGCGAAATTGTCGAGCCATCGAAATTGATCGACCGCGCGCAAGAAATGCTCGCGAAGATCAACGCCAATGCGCCGTTTTCAGTGCGCCATGCGATTGCCGCGGTCAATCGCGGTCTCGATGGCTCACTCTCCGAGGGGCTTGCGCTCGAAGCGGCCTTGTTTGGGGTATGTGCCTCCACCGATGACAAGACGGAAGGCACGAAAGCCTTCCTGGAAAAGCGGCCTCCGAAGTTCACAGGTCGATAAATCGCGGCTCTCGCCACTCCCTTCACGACCGTTTGCGCCGGGCGCGCAAGCGATGGGAAGCGGGCAGAACAAAATCATGGAGGTGACTCGATGAACGTCGGCAATCACATCTTCTCCGGGTTGAAGGTGCTCGACCTTGCGAGCTATATTGCGGGCCCTGCCGCGACGACGATCCTTGCGGACTTCGGCGCCGACGTGATCAAGGTCGAGCCGCCGGGCACCGGAGATGTCTACCGCTACTTTTCGGCGATGCCGCCGAACCCGACGAGTGACGTCAACTATGCGTGGCAACTGACGAACCGCAACAAGCGCGGCATCGCGATCGATCTGAAGAAGCCCGACGCCAAAGAAGTGCTGCATCGCCTCGTGCGCTGGGCCGACGTGGTCGTCGTGAACTTTCCTCCGCGTGTCAAGACATCGCTCGGCTGCACCTACGAAGACTTCGCGCCGCTCAACGACAAGCTCATCTACGCCGACGTCACGGGATATGGCTCCGAAGGCCCGGAGGCCGACACGCCGGGATTCGATGTGACCGCATACTGGGCGCGCTCCGGCCTGATGGAAGTCACGCATGACGCCGGCAGTCCGCCGACGCTACCGATCCCGGGAATTGGCGACCACGCGACGGCCACGACGCTCTATGCGGCGATCGTGACCGCGCTCTACGTGCGTGCTACGACCGGCAAGGGCAGCCATGTCTCGACCTCGCTGATCGCCAACGGTATCTGGGCCGCGGGCGCGTGGGTCGAAGGCGGCCTGAACGGCGGCCACTTCTTCGCACAGCACGATCGCAAGTCGCCGCCCAATGCGCTGCTCAATCCGTACCAGACCGCCGACAAGCGCTGGATTCTGCTCGTTGCGGCGCAGCGCAAGGACTGGCCGGGCTTCTGCAAGGCGATCGGCAAGCCCGACCTGCTGGAGGACCCGCGCTTCGTCGACGAAAACCGCATCGCCAACTCCGCACAACTGGTCGAGATTCTCGACCCGATGTTCGCGAGCCGGCCGCTCGCGTACTGGAAGCAGGTGCTCGATGCCGGCCGCGTGATCTTCGGTGTCGTTCAGGTCGCGCGAGAGATCATCGACGACCCGCAACTACCGGCCAACGGGATCGTCGTGCCGCTCGCGCAGCCCGGCGGGAAGGAAGCCCGCACCGTCAGCAGCCCGTTTCAGGTGTTCGGCTCGCCGAAAGTGAAGCCCACGGCGGCCCCGCAACTCGGCGAACACGGTGCGCTAATCCTGCAGGAACTGGGGTTCGGCGAAGCCGATATCGCGCGGCTGAACGATGCGGGCGCGGTCGCACGATTCAAGCGCGCGTCGTGAGCGGGGCCGTCGCGCCTTCCACCCCGCACGGCAACTATGGAGCGTTCCATGACTGAAGACGAAGTGCGCGCATCGGCCTACGCGATGCCCTTGACGAGCCCCGCCTATCCCAAAGTGCCGTACCGGTTCGTCGATCGCGAATTCGTGATCATCACCTATCGCACCGATCCAGAGGCGCTTGCGCGAGTGGTCCCGGCTCCGCTCAGGCCGGTCGAGCCGATCGTCAAGTACGAGTTCATCAACATGCCCGATTCGAGCGGGCTGGGCTCGTACACCGAATCCGGCCAGGTGATACCCGTCACGCTCGACGGCGTCGCCGGCGGCTTTACGCATGCGATGTATCTCGACAGCGAGGCCGGCATCGCCTCCGGTCGCGAACTGCTGGGCTTCCCCAAAGTGCTCGCGCAACCGAAGCTGGAGGTGCGCAACGACGCGCTCGTTGGCACGCTCGACTATAACGGGGTGCGCGTTGCCACGGCCACGATGGCCTACAAGTACAAGGCGCTCGATCTCGCCTCGGTCAGGAAGACTCTCGAGGCGCCAGGCTATCTGCTTAAGATCCTGCCGCACGTGGACTGCACGGCCCGGGTGTGCGAGATCGTCAGGTATTACATCGAGGATCTGACTGTAAAGGGCGCGTGGACAGGCCCTGCCTCACTGGAACTGCATCCGCACTGCTTCGCGCCCGTCGCCAAGCTGCCGGTGCTCGAGGTTCTGTCGGCCGTGCATCTGCTGACCGACCTGTCACTCGGCAACGCCGAAGTGGTCTACGACTATTTGTCCCATACGCGGTCCTGACCATCACCAACGAGACACACCATGCCAGAAACAAAGCTTCCTCACGCGCTGCCAGCGCCCGATAGCGACTTCTACATGATCCACCAGGTCTTGAGCGACGATGAGCAGGCGCTCCTCAAGAAGGTGCGGAGCTTCATGGAAGGGACCGTGGCGCCCGTCATCAACCAGTACTGGGCCGACGACAAGTTCCCGTTCGAGCTGATCCCCGGCATTCAGGATCTGAATATCGTCGGCATTGGTTTCGAGGGCTATGGCTGCCCCGGCGGCAGCGTTCTGCTCGACGGCTTCATGGCCATGGAAATTGCGCGTGTCGACGCCTCGATCGCCACGTTCTACGGTGTGCACAGCGGCCTCGCCATGGGTTCCATTTACCTCGGCGGGTCGGAAGAGCAGAAGCAGAAGTGGCTGCCGCCCATGGCCCGTCTCGAGAAGGTGGGCTGCTTTGGCCTGACCGAGCCGCTGGTCGGCTCGGGCGCCGGCGGCGGGCTTCTCACGACCGCGAAGCGCGAAGGCGATACCTGGGTGCTCAACGGCCAGAAGCGCTGGATCGGCAATTCGCCATGGTGCGATCTTTCCATCATCTGGGCACGTGACGTCGACGACAACCAGGTGAAAGGATTCATCGTGGAAAACAAGACGACGCCGGGGTTCTCGGTTTCGAAGATCGAGCGCAAGGTCGCGCTGCGGGTTGTGCAAAACGGCGTCATCACGCTCGATAACTGCAGCGTGCCGGAAGAGAACCGCCTGCAGGGCGACTCGACCTTCCGCGACACGGCACGCGTGCTGCGCCTGACCCGCCAGTATGTGGCGTGGGAGTCGGTGGGTTGCAGCATGGGCGCATATGAACACGCGCTCAAGTATGCTCAGACGCGCGAACAGTTCGGCAAGCCGATCGCATCGTTTCAGATGGTCCAGGACCTGCTCGCGAAGATGCTCGGCAACATCACGGCCTCGCAGTGCATGGTCGTGCGTCTCGCGCAACTGCAGGACCAGGGCAAGCTAAGGGACGAGCATGCCTCGCTCGCCAAGGCATTCTGCACGGTACGCATGCGCGAGACGGTCGGCTGGGCTCGCGAAGTTCTGGGCGGCAATGGCATCGTGCTCGACTATAACGTCGCGCGCTTCATGGCCGACTCGGAAGCCCTCTATTCCTATGAAGGCACGCGCGAGATGAATTCGCTGATCGTCGGCAAGGCGGTTAGCGGGTTCAGTGCGTTCGTTTAACGCCACGGAGTGCTTACCATGAGCAAGACAATCGAGCGCGTGACGATCATCGGGACCGGGGTCATCGGAGCGAGCTGGGCGGCGCTGTTTCTCGCCAAAGGTCTGGACGTCGTCGCGACCGACATCGCCCCCGATGCAAAGCAGAAACTCGACGAATTCATCGCAGCCGCGTGGCCCGCGCTGGAGGAACTGGGGCTCACGCCCGGCGCGTCGCCTTCGAAGCTTCAATTCACGGCGAACTTCGAGGAAGCCATAGCCGGGAGCGATCTGGTTCAGGAGAACGGGCCGGAGCGTATCGACTTCAAGAAGGACCTCTACCGGCGGCTCGATGAAGCGTTGGCGCCGGAGGCGATCATCGCTTCGAGTTCGTCGGGCCTGACGATGAGCGAGATTCAATCCGCCTGCCCGAACCATCCCGAACGCTGCGTAATCGGTCATCCATTCAACCCGCCGCATCTGATACCGCTGGTCGAGATCGTGGGTGGCGCGAAGACCTCCGAAGAGACCATTGATCGCGTCAGCGCATTCTATCGCGGCCTCGGAAAGCGGACCATCCGCTTGCACAAGGAGGTTCCGGGCCACGTCGCCAATCGCCTGCAGGCGGCCCTCTTTCGCGAAGTGGTGTATCTGATTGCGGAGGGTGTCGTGAGCGTCGGCGATGCCGACGTGGCCGTTTCGTGGGGCCCGGGCCTGCGTTGGGGGATCATGGGGCCGAGTCTTCTCTACCATCTCGGCGGCGGGCAGGGCGGTATCGAACACTTCTTCGAGCAGTTCACCGGCCCGTTGACAGCCTGGTGGCACGTGCTCGGAACACCGGAACTCACGGCGGACGTGCGGGAGACCATCATCAAGGGCGTACACGAAGAAGTCCAGTCGCGCTCGTTGCACGAGCTTGCAACGTATCGCGATGAGGTTCTGATGGGATTGCTTCGGTTGCGCAACAGGGAGTGACGCCTTTCACCGAAGGCGCGGATCTGTGAGGTGTGGAGATGAAAAGCCTGCAGCGTCTCATCGTAATTGCGCTTGTCTTCGTGGTGGCCGCTTGTGCCGGTTTGCCGCCACAGACGAACCAGCCACAGACTTTTGCGCTGCAACACACGGAAAGCACCCGGCTCGGCACGCTCTTCGTTCCGGACGAGCAGAAGCATCAGGGCGACACGGCGTTTCACCTGCTGCAAGACCCGACCGATGCGATAGTGGCCCGCATTATGCTCGCCGGAAACGCCGACCGTTCGCTCGATCTGCAGTACTACATCTGGCACGACGATCTGGTTGGCCGTGAACTGGCGGCGGCGTTGCTCAAGGCCGCAGACCGGGGCGTACGCGTTCGTGTCCTGCTCGACGACCTGGGCACGAACGCGGACGACCAGGTGCTGCTCACGCTCAACTCGCACCCGAACCTGCAGATACGGCTATTCAATCCGGTCGCGAGCCGCAACTTCAAGTCGGTTGCGACTGCACTCGAATTCTCGCGTGTCGACCGGCGCATGCACAACAAGGCGATGATTGCGGACAACGAAGCCGCCATTCTTGGCGGGCGCAATATTGGCGACGAATACTTCGGGGCCTCGAGTGTGGTGGCCTTCGGGGATCTGGATGTACTGGTGCACGGTGCGGTTGTCCACCAGGTGTCTAACGCTTTCGATCAGTTCTGGAATTCCGAATCGAGTTATTCCATCGAGCAACTGATGGGACACGCGGCGGATCCGTCCGCGTTGGCCGCCTACCGCGCGAAACTGGACGACTACATCAATTCGGTGCACGACTCCGCTTACGTCGTGCAAGCGAGAGCGCGGATGGCCGCTGTGCTCGACCCCGGCAGCACCGACTTTGCGTGGGGGCAAGCCACGCTTCTGTACGACGACCCGGCCAAGGTCACGCGCGATCCGAACGATCCGAATGGCCACCTCATGACGAAGTTCGCGGCCCTGAACCTCAAACCCACGCAGGAGATGCTGATCATTTCGCCATACTTCGTGCCGGGCAAAGAGGGGGTGGCATGGATCAGCGATCTGACTGCTCGCGGCGTGCGCGTCACGGTGCTGACCAATTCGCTCGCTGCAACCGACGTCGTTGCGGTCAATGCCGGCTACGAGCACTATCGCGAAGATCTCCTCAAGGCCGGCGTACGCCTGTATGAGCTGAAACCCGTTGGCTCGGTGCACGTGAAGTCGCAACGAAAGATCTTTGGCTCATCAAGGGCGTCGTTGCATGCGAAAACCTATGTGTTCGACCGGCAAAGCGTTTTCATCGGGTCGATGAATCTCGATCCGCGCTCGAGTCGCCTCAACACGGAGATCGGCGTACTCTGCAATAGCTCGGCAATTGCCGGCCAGGTGGTCGACGACGTCGAACCGCATCTGGACGAGGTCGCGTGGCGAGTGGAACTGCGCACCGACGCGAACGGCTCGAAACGGATCGTCTGGATCGACACCACCGAAAACGGCACGGTAACGGAACTGGACTCGGAGCCGGATGTCACTTTGGGACGGCGTACGAGCATATGGTTCATGGGTCTGCTGCCGATCGAATCGGAGCTATGAGTGCTGGCGCGCTGTTTGCCGCCGGGCGTGAGAGGCATGTAACCGTACGAAGGTAGCCATGTGGATCTTCCGTGTCGATGAGCCGCGTCTTGGGCGTATCCGCATTCGGGAGTGGCGCCGCCGTGCGCGCCACACCGTGGGCCTGCTCCTGCTGTTGCTAGGCGGCGCGGCTACGGGTCTGGTCATGCTCGACAGTTCCAGTAATCCGTTTCCCAACAAGCTGTTCAACGCCATTTGGGATGGGGTCAATCTCGTCACGACAGTCGGCGACTTTGCCGAGTTCAACGAGAATCAGAAGATCTTCATGCTGCTGGCCATGCTCGCAACGCTGGTAATAGGCGGATTCGCGGTGTCGAAGCTAACCGGCATGCTGTCCGGCGACGACGTCATGGCGTATCGGGAGAATAGAACCATGGAACACAAACTCGAACAGCTCGCCAATCACGTTGTCGTGGTTGGATATCATTCCCTCGGGACGCTGGTTGCCGATCGTTTGCGCGATGCGGGGCACACCGTGCTGGTCCTCGTAGGTGATCAAGCGCAGGCCGAACGCGCGGCGGACCATGACCATCTGGTCGTGCTCGGCTCGCCCGATGCATTTGACGAAGTGCTCAAGAGCGCGCGGCTCGATAGCGCCAAGGCGCTCGTCGTCACGACACCCGACAGCAACAACAACCTGGCCATCACGTTGCTCGCGCATACGCTCAATCCCGCGCTGCCGATCGCCGTGCCGGGTGAAAATCCCCTGAGAAAAGGGCTGTTCGAGAACGCGGGCGCGTCCAATGTGATCATCCTCGATGTGATCATCGCGGATGCGCTGGTCGGCAAGCTCACAAACCGAGTGGAGGCGACAACATGAAATCTGCTGCTTCGATGGAACCGCGGCTGCATCGCATGCCCTTCTTGCAGGGCCTCTTGCCCATCAACGCCACACAGTTGCCGCACGATATCGTCGCTGGGATCACGCTGGCGGCACTTGGCATTCCCGAGGTGATGGGGTACACGAAGATTGCCGGCACGCCCACGGTCACCGGCCTCTACACGACCCTGCTGCCGCTGGTCGCATTCGCCTTCTTGGGCGCGTCGCGTCAACTGGTGGTCGCCGCGGACTCCGCCACCGCCGCCATCCTTGCCGGCATGTTGACCGCCGTCGCCGCGCTGGGCAGCAAGGAATATATCGCGCTGACCAGCACCGTTGCGCTGGCGGTCGGGGTGATGCTCGTGATCGCGCGCGTCTTCCGGCTGGGTTTTCTCGCAGACTTTCTTTCCCGAAGCGCGCTGATCGGTTTCCTGACCGGCGTCGGCGTGCAGGTGGCGGCAGGCGAGTTCGCCGGACTGCTCGGGCTCGCGAAACAGGGGCATGGCCCGATCATGCAAATCGTGTCTGTGTTTCAGCGCGTCGGCGGTATCAATGTGCCGACTGCTGCGCTGGCGATCGCCGTGCTCGTGGTGATCGTAGGCTGCAAGCGGTTTGTGCCGCGTGCGCCTGGTGCGCTGATCGCCGTGATCGGCTCCATCGTGGCGAGCGCGGTGTTCAATTTTGCCTCGCGTGGCATCGCGGTCACGGGCGACGTGCCGGGCGGATTGCCTTCATTGTTCCTGCCGCCGGTGCATATGAATGAAATCAACCAGGTGCTCGCCACCGCGGCATCGTGCTTCATCGTCATCATTGCGCAGAGCGCCGCGACCGCGCGCGCATATGCCAACCGCTACAACGAGAAGGGCGACGACAACGCCGACATCATCGGTCTCGCCGCCGCAAACGCCGCGGCCGCGTTCACCGGCACTTTCGTTGTGAACGGTAGCCCGACCAAAACCGAGATGGTGGACGAAGCGGGCGGCCGCACGCAGATCGCCCATCTCACGACCGCTGCAATCGTGCTGCTCGTGCTGCTGTTCCTCACGAAGCCGCTCAGCTTTCTGCCTGGCGCCGTGCTGTCGGCCATCGTCTTCATGATCGGCGTGAAGCTGATCGACATTAAGAGGCCAGTTCAAAAAGCCGACTGCGCTCGTTTGAATATATTCCAGCACACGAGCGAGCAAGCGAATTTGAGGAATGCTTCGTGAATGTCGCTACGGCGATCGAAGCGAATGCGAAGCCGACGGAA